>NZ_LJSC01000008.1:0-32855 GCF_001303875.1 Gemmobacter sp. LW-1 | reverse complement strand
TGCCGGGCACGCGCCGCCTGGATCTGACGCAGGACGAGGCGGGCAAGCCGCTGCGGCCGGTCAGCGTAACGGTGCAGCCAGGCTTCACGCTGTGGCGCATCGCGCGCGAAAATTTTGGCGACGGCGTGCTGTATGTGAAGGTCTTCGATGCCAACAAGGATCAGATCCGCAACCCGGACCTCATCTATCCGGGTCAGGTGTTCCTGATTCCGGATCAGTGATCCGGGGCGCGGCGTCCCCTTCGGCCACGCGATGCAGCGCATGGCGGGCCGAGGCGCCGCAGCAGGCCAGAACCTGCGGATGATCCATGCAGCAATCGGCCAGCAGATAGGAAATCGCCCCGCCGATCCCTGACAGGTCGGCGCTGTAGATCACATTGCGCGACACCCGGCGCGAGCGGATCAGCCCGGCCTGTTCCAGCGCCGACAGATGGAAGGACAGGCGCGAGGCCGATAGCCCCAGCGTGCGTGCGATGTCACCCGCCGCCATGCCCTCGTCGCCGCGTGGCACCAGAAGGCGCACGAGGTCCAGCCGGCTTTCATGCGCCAGCGCTGACAGGGCCGAGAGGACTTTACTTCGCTCCATCCTTCAACTACTCGTGAAACGTTGAATTCACCCTGCATAGCCCGTCAGGGCCGCCCGATCAACCATCAGGGCAGGCCGCACGGGCAAGGATTTACGATGCGCCGACCCTCCGATTCCCTGACCTCCAGCGATGCCGAGACGCCCTCGACTTCGGGCTGGACCACCCTGCGCCGCGTAGCGCCCTACCTTTGGCCCGACAACGAGCCGTGGGTGAAACAGCGCGTGGTCATCGCCATGGTGATGCTGTTTGTCGCCAAGATCATCTCTGTCTCGACCCCGTTCTTCTATAAGGCGGCGGTGGATGCGCTGGCTGGTGACGCGCCGCCGCCCGCGCTGCTGGTCGGGCTGACGGCGGTGGGGATGACGGTGGCCTATGGCCTTGCCCGCTTTGGTGCGGTGGTCTTTGGCGAATTGCGCGACGCGGTATTCGTCAAGGTCGGTCAGCGCGCGCTGCGCAAGCTGGCGCTGGAGACCTTCACCCATATCCACGCGCTGTCGCTGCGCTATCACATCACGCGCAAGACCGGCGGTCTGAGCCGGATCATCGAGCGCGGGGTGAAGGGCGTCGATTTCCTGCTACGCTTCATGCTGTTTTCCATCGGGCCGCTGATCCTGGAACTGAGCATGGTGGCGGTGATCTTCTGGGTCGCCTTTGGCTGGCAATATATGGCCGTGGTTATCGTGACCGTGGCGCTTTACGTCGCTTTCACTTTCAAGGTCACCGAATGGCGGGTGCAGATCCGTCGCAAGATGAATGATCAGGACAATGACGCCAATCAGAAGGCCATCGACTCGCTTCTGAACTTCGAAACGGTGCGCTATTTCGGTGCCGCGAAGCGCGAGGCCGCGCGCTATGACAGCGCGATGGAGGGGTATGAAACAGCCGCGGTGAAGACCGGGCAATCGCTCAGCTTCCTGAATGCCGGGCAGTCGCTGATCATCACCACCGGGCTGGTGGCGGTGATGGTGATGGCGGCGATGGGGGTTCAGGCCAAGCTGCTGACGGTGGGCGATTTCGTCATGGTCAACGCCTACATGATCCAGATCACCATGCCGCTGAACTTCCTTGGCACGGTCTACCGCGAGATCCGGCAGGCGCTGGTCGATATGGGGCAGATGTTCGGCCTGCTGGCGCAACCGGCCGAGATCGTGGATGCGCCGCAGGCGACGCCGCTGGCGGTCGCGGGCGGGCATGTCAGGTTTGAGGGCGTTCAATTCGCCTATGACAGCGAGCGGCCGATCCTGAAAGGCGTCGATATCGACATTCCGGCCGGGCAGACCATCGCGCTGGTCGGGCCGTCGGGGTCGGGTAAATCCACCATCGGGCGGCTGCTGTTCCGCTTCTACGACGTGACTGGCGGGCGGGTAACGATTGACGGGCAGGACCTGCGTGACATCACGCAGGACAGCCTGCACGCCGCCATTGGTGTGGTGCCGCAGGATACTGTGCTGTTCAACGATACGATCTATTACAACATCGCCTATGGCCGCCCCGAGGCCAGCCGGGCCGAGGTGGAGGCTGCCGCCCGGGCCGCGAAGATCCACGATTTCATCCTGTCGCTGCCCGATGGCTATGACACCACGGTGGGGGAACGCGGGCTGAAGCTGTCGGGCGGGGAAAAACAGCGCGTGGGCATTGCCCGCACCCTGCTGAAGAACCCGCCGATCCTGCTGCTGGACGAGGCGACCTCGGCGCTGGATACCCAGACCGAAAGCGACATCCAGCAAAGCCTGCATGAAATGGGGCAGGGGCGCACGGTCATCACCATCGCACACCGGCTGTCCACCATCGCGGACAGCGACCGTATCGTCGTGCTGGAAGCGGGCCGTGTGATCGAGGAAGGCACGCATGAGGCGCTGCTGGCGCGGGGCGGCCGCTATGCTGCCATGTGGGCGCGGCAGGCCGCCGAGGACGAGGCCGAAGCCGCCTGAGGCTCAGGCGTCTTCGGATTCCGGTTTCAGGACAAGATCGTCGGTGGTCAGATGCTGGCCACCGATCACCTCGGCCACCACCACATCGTTGAAGCGGATGATGCCCGCAGTTCCCTCGTCATTGGCGGTGACCGAGATGTTCGGGGCGACCTCGTTGCCGTCAGTGTCGTATTCGGGGCGATAGAGCAGTTCGATCTGATCACCCGACCCGAAGTCATGCACCTGCGAAATCTGTCCGAAGCCATCCTCGCGATTGTCGAGCTGGAACAGGTCATCCCCCTCGCCGCCGGTGCCCTGATCACCCGCACCCATCAGCAGCGTATCGTTGCCCGCGCCGCCGAACAGCGAATCGAAGCCGTCGATCATCGTGGCATGGCCGTTCTGGCTGGAGTCGAAGTCCTTGCCGGACAGGTAATCATTGCCTTCGCCGCCATAAACCTCGTCAGAGCCGGTGCCGCCCAGAACGGTGTCGTCTCCTTCCTGACCAGCCAGCGAATCCTGTCCGCCGTTGCCGTGGATGTAATCATTGCCCAGGCCGCCCAGCACGATGTCATGTCCGATCCCGGCATCAATCGTGTCATTGCCCTCGCCGCCGATGGCAATGTCATCGCCCTCACGCATCATCAGATGATCGTCGCCTGCACCGGCATTGGCATAGTCATTGCCCGTCGAGGCATCGAGCGTGTCATTGCCCGCATTCAGGAACCAGGCGAGCGATTCCTGCTCGTCCGCGCTCAGATTGTCATCCTCTGCGGTGCCCTGAACCTCGTCGGTGTAATCATCAGCGATATACAGCGGGTTTTCGGTATCCGGGTCGGGTTCCGGCGCCTCGTCATCCGAGCCGCTGGAGCTGCCAAACCAATCGGCTTCATAGCCCAGAAAGAGCATGAAGAGACCGACATACATTGCCATATACACGTCCATGGCCGCACTCCGCTGGGCAGGCTAATTTCACTTGGGCCGACAATTGCCGGGGATTGTGGTCAATTATTGGCGAAACCGGCACGGTTTGGGGTCAGGCCGGAAACCGGGGGGCGGGTGGTCTGCCCGCGGGCACCGATCCCGGCGCGGGGCTTGGCAAATCCGCTTCCTTGCGTGTAAGACAGGGAAAATTCCGGGAGAGACCCATTGAGCAACCCCGAAAGCTTCATTGACGAGGTGACCGAAGAGGTTCGCCGCGACAAGCTGTTCGCGATGTTCCGCAAATACGGCTGGATCGGTGTCCTGCTGGTCTTGCTGATCGTTGGCGGTGCGGCCTGGACCGAATGGCAGAAGGCCCGCGCGCAGTCGCAGGCGCGCGCCTTTGGCGATGCGCTGCTGGGCGCGCTGGATGCTGATACGCCCGAGGCGCGGATTGCCGCGCTTTCTGCCGTCGAGGCAAAGGGCGACCAGGTGGCGCTGAAGGGTCTGCTGCTGTCCTCCGATCCGGTCAAGGACCGGGCGGGTGCATTGCAGGCGCTGGCTGCGGTCGAGGCGGACGCAACGCTGCCGCCGGTCTGGCGCGATCTGGCCGTGCTGCGCCGCGTGATCCTGCAAGGCGCCGAGGCACCGCTGGCAGATCGCCGCGCCGCGCTGGAACCGCTGGCCCAGCCGGGCCGTCCTTACCGGACCATGGCGGCGGAACAGCTTGCCTATCTGCTGATCGAGGAAGGCCGCAAGGATGAGGCGATCACCGCCCTGCGCGCGCTGACGCAGGATCAGGAGGCGCCGGGGGGCTTGCGCAACCGCGCCTCGCAGATGATTGTGGCCCTCGGGGGCGATCCGGCGCAGGGCTGACCTGCGCCCGCAAGCCAAGACGTTGCAACGGGAGAGACTCCGTGACCTTCATCAGACCCGCCGTCTCCGGCCTTGCCCTCGTTGCGCTGCTTGCCGCCTGCGAGAAAGAGGTGATCCTGCCGGGCGAGCGCTTTGGCACCCGCGCCGATCTGGAGGCCAGCATTCCGACGGCGGAGCGGCCCAATCCGGTCGATACCTCGGGCAAGATCGCCAACAGATCGGTGCCGATCGCGTTGCCCGCCGCGCAGGCGAATGCGGAATGGTCGCACCGGGGGGGCAATGCCCGCCACCTTGCGCCGCATGGCGCGCTGAGCGCCGCGCCGCAACTGGTGTGGTCGGCGAATATCGGCAAGGCCAACAGCCGGCGCAACCGCATCTCGGCCGCGCCGGTGATTGGCGGCGGCAAGGTCTATACGCTGGATTCCCGCATGGGGTTGCAGGCGACCTCGCTGGGCGGGGCGCCGGTCTGGACCACCGATCTGACGCCCGAAGGCGACCGCGCGAGCGAGATTTCGGGCGGCGGTCTGGCCTATGGCAATGGCCGCGTGTTCATCGCCACCAGCTATGGCGAGCTGATTTCGGTTGATGCGGGCACTGGCCGTGTGATCTGGCGCCAGCGCCTTGGTGCCGCCGTGGCGGGGGCCCCGGCTGTGGACGGCGATACCGTCTATGTGGCGGGCCGCGACAGTGCCGCCTGGGCTGTGGCGGTTTCCGACGGCAAGGTGCGCTGGGAAGTGCCGGGCACGCCGGGGGTGACTGGCATGACGGGCACCGCAGGCCCGGCCATTGCCGACCGCACCGTTCTGGTGCCGACTGTCTCGGGCGAGATGATCGCGGTGCTGAAGGATGCGGGGATCAAGACCTGGGGCGCCGCCGTGGTCGGCCAGCGTCTTGGCCGCGCCTATGGCATCGTCACCGACATCACCGGCGATCCGGTGATTTCGGGCCAGACCGTCTATGTCGGCAATGCCGCCGGGCGGACCTATGCGCTGGATGCCGCTTCGGGCGAAACCAAATGGACGGCGCCCGAGGGCGCGCTGGGGCCGGTGGTCGTGGCGGGCGGTTCGCTGTTCCTCGTGAATGACGAGGCGCAGCTGGTGCGTCTGGACGCCGCGACAGGGGATATCCTGTGGTCGGTTCCGATGCCCTATTTCGACAAGGAAAACCCGCGCAAGCAAAAGGCCATCACCGCGCATTACGGGCCGGTGCTGGCGGGCGGGCGCATCGCCGTTGCCTCGGGCGACGGGCTGCTGCGGCTGTTTTCCCCCACTGACGGCACACTGGTTGCCACCGCACCAATCCCCGGCGGGGCGGCGGCTCAGCCCGCGCTGGCGGGGGGAATGCTGTTCGTCGTCGGGGGCAACGGGCAACTTCACGCTTTCCGTTGACGCCGATCCGGTGTATCGGCCCCTCTTCGGTTTCAACCGGGCTTTGCCCGTGACACGCCCCCGGAGGGCAGGATGACCTTTACGCTCGCCGTTGTCGGCCGCCCGAATGTGGGCAAATCGACCCTGTTCAACCGTCTCGTCGGCAAGAAGCTGGCGCTGGTCGATGACCAGCCCGGCGTCACCCGCGACCTGCGCGAAGGCGATGCGCGGCTGTTTGACCTGCGCTTTACCGTGATTGACACAGCCGGTCTGGAGGAGGTGACGGATGACAGCCTGCAAGGCCGCATGCGGCGGCTCACCGAACGGGCGGTGGAACTGGCCGATGTCTGCCTGTTCCTCATAGACGGGCGGGTCGGTGTCACACCGTCCGACGAGGTGTTTGCCGACATCCTGCGCCGCAAGAATGCCCGCGTCATCCTTGGCGTGAACAAGGCCGAGGGCAAGGCGGGCGATGCGGGCGCGCTGGAGGCGTTCAGCCTTGGCCTGGGCGAGCCGGTGCGGCTTTCTGCCGAGCATGGCGAGGGGATGGAAGATCTTTATCACATCCTGCGTCCGGTCAGCGAAGAGTTCGAAGAACGCGCCGCGCAGGATGCGCCCATCGTCGATGTCGATGTATCGGAAGACGAGGCAGAGCTTGAGGCAGATGAAGACGCTCACAAGCCGACCGCGCGCCACCCGCTTCAGATCGCGGTCATCGGGCGCCCGAATGCGGGCAAATCGACGCTGATCAACAAGATCATCGGCGAGGACCGCCTGCTCACCGGGCCGGAGGCCGGGATCACCCGCGATGCGATTTCCGTGCGGAGCGAGTGGATGGGCACGCCCACGCGCATCTTCGATACGGCGGGCATGCGCAAGAAGGCCAAGGTCGTTGACAAGGTCGAAAAGCTGTCTGTGGCCGACGGGCTGCGCGCCGTGCGCTTTGCCGAGGTTGTGGTGGTGCTGCTGGATGTGGAAATCCCGTTCGAGCAACAGGATCTGCGCATCGCCGATTTCGCGGAAACCGAGGGTCGCGCCGTCGTGGTGGCGGTGAACAAATGGGATCTGGAAGGCGAAAAGCAGGAAAAGCTGGCTGAGCTGAAAGAGATGTTCGACCGCCTGCTGCCGCAGCTGCGGGGGGCGCCGCTGGTGACGGTTTCGGCCAAGACCGGCCGCGGGCTGGACCGGCTGCATGCCGCGATCCTGAAGGCGCATGACGTCTGGAACCGCCGGATCACCACCGCGCGGCTGAACTCGTGGCTGGGCGCCATGACCGAGGCGCATCCGCCGCCGGCACCGGGTGGCAAGCGCATCAAGCTGCGCTACATGACGCAGGTGAAGACCCGGCCGCCGGGCTTCGTGGTGATGTGTTCACATCCCGATCTGATGCCCGAAAGCTATCGCCGTTATCTGGTCAATGGTCTGCGCGACCATTTCGATATGCCGGGCACGCCGATCCGGGTGACGTTCCGCGGTCAGGGTGACAAAAACCCCTACCGTGACAAAAAGAACTGGGGCACGCCCTCGCGCCTGCGCAAGCATCTGGACAAGAAGAAAGACTAACCCGGCCCGGATCGCCGCCTATTCGGCGGCGATCTTGATGACCGGCTCCATCGTGGTCAGGGCTTCGTCCGACAGGTGGCACTTGATCTGATGCCCGCCCGCCAGATGCCGGACTGGCGGCACCTCGCGTTCGCACAGCCCGCCCGGCACCTGCGATTTCCAGCGGCAGCGTGTCTGGAACGGGCAACCCGGCGGCGGGTTCATGGCCGAAGGAATATCCCCCTCCAGCACGATGCGTTTCTTCTGCACATGGGTGTCGGCAATGGGCACGGCCGACAGCAGCGCCTCGGTATAGGGGTGGTAGGGCGGCTGGAACACCTGATCGGTGGTGCCCAGTTCGACCACATGGCCGAGATACATCACCATCACCCGGTCCGACAGGTAACGCACGATCGACAGGTCGTGGCTGATGAACAGCAGCGTCGTTCCATTCTCGCGCTGAATGTCCATCAGAAGGTCGGTCACGGCGGCCTGCACCGATACGTCCAGCGCCGAGACGGGTTCATCCGCCACCACCACCTTGGCGCCCCCCGCGAAGGCACGGGCGATACCGACACGCTGTTTCTGCCCGCCCGACAACTGGCGCGGCATGCGGTCGGCAAAGGCACGCGGCAGTTTCACCAGATCCAGCAACTGCAACATGCGCTCGCGCCGGTCTTCGTCTGACGCGCCCTGACCAAAGATTTCCAGCGCGCGGATGATCTGGCGGCCGACGGTCATCGAGGGGTTGAGCGTGTCGAACGGGTTCTGGAACACCATCTGCACGCCTGAAACGGTATCGGTGTTGCGTTTCTCGATGGGGGTATTCTGGATGTCGCGGTCATAGAGCATGATCTTGCCGCTGGTCGCGGTTTCCAGCCCCATCAGCACCTTGGCGAAGGTGGATTTGCCGCAACCGGATTCGCCCACGATGGCCAGCGTTTCGCCTGCGCGGGCCTCGAAGCTGAGCGTTTCATTGGCCTTCACCACCTTGGCCGGGCCGCCACCGAAGACGCCACCGCCGGTGACCTCGTAATATTTGCGCAGGTCTTCCATGCGCAAGACCACTTCGCCAATCTCGGCCTTGCCCTGCGTTGCCTTGGCGACCGGCGGCGCGGACCAGTCGATTTCGTTCACCCGCAGGCACCGGCTTTCGTGGCGGGGCCCAACCTCGGCCATCGCGATGTCGCCCGCATTGCAGCGGCCTTCCGCGAAGTAATCGCAGCGCGGCCCGAAGTTGCAGCCTTTCGGTCTTTCATGCGGCAAGGGGAAGTTGCCGGGGATGGCGACCAGCGGACGGCTGTTCTTGTCGGCGCCGGGCAGCGGGATCGAGCGGAACAGCGCCTGCGTATAGGGATGGCGCATGCGGTCAAAGACCTCGGCCACGCTGCCGGTTTCCACGGCCTCGCCGGAATACATCACGGTCAGGCGGTCGCAGACCTCCATCACCAGACCAAGGTTGTGGCTGATGAACAGCATGGAAGTGCCGTATTTTTCGGCCAGTTCCTTGACCAGATCGACAATCCCGGCCTCCACCGTCACATCCAGCGCCGTGGTCGGCTCGTCAAGGATCAGCAGCGCTGGTTTCGACATCAGCGCCATGGCGATGACGATACGCTGCTGCTGCCCGCCCGACAGCTGATGCGGATAGGCTTGCAGGATGCGGTCGGGGTCGGGCAGGCGCACATCGGCGACGATCTGGCGGGCCAGCGCCCAGGCCTCGGCCTTTGCCATGCCGCGATGGATCATCGGCACCTCGGCCAGTTGTGCGCCGATCCGCATGGCGGGGTTCAGCGAGGCCATCGGTTCCTGATAGATCATCGCTATTTCCGAGCCACGGATGCGGCGCAGCTCGTCATCCGACATCTGCGTCAGGTCGCGGCCCTTGAAGCGGATCGAGCCGCCGGTGATGCGACCGTTCTTGCCCAGATACCGCATGACGGCGAGCGCCACGGTCGACTTGCCGCAACCGCTTTCGCCGACCAGCCCCATCGCCTCGCCCGGCAGGACGGTGCAGGAGAAATCCATCACCGCCGGGATTTCGCGCAGCCGCGTGAAGAAGGAGATCGAGAGGTTCTCGATTTCAAGGATGGGTTGATCCGGGGTCCAGTCTGAACGTGTCATCGCATCAATCCTTCAGGCTTTCTTCGCGCAGGCCGTCGGCCAGCAGGTTCAGACCCAGCACGAGGCTCATCAGGGCGACGGCGGGGACCAGTGCGGGGACCGGGAAGATCGACAGCAGTTTGCGCCCCGCATTGATGGTGGACCCCCAGTCCGGGCTTTCCGGGCTGACGCCAAGGCCGAAAAAGCCCAGTGTGCCGAGCAGGATGGTGGTATAGCCGATCCGCAGGCAGAAATCGACGATCAGCGGCCCGCGCGCATTGGGCAGCACTTCCCACAGCATGATATACCACGGGCCTTCGCCGCGGGTCTGGGCTGCGGCGACGTAATCGCGGGATTTCAGGTCCATGGTGATGCCGCGCACGATGCGGAACACGGTGGGGGCGTTCACGAACACGACCGAGACGAAGACGTTCAGCAGGTTCGGCTCCATGATCCAGAGACCGAACGGGTCGGCCCGGAAGGCAAGGCCCGCATAGATCCAGAGACCCAGCACCAGCGTGATGCCGACATAGAGGTTGCGCCGCGCGGGGGTGGTGAAGAAACGCGCGTTCCACAGGATGCAGAGGAACAGGATCGGGAAGGCGAACAGGATTGCCGCCATCACATTGGGGATCGAGGCGCGCCAACCCAGCAGCAGCGGCCCGGTCTCGCGGATTTCCGGGGTGACCAGCAGGTAGAACATCAGGATCACCGGGAAGGCCAGCACGAGGTTCGCCACGAAGCTGAGCCCGGTATCGAGCCGCCCGCCGAAATATCCGGCAGGCAGGCCCAGCGTGATCCCCGCCATGAAGGCGAAGGCGGTGGCGGCGGGCGCGATGGTCAGCACCGAGCGCGCACCGACCACCATGCGTGAAAATACATCGCGCGCGAGGTTGTCACCGCCCAGCAGATAATGAGCATAGATGCCCTCGACCGGGCTTTTCAGCGGGCTGCCGGGCAGGGCGTTCTTCATGCCGGAAATTTGCGCCAGCGGATCATGGGTGGCGACGATATTGGCGAACAGAGCGGTGAAAACCCAGAACATCACCAGCGCGAAGCCGGTCATGCCGATGGGGCTGTCGAACAGGCGGCCGTAAAGGCCAAGCCGCCGCTTGAAGCTGATCGAAAGGGCGAAGGTCAGGGCCAGCGCGATCCAGACCGGCCAGAAGCGGCCGATCATCGTCACGAGGATCTGGGTGAAGCCGAGTGCGTCCATCAGATCAGCTCCTCACGACAGCCGGATGCGGGGGTTGAGCCAGGCATAGCCGACATCGGAAATAAGCTGGGTGATCAGCACGACGGCGACGGCGACCACGGAACAGCCCAGCAGCAGGTCGATGTCGTTGTTGCCCGCAGCCTGCACCAGCGTCCAGCCGAAGCCCTTGTAGTTGAACAGGGTTTCCACGATCACGACACCGTTCAGGAGCCAGGGGAATTGCAGCATGATGACGGTGAAGGGCGCGATCAGTGCATTGCGCAGCGCGTGGCGCAGCACGACCTGACGGAAGCTCACGCCCTTCAGCAGCGCAGTACGGATATATTGCGCGGTCATCACCTCGGTCATGCTGGCGCGGGTCATGCGGGCGATATAGCCGATGCCGTACAGCGCGATGGTCAGCACCGGCAGAAAGAAGTTTTCAAAGGTGATATCGTCCATCGCCGACGTGGCCGAGCCTTTGAACCATTTCAGCCCGGTCATCGAAGACGCGAAGATGGTGATGAACAGAACGCCCGACACATATTCCGGCGTCGCCGTGGTGGCGATGGAGAAGGTGGACAGCGTGCGGTCAAGCTTCGATCCCTCGCGCATCCCCGCCAGCACCCCGATCAGCAGCGCGACCGGCACCATCAGCGCCATGACCGACAGCATCAGCCAGCCGGTCAGCGACAGGCGGGTGGCGATGATCTGCGATACCGGCTCCTTGAAGACGTTGGACCAGCCCCAGTTGCCTTGCAGCACGCCGCAGAACCGTGGCGCGGCGGCCGGGTCCGCCCCTCTGGCGATGCAGCGGCCAGTGACCTTGCCATCGGCGGCGGTGGCGGTCCAGCCGGGCAGCACGCCCAGCCATTCACCGTAGCGGCCCAGAAGCGGCTGCGCATAGCCGTTCTTTTGCAGCCAGCTTTCCACCTCGGCATCGGAAATCCGCGATCCGGCCTCGGATTTGGCGATCTTCTCAAGGTTTGGGGGCAGGTTGGTCAGGTAGAACACAATGAAGGTCAGGCACAGAGCCGTGGCGATCATCGTGAACAGGCGTCGAAACAGGAATTTGGCCATGGCGGCACGGGCCTTTCCGGGCGGCAGGCTTCAGGGCGCGGGCGGGTGGCCCGTATGAGGAAAGAAGGGCGCGCCATTGCGGCGCGCCCCGGTCCGGCGATCAGGCCGCCAGCCACCATTTGTAGTGATGATGCTCGAAGGTCGGATGCATCTCGCAGCCGCGCACCTTGTCGGTCATGTGACGGAACAGCGAGCGCCAGTAGGGCTGGATCAGCACACCCTGTTCCTGCATGATCTCTTCCAGCCGCTTCATCACCTCACGCCGCTTGTCGGCATCGGCGATCGCCAGCGCCTCGCTCAGCTTTTCGTCGAATTCGGCGTTGGAGAAGGCAGTCTCGTTCCAGGCCACGCCCGTCTTGTAGGCGAGTTGCAGGATCTGCACGCCGAGCGGACGCATGTTCCATTCGGTTGCCGAGAACGGATACTTCAGCCAGTCGTTCCAGAAGGTCGAGCCGGGCAGGATGGTCCGCTTGACGTTGATCCCGGCATCTCGCAGCTGCGCGGCCACGGCGTCGCAGGAGGCCGACTGCCAGTTGTCATCCAGCGAGATGAGCTCGAATTCCGTATCGGCATGGCCTGCGGCGGCGAGGTTCTCTTTCGCCTTGGCCGGGTCGACGGTCAGCGGCGGCAGCTGGGCGTATTCCGGGTGGATCGGGCAGACGTGGTGGTTTTCCGCCACCTGACCCAGACCGGCATAGCCAAGCTCCAGCACCACATTGTTGTCGACGGCGAGTTGCAGCGCCTTGCGCACTTCGACATTGTCATAGGGCGCGGCGGCGTGGTGGAAGCGCACGGCCAGCGTACCGGCGGTCAGCGCCTCGGATTTCTCCCAGCCCAGACCGTCGAAGACGGCGACGAAATCGCCCTCGGTCCGGTAAGTCGCGTCGATCTCGCCTGCCTCTGCGGCGGCCACGACGGCAGCCGGATCGGTGCCGTAGTCGATATACTCGATCCGGTCCAGATAAGCACCTTCGCCCCACCATTTGTGATCGGTGTTCTTCACGAGGATCTGCTTGACGCCGACCTCGTTGGCCTCGGGCTTGTAGGGGCCGGTGCCGATCGGGTTCGCGGTCGGGTCGCCGTTGTCATAGGATTTGTGAACCACGGCCGCCGGATAATCGGCGAAGCCCGCGATGATCGAGATGTCGGGTGCGGGCAGCATCAGTTTGACGGTGTGGCTGTCGACCGCCGTCACCGCGCCATCGCGCATCTTCTTGGTGGCCTCGTCGACCAGCCCGCCCATGCGCGCGGCCATCGAATTGCCCTCGACACCGGCATCGCACCAGCGGTCAATATTGTGAACCACATCCTCGGCGGTGAATTCGTCACCGTTATTCCAGGTCACGCCCTTGCGAACGTTCAGCGTGTATTCGGTGGCGTCGTCATTGGCGGTCCAGCTTTCCAGCAGGCGCCCCTCGAAGGTGCCGTCGCTGTTGTACTGCACCAGATATTCCAGCCAGCCGCGCCCGAAATTCGCCAGCTCCGACCAGTCCCAGGTGCGCGGGTCTTTCATCGCGCGGGTTTCCATGTTCATGCGCAGCGTGCCGCCCATGACCGGAGTTTCCTGCGCCAGCGCCGGGGTCGGCGCCGCCAGACCCAGCAGACCATAGGCCGCAGTCGCGGATACCCCCAGTGCGGTGGTGCGGGTCAGGAATTCGCGCCGGCTCAGGCTGCCCGCGCGCACTTCCTCGGCATAGGCCGGGGCGGCGGGGTGAACGGCGATAGGTTTGGTATGGATCATTCTCTACTCCCTGACAGGTATTTTGGTTGTCTTTATGCGGCGATAGCCATGTGGCCGGTCGCACCCTCGGGTGCCACGGTCGGCCACATCGGAGTTTCACAAGGACTATCGTGCCCTTTTTGGACCGGACGTCAACGCCCGCTTTCGGCAAGCCAAAGCAATTTTGCGACATAATTCTACCGGAAATGGACGGAATCCCGGAAAATAGGCGTAAAAAGCGATTTAAAATTACAAGACGATTCCGTTAAAACGGAATCGCCCTGTGGCCAGCCGGGGAAAGGATCAGCCCGCGCGGCGGAAGGCGGTGGGGGATTTGCCAGTCTGGTGCTGGAAGGCGCGGGTGAAATAGGCGGCCGAGGTGAAGCCGAGGCTGCCCGCGATCAGGTTCACCGGCAGGTCGGTTTCCGACAACAGGCGCCGGGCCTCGAAGATCAGCCGGTCGTGCAGCAGGGCCGATGCCGGACGGCCGCAGGCCAGCTTGCAGCAGCGCGTCAGATGCGTCGGCGTCACGCCCAGCTTTGCCGCGAAATCAGCAACGCCCATGCCAGAGCGGAACTCGCGTTCCAGCAGCGCAGTGTAGCGTGCAACGAGCCGCTTTGCGGCATCGGGTTTCTGTTGTTCCGGCGCCGCGCGGGCGATCTGGCGTTCCAGCCAGACCCCCAGAAGCCCCAGATGCGCCAGTGTCGCCCGGTCATGGGCGGGAGTGTCGGCATCCATTTCGCGCAGGATCGCATCCAGCGTAACGTTCAGTTCCTGCGCGGCAAAGGTTTCGCGGATACGCAGGTGCTGTGGGTCTTTCGGCAGGGGCACCGGGCAATCGCGCCCGAAAAACACAGCGGTGCCAAAAACCTGCGGTCCGACCTCGAATCCATGCATGACGCCGGGCGGAATGAAGATGGCGTTATGAGCGGTATAACCGCGTGTCACACCGGCAATGGTGATGCGCCCCTGGCCCTTGGTGAACCACAGAAGGCAGGATTCGGAATAGGCGCGCATCGCCTCGACCCGCCAGCGGCCACCGGCGGCCAGACGGGGAATCGCCACAAGGCGAAGGGATTTCAGCGCGCTCAGATCGTCCATTCCGCAGGGTCTTTCGGGTTCGGGTGGCAGGCACGGGCAACGGAACACTCGATGACCGGCCCAGATAAGCAGCCTGTGCCGCAAGACCCAAGCAAAAAGATGGCAGCGGCGGCCGATTTGCGCCGCTGGCTGGTTAAATGTGACGAAAAGTCAGCAATGCCCTGTGGATAACCGACGTTCTTAACGTCAGGGCAGACGGATCGTCGTCCAGTCCGACATCCGGGCGCGGAACCATGTGCGCTGACGCTTGGCATATTGGCGCGAAGCCAGCTTCGCTGCCGCAACCGCCTGTTCCAGCGGCATTTCCCCCCGCAGATGAGCCACAAGCTCTGGGGCGCCGATGGCGCGGGCCGAAGGGCGCGCGGGGTCCCAGAACGGCAGTTCGGCGCGGGCTTCCTCCAGCGCGCCTGCGGCCATCATCCGGTCAAAGCGCAGGTCGATGCGGGCGTTCAGCCAGTCGGGGTCGGGGCGAAATACAAAGGCGGCACAGGCGATGCGGGGCAAAAGCGGCGGCGGCGTGTCGCGCTGCCAGTCGGCGAGGCCGCGGCCCGTGCTGCGCAGCACCTCCCAAGCGCGCTGGACGCGGGCGAGGTTGTTCAGATCGGTTTTTGCCACGGTCGCGGGGTCCAGTGTTGCGATCATAGTGGCGGGATCGGTGGTGCGCAGGGCATCCGCTTCGGCCCGCACCTCGGGCGGGATCGGCGGGATTTCCGCCAGCCCCTCGGTCAGTGCCATGAAATAAAGCCCGGTGCCGCCAACGATGATGGGGCGCTGGCCGCTGTGCAGCACTGCTGCCACCTCGCGCAGCCAGTGACCGACGGAATAGGGCGTGTCGCGCCCGATATGGCCGTAAAGCGCATGTGGCGCCTGCGCTTCTTCCTCAGGCGAGGGGCGGGCGGTCAGCAACCGCCAGCACTCATAGACCTGAAGCGCATCGGCATTCACCACCACGCCGCCCTGCACCCGCGCGACTTCCAGCGCCAGCGCGGATTTGCCGCTGGCGGTCGGCCCGGCGATCAGCACCGGCTGGTCGGCGGGCAGCGAGGCGAGCAGATCGTGCACGGGCTTACAGCTTCAGCCGGTAGCGGACATGGCCGTCATAGGGTGCGTAGCTGTCGTACAGCGCGCGGGCGCGGGCATTGCCTTCATCGGTGTGCCAGTAAAGCCGGTGCCAGCCGCGCGCCTTGGCCAGATCGCGCAGATCGTCGATCAGGGCGCGGCCGACCCCCTTGCCGCGCGCCTCTGGGGCGACGAACAGGTCTTCCAGATAGCAATCTTCGCCCATCACCCAGGTCGAGCAGTGATGATGGTGCAGCGCAAAGCCGAGCGGCTGATCGCCCTCGACCGCCAGACGACCCTTGAGCGGGCTGGCGGGGTCCATCATCCGGGTCCAGGTATGGGCGGTGATGTCGGGGGAAAGATCGACCTTGTAGAAGGCGAGATAGGCAGACCAGAGGGCCTCCCATCCCGCGCGGTCGGCGGGGGCGATGTCGCGGATCGTCAGGGTCATGTGAATGTCCGTTCTGTTGGGGTAGCCGGGGCGGTGAGGCCCCGGCGGCGGCATCACGCCAGACGTGCCAGCAGGCGCGCCCAGCTGCGGATGCCCTTGTGGAAGCATTCCAGATCGTATTTCTCGTTCGGGCTGTGGATCTGGTCATCATCGCGGCCGAAGCCCAGCAACATGGCATCCATGCCCAGTTCGGTCTTGAAATAACCGGCGATCGGGATGGAGCCACCACAGCCGACATAAGACGCCGGGCGCCCCCATTCAGCGGCCAGCGCGGCGCGCGCGGCCTCGAAGGCGGGGTGGTCGATGCCCATGGTGCCGGCGGGCGAGGCGCCGTGGCCTTCAAACGTCACCTCGCAATCGGCAGGCACGCGGGCACGCACCCAGTCGCGGAAGGCTTCACGGATCGCCAGAGGGTCTTGTTGCCCCACCAGACGGAAGCTGACCTTGGCACGCGCTTCGCCCGGCAGCACGGTCTTGAAGCCGTCGCCGGTATAGCCGCCGGTGACGCCGTTCACCTCGGCTGTCGGGCGTGACCAGATCATTTCCAGCGGCGTGCGGTCTTGCTCACCTGCCGGGATCGACAGGCCCACATCGCCCAGGAACTTCGCATGATCGAAGGCAAGGTTCTGCCATTGCGCGCGGATCGCCTCGGGCAATTCGCTGACGCCATCGTAAAAGCCGGGAATGGTAATGCGGCCGGTCTCGTCATGCATGTCGGCAAGGATCTTCGACAGCACATGGATCGGGTTGCGCGCCAGCCCGCCGAACATGCCGGAATGCAGATCCTTGCTGGCAGCCCGGATCACGATCTCCTCGCCCAGAAGGCCGCGCAGCATGGTGACGATGGCGGGGGCGGTATCCTGGAACAGCCCGGTATCGCAGATCAGCGCAAGGTCCGAGCGCAGCGCATCGGCATGTTCGCGCATGAAGGGGATGAGCGAGGGGGAACCCGATTCCTCCTCGCCTTCCAGAAAGATCGTCAGGCGGCAGGGCAGGGTGCCATGCACGGCCTTCCAGGCCCGCAGCGCCTCAAGGAAGGTCATCAGCTGCCCCTTGTCATCCGAGGCGCCACGCGCCCGGATCACCTTGCCGCGCGCGCCGTCCTGAAGCTCGGGGTCGAAGGGATCGCGGTCCCACAGGCTCAGCGGATCGACGGGCTGCACGTCATAATGCCCGTAAAACAGCAGATGCGGGCCACCTTCGCCGCCCTGCGCCACCACCATCGGATGACCGGGTGTCGCATGGGCGGCTGCGGCGAAACCGAGGCTGCGCAGGTCGTCCACCAGCCAGTCGGCGGCGCGGGCACAATCGGCCCTGAAGGCCGGATCGGTCGAGATCGAGGGGATGCGCAGCAGATCGAACAGGCGGTCGAGCGCGGCCGGAATCTCGTCATCAATCCGCTTCAGCACGGCATCCAGCGACATGGGGATCTCCTTTTCGTGACTTTGGCGCGAAGCCTAGCAGGTGGCTTTGCACTGTCCAGAGCCGCCGCGCCGGGGTATTCAGGGGCCGTTCCTATCTGACGGGAGTGTGATGATGAAGGTTCCGGTTTCAGTTTTGTGTCTGTCGCTGCTGGCGGCCCCCGTGTTGGCAGAGCCGATGACCGGCAAGGCGGCGGCGAAGCTGATGTATCGCGGTGAGGGCGCCGTGGTGCAGATGCTGGACGGTGCGGGCCTGCCGGAGGCGGATGTGACCGCGCTGACCATGGTCGGCACCGGCCAGCCCTGGTATGGCGCGATCGCAATTTCCCCCGACGAGGGGCTGATGGTCGAGGCCACGGTGGCCGCCGTGAATCATCACACGGTCGGGGCCGCCGAAACCGCTGCCCGACAGGGCTGCGACGCAAAGCGCAAGGGCAAGGCGGCCTGTGTGGTGGTGGCGCATCTGCTGCCGAAGGGCTGGAAACCCGCCGATCTGACGCTGTCGCAGGATGCCACTGCGGCACTGCGCAAGGAGTACAAGGCGCCCGGTGCGCTGGCGATTTCGCCCTCGACCGGCAGTTTCGCATTGACGAAGGGCGAGGCTGCGGGTGACCTTGCGGTGCAGACCTGCAATGAAAAGGCCGGTACGAAGGATTGTATCGTGGCGGTGCAGGACTGACCGAAAGGTCGGGCTGGGCAAAGGGGGGACAAAATGTCCCCTTTGCGATACAGGATTTGACCAATATCAAGGCGGCGCGCACAAAGGCCGCTCAGAAAGGGCCCAGCACGGCAGACCAGCCGCAGCCAGGAGACGGGACATGGACTACGACAAGGCACTCGACAGCGCGATCCAGCGCCTGCATGACGAAGGGCGCTACCGCACCTTCATCGACATCGAGCGCCGCAAGGGCCAGTTCCCCCATGCGGTCTGGCGCAAGCCCGACGGGACGGAGAAGGATATCACCGTCTGGTGCGGTAATGACTATCTGGGAATGGGCCAGCATCCGGCGGTTCTGTCCGCGATGCACGAGGCGCTGGATGCCACCGGCGCAGGCTCGGGCGGGACGCGCAATATCTCGGGCACCACGCTGTATCACCGGCGTCTGGAGGCCGAGATCGCCGATCTGCACGCCAAGGAGGCGGCGCTGGTGTTTTCCAGTGCCTATGTCGCCAATGACGCGACGCTTTCGACGCTGCCCAAGCTGTTTCCGGGGCTGATCATCTATTCCGATGCGCTGAACCATGCCTCGATGATCGAGGGCGTACGCCGCAACGGCGGCGCCAAGCGCATCTTCCGGCACAACGATGTCGCCCATCTGCGCGAACTGATCGCGGCAGATGATCCTGCCGCGCCCAAGCTGATCGCTTTCGAATCGATCTATTCGATGGACGGCGATTTTGGCCCGATCCGTGAAATCTGCGATCTGGCCGAAGAGGTCGGCGCGCTGACCTATCTGGACGAGGTTCATGCCGTGGGCATGTATGGCCCGCGCGGCGCCGGTGTGGCGGAACGCGATGGTCAGATGGCGCGGGTGGACATTATCAACGCCACGCTGGGTAAGGCTTTCGGCGTTTTTGGCGGTTACATTGCTGCAAGTGCGAAGATGGTGGACGCGATCCGGTCGTATGCGCCGGGCTTCATCTTCACTACGTCGCTGCCTCCGGTCGTGGCGGCGGGTGCGGCGGCTTCCATCGCCTTTCTGAAGACCGCTGAGGGGCAGGCACTGCGCGACAAGCAGCAATTGCATGCGCAGATCCTGAAGATGCGGCTGAAGGGGCTGGGCCTGCCGATCATTGATCATGGCACTCATATTGTGCCTGTGCACGTCGGCGACCCGATACATTGCAAGATGCTGTCCGACATGCTGCTGGATCAGTTCGGCATTTATGTGCAGCCGATCAACTTCCCCACCGTTCCGCGCGGCACCGAGCGGCTGCGCTTCACGCCCTCTCCGGTGCATGAGTCAAGCCAGATTGACGCGGTTGTGAAGGCGATGGACCGCCTCTGGCAGCACTGTGCGCTAAATCGTGCCGAGGTTTCTGCCTGAATCAGTTCTGCGGCTGCAAATGCCGCTTGTGCTGTGCTAGGGTTGGAGCAATGAGATTGGCACCGAGTCGCCCCGCGGGCGACTCAGGGCACAGGCGGGACAGAAACGGGGCAGGCGACGTATGATCTGGCGGAGGAACCAACCTTCGACGGCGGAAGCCGACAAGCCAAAGGGCTTTGACGACTTCGAATTGCGGCTCGGCGATGTGATGCGCGGAGAGCGCGCCACGCTGGGCAAATCCCTTCTGGATGTGCAGCGCGAGCTGAAGATCAAGGCGACCTACATCGCCGCCATCGAGAATTGCGATGTCTCGGCCTTCGAGACGCAGGGCTTCGTTGCGGGCTATGTGCGCTCCTACGCCCGGTATCTGGGCATGGACCCGGACTGGGCCTTCAAGCGCTTCTGTGCCGAGGCGAATTTCGAGGTGGCGCATGGCATGTCTGCCGCTGCCGCGCCCGCGACGATCACGGCGGCCCGTTCGCGCGTAGCCACGCAATCTGAAACCCGCGATCCGCTGGGCAACCCCAATGCGCTGTTCGTGCCGCGCAGCGAAAGCTGGATTCACCGGGTGGAACCCGGTGCCATCGGCTCGGTCCTTGTGCTGGCGGCCCTGATCGGCGCGCTGGGATATGGCGGCTGGTCCGTGCTGCAAGAGGTGCAGCGCGTGCAACTGGCGCCGGTGGATCAGGCGCCGGTCGTGGTGGCTGACATCGACCCGCTGGAGCAGCTGGATGGTGTTTCCGCCGGTCGCGCGACGGTGCAGGCACAAACCGGGGTGACCGAAGACCCGGCCGCGCAGCAGGTGGCAGGCGCTTCGCCGGACCTGATGAACCGCCTTTATCGTCCGCAGGCGCTGGATGTGCCGGTGCTGGTATCGCGTGACGGCCCCATCGCCTCGATTGATCCGCGTCAGACCGGGACGCTGGCCGCTGCCAGCCTGCCGCAGGCGGGGGGCGTTGCTGCCGTGGCGACTCCGGCTGATCCGGCGCAGGATCAGGTTCAGGTGGTGGCGCAGGCAGAACCCGGGGTCGAGATCCTCGCGGTCCGGCCTTCCTGGGTCCGGGTTTCCTCGGCCGATGGTTCCACTCTGTTCGAAAAGATCCTGAACGCGGGCGAACGCTACAAGGTGCCGCAGCTTGATACGGCACCGGTGCTGCGTTCGGGCAATTCCGGCTCGGTCTATTTCGTCATGGGTGGCAAGGCCTTTGGTCCCGCCGCGCCCGGCCCGCAGGTCGTGAAGAACATCGCGCTTTCGGAAGAGGCGCTGACGCAGAAATATGCCGAGGCCGATCTTTCGGATGACGCCGATCTGGCCCGCATCGTCAATGTGGCGCAGGCTACGCAGATCGACGCCCCGCAGGAATAAGCCTCGGCAAGACGTGATCCAGAGACGGCTCCGGCGGCATTGCCCCGGAGCCGTCTTGCCTTTATGCCTGCCCTCAAACCACCGAAAGGCGTGATCATGTCGCACAATCCCGTCCGTCCCTGGCGCAACATCGACCGGCGCAAGTCGCGGCAGATCCGCGTGGGCAAGGTGCTGGTGGGGGGCGATGCGCCGATCTCGGTGCAGACCATGACCAACACCATCACTTCGGATGTGAAGGCGACGATCGAGCAGGTGCAGCGCTGCGCCGTGGCCGGGGCCGATATCGTGCGGATTTCGACACCCGACGAGGACAGCACCCGCGCCCTGCGCGAGATCGTGGCCGAAAGCCCGGTGCCGATCGTGGCGGACATCCATTTCCACTACAAGCGCGCCATTGAGGCCGCCGAGGCGGGCGCTGCCTGCCTGCGCATCAATCCCGGGAATATCGGCGATGCGAAGCGCGTGGCCGAGGTGGTGCGCGCAGCCAAGGATCACGGCTGTTCCATCCGCATCGGGGTGAACGCCGGGTCTCTGGAAAAGCATCTGCTGGACAAATACGGCGAGCCTTGCCCCGAGGCGATGGTGGAAAGCGGGCTGGACCATATCAAACTGTTGCAGGACAACGATTTCCACGAATTCAAGATTTCGGTGAAAGCGTCCGATGTCTTCCTGGCCGCCGCCGCCTATCAGCAACTGGCCGAGGCCACCGATGCGCCGATCCATCTGGGCATCACCGAGGCCGGGGGGCTCATGTCCGGCACGGTGAAATCGGCCATCGGACTGGGCAACCTGTTGTGGATGGGCATTGGCGACACGATCCGCGTCAGCCTGTCGGCGGATCCGGTCGAAGAGGTGAAAGTCGGGTTCGAGATCCTGAAATCGCTGGGCCTGCGCCATCGCGGCGTCACCATCATCTCCTGCCCTTCCTGCGCGCGGCAGGGGTTCGACGTGATCAAGACCGTGGCGGCGCTGGAGGACCGGCTGGCCCATGTGACCACCAGCATGAGCCTGTCGATCATCGGCTGCGTGGTGAACGGCCCCGGCGAGGCCTTGATGACCGACATCGGTTTTACCGGCGGCGGGGCAGGCGCGGGCATGGTCTATCTGGCGGGCAAACAAAGCCACAAGATGACCAATGACCAGATGATCGACCATATCGTCGGCCTGGTCGAAGACCGCGCCGCGCAGATCGAGGCGGCGAAGGCAGAGGCGGCGGAGTAGGGGCTCCCCGCAAGCGCGTCGCTGCCAGTCGAGAGCGGGTTTGCTGACCATTGCGGGACATATGCAAAAGGCCGCTGCGGACAGCGGCCTTTCCTTGTCTTGCGCAAGGCAGCCGGAACTCACCCGTCCTGACGTTGCCCCTCGACGATCTGGCGCATGCCGTCCAGCGGGACGTAGCCGCGCACCATGGTCTGGTCGATCACGAAGCTGGGCGTGCCGTTGATCTGCATTTTCGTGCCAAGCGCGTGGTTGGCGTCGATGATCGCCTTGACCTCGGGGCTTTCCATCTTCGCCACGATGGCTGCGCCGTCGAGGCCCAGATCGCCCGCGAGTGCAGTCAGGCTTTCAGGCGTTGCGTCGCCGCGCAGCGTGATGAGCGCGTCATGGACCTTCTTGTAGGCATCATCGCCCGCCACGATCCGGGTGGCGATGGCGAATTTCGACGAGATCGTCGATTGCTCGCCCAGAATCGGGAATTCCTTAATGACGAAGCGGATGTTGCCATCCGTTTTCACAAGTTCCTCGACTTCTTCCCAGGCCTTGCGGCAATAACCGCAGCGGTAATCGAGGAATTCGACGACGGTGATATCACCCTCGGGGTTGCCGCCCAGCCAGGAGTTCTGGTCGTTGAACAGGGCGTCCGAATTGTCTGCCAGAAGTTTCAGATCATCGGCTTCGGCCTGCTGCTGCTGGCGCTGTTCCAGCACCGAGACGGCCTCCATGATGACTTCGGGATTCTCGATCAGATAGGCGCGCACGGCCTCCCCGAAGGCGGCGCGCTCGGCGTCGGTCATCGCGCCAAGATCCAGCGCGGCGGCGGGAAGCCCCAGCGTCAGCGCAAGCGCGGTGGAGGCGAGGAAGGTCTTGGTCATGCGTCTCTCCGATGGGCGGGGCACGCATGACAACGCAGGGCCGGCCCTGCTTGACGCGCGCGACCCGCCGGGCCAGTGTCGGCCCGAGTTTACGGGGGCTTACATGCAGGTTTCAAGACGCGCTCTGGTCGATCCCTTCATTGTGATGGACGTGATGGAGAAGGCGCGCGCCGCCGAGGCGGCGGGGCGCAGCATCATTCACATGGAGGTGGGACAGCCGGGCACGCCCGCACCCGCCGGGGCCCGTGCCGCTCTGGCGCAGGCGATGGAGGCTGGGGCGCTTGGCTATACCGTGGCGCTGGGGCTGCCGGAACTGCGGGCCGGGATCGCGGGGCTGTACAAACGCTGGTATGGCATTGATCTGAATCCTGAACGGGTGGTGGTGACGGCGGGGTCTTCCGCCGCTTTCCTTCTGGCTTTCACCGCGCTGTTCGATGCGGGCGACCGCGTGGGGCTGGGCGAGCCGGGATATCCGAGCTACCGCCAGATCCTGCGTGCGCTGAGCCTGACGCCGGTGGGCATTCCTGCGGCGCCAGAGAACCGGCTTCAGCCGGTCGCTGCCGATCTGGACGGGGTAGAAATGGCGGGGATGATCGTCGCCAGCCCTGGCAATCCTTCAGGCACCATGCTGTCGCATGAGGCGCTGGCGTCCCTGATCGGATATTGCGATCAGCGTGGAATCAGCTTTGTCTCGGACGAGATCTATCACGGGCTGCATTATGGCGACCGCGCTGTCAGTGCGCTGGAAGTCAGTGATAATGTCTATGTCATCAACTCGTTCTCCAAATATTTCAGCATGACGGGCTGGCGCATCGGCTGGATGGTCGTGCCCGAGGATCATGTCAGGGTGGTGGAACGTCTGGCGCAGAACATGTTCATCTGTCCGCCGCATGCGAGCCAGATTGCGGCGCTTGCCGCGCTTGACTGTATCGACGAACTGGAGGCGAACCGCGCGGTCTATGCCGAAAACCGCCGCCTGATGCTGGAGCATCTGCCGCGTGCGGGGTTTGACCGCATCGCGCCGCCGGACGGGGCGTTTTATATCTATGCCGATGTCAGCCATCTCACTGACAATTCACTGGCTTTCGCGGCGGAGCTTCTGGAACATGCCGGAGTGGCGGTGACGCCGGGGCTGGACTTCGATCCGGTGCGCGGGGCACAGACCTTGCGGCTTTCCTATGCGCGGGCGACGGCGGATATTGCCGAGGGGCTGCGGCGTCTGGAAGAGTATATGGCGCGGCGTGGCTGATCCGTCGGCTGCCTCCGGCGGGGATATTTGGACCAGGGTAAATGGGGGCGTGATGCGCAGGCTGATTCTGGCGCTGGCGATGATCTGGGCGGGGTTC
Source organism: Gemmobacter sp. LW-1 (assembly GCF_001303875.1). Classification (NCBI taxonomy): domain Bacteria; kingdom Pseudomonadati; phylum Pseudomonadota; class Alphaproteobacteria; order Rhodobacterales; family Paracoccaceae; genus Gemmobacter; species Gemmobacter sp. LW-1. The sequence continues at coordinate 8,670 of NZ_LJSC01000008.1, read as the reverse complement.
GGTGCGGCGGCGCAGGAGCTTTCGGCGCTGGCCCGGCTGGTGCCGCAGGACTCGCGCATCGAGGCCACGCAGGATGGAACGGTGCGGTTGTCGCTGGCGCTCAGCCAGCCTGTGCCATGGCGGGTGCGCGTCATGGCCGATCCACCGCGTCTGGTGATGGATTTCCGCGAGGTGGACTGGCAGGGAATCGGCGGTATCGCGCATCCCGGCCTGCCGGACCTGCGGGCGGGTGTGTTCCGGCCTGGCTGGTCGCGGCTGGTCGCGGAACTGCCGGGGCCGATGCTGGTGGCCGAAGCGGGGATGGTCACGGAAGGCGCGACGCGGGTCGAGGTGGAACTGCATCCCGCAGATGCGGCGGCCTTCGCGGAAAAGGCGGCCGCACCGGAGCCGCCGGGCTGGGCGCTGCCGCCGCCTGCGGATGTACCCAGGCCCCCTGCACCGGGCAGCGGGGCGCTGGTCGTTGTGCTGGACCCCGGCCATGGCGGTATTGATCCGGGGGCCGAGCGGGACGGCGCGACCGAGGCCGCACTGGTGCTGGGTTTTGCGCGCGAACTGAAAGAGGCGCTGCTGCGGCAGGGGGGCTTCACCGTGGTGATGACACGGGAGGAGGATGTTTTCGTGCCGCTGGAAACCCGCATTTCCATCGCGCGGGCGGCCGGGGCGCATGTGTTCCTGTCGCTGCATGCCGATGCGCTGGCCGAGGGCGAGGCGGTGGGGGCCACCGTTTACACCTTGTCCGACGATGCCTCGGACCGGGCGGCGCAGACGCTGGCCGAACGGCATGACCGGGCTGACCTGCTGGCGGGTGTCGATCTGACCGAACAGGACGATCTGGTGGCGGGGGTGCTGATGGATATGGCGCGCACCGAGACGGTGCCGCGGGTCGAACGCTTAAGCGCGGCGCTGGTGACAGCAATCAAGGCGGCGGGGCTGCGGATGCATCGCCATCCGCATCAGGAGGCGGGCTTCTCGGTGCTGAAATCGCCCGATATCCCCTCGGCGCTGCTGGAACTGGGGTTCCTGTCCTCGGCCCGCGATCTGGCGCGGTTGCAGGATGCGGCGTGGCGGGCCAAAATGGCGGCGGCCATCGTGGCGGGGCTGAAGGACTGGGCGGCGAAGGATGCGGTTCTGTCCGGCATGGCGGGTCAGTAAGCCAGAAGTGACCCGGCCAGCGGCGAGATTGTGCCTGTGCGGGCGGCGCAAGGTTTTGACCTTGACCCGCGCAGCGCCTATATGGGGGCCACGGCTCGGACGGGGGTAAGACGTGCTGCGATTTGTCGGATCCTTTTTCGGTGCGATCTTCACACTGGTGACGCTGGGCCTGTTGTTCGTGGCCCTGTCCATCGGTGCGGTCTTCTACATGTATTCGCGCGACCTGCCGAGCCACGAGAGCCTTGCGCAGTATACGCCGCCCACGATCAGCCGGATCTATGACGGCGAGGGCCGGATGATCGACGAATTTGCCGAAGAGCGGCGGTTGTTCGTGCCGATCGAGGATGTGCCGGATCTGGTGAAATACGCTTTCATTTCGGCTGAAGACAAGAATTTCTATACCCACAAGGGCTATGATGCGCGGGGCATTCTGGCCGCTGCCATCGAGGCGGTGAAATCGCGCGGCCAGAACGTGCGCGGTGCCTCGACCATCACCCAGCAGGTGATGAAGAACTTCCTTCTGGGCGGCGAGCGCAAGGCCGAACGCAAGATCAAGGAAATCATCCTCGCCACCCGGCTGGAGGAGACGCTGTCGAAAGACAAGATCCTTGAGCTTTACCTGAACGAGATCTTCCTCGGGCAGAACTCTTATGGCGTCGCGGCGGCGGCGCAGACCTATTTCAACAAGTCGCTGTCGGAACTGGCCCCGCATGAGGCGGCGATGCTCGCCTCGATGCCGCAGGCGCCGGGCGAATATCATCCGGTCCGCGCCAAGAAGCGGGTGACCGAACGGCGCAACTATGTGCTGCGCGAGATGTGGCAGAACGGCTATATCGACGAAGCGACCTATCTGCGCGAAAAGGACATGCCGCTGAAATCGGTGCAGAACGGCGATTATCCGGCCTTCCGCACCGCGCTGCCGCCGCGCGACTATTTCACCGATGAAATCCGGCGCCAGCTTTCGGGCAGCTTCGGGCATGAGGAATTCTTTGGCGGCGGTCTGGCCATCAAGGCGACGGTTGACCCCGATCTTCAGGAGGTTGCGGCCAAGGCGCTGCGGACTGGTCTGGAACGTTATGACCGGGCGCAGGGCGTATGGCGTGGCACGGGCCAGAAGATCGGGCCCGAGCAGCTGACCTCTGAGGCCGACTGGCGCGCAGCGCTGGCCGGGGCCAAGGTGCCGCGCGATATCGAGGGCTGGCATCCGGCGGTCGTGCTGTCGCTGGGCGAGAAATCCGCCCGCATCGGCATCGAGGGCGTGGACGAAGACGAGGACGGCCATTTCATCCCGGCCGAAGACGTGACCTGGGCGCGCAAGCGGCTGCAAGGCGGCAAGCTGGGGCCGAAAGCGAAGGTTGCATCTGACCTGCTGGACGTGGGCGATGTGGTTTTGGTGCGTGCCATGACCAATGATGGCGACGGCAGCTTCAAACGCTGGACGCTGCGGCAGGTGCCGCAGGTGCAGGGCGCTTTCATGGCGATGGATGTGTTCTCGGGCCGCGTTCTGGCGATGCAGGGCGGTTTTTCGTATCAGGACTCGGTTTTCAACCGTGCCACGCAGGCCACGCGCCAGCCGGGCTCAAGCTTCAAGCCCTTCGTCTATGCCGCAGCTCTGGATTCGGGCTTTACCCCGGCGACCATCGTGGTCGACGCCCCGATCGAGCTGAACACGCCGCAGGGCTTGTGGCGGCCGAAGAACGCGTCGAATAAATTCTATGGCCCGACGCCGCTGCGCACCGGGATCGAACAGTCGCGGAACCTGATGACCGTGCGGATCGCGCAGGAAATCGGGATGGAGACGGTGGCGGGCTATGCCGAGCGCTTCGGCGTCTATGACCGGATGCAGCCTTTCCTGTCGAACGCACTGGGCTCGCAGGAAACCACGCTGTTCAAGATGGTGGCCGCCTATTCCATGTTCGCCAACGGCGGCGAGAGGGTGGAGCCGACACTGGTCGACCGCGTTCAGGACCGTTATGGCAAGACGATCTACAAACACGACCCGCGCAAATGCGAGGATTGCGGCGCGCCGGCCCTACCGGCGGGTGAGGCACCGCATATCAGCTCGACCCGCGATCAGGTGATGGACCCGATCACGGCCTATCAGCTGACTTCGATGATGCAGGGCGTGGTGCAGCGCGGCACGGCCCGCGGGATCAACCTGCCGGTTCCGGTGGCAGGCAAAACCGGCACCACGAACGACGCCAAGGATGTCTGGTTCATCGGCTATACCTCGAACATCGCGGCGGGTTGTTATATCGGCTATGACAATCCGCGCACCCTGGGCGGTCGCGCCTCGGGCGGCGGGCTGTGCGGCCCGGTCTTTGAAAGCTTCATGCGCAGCGCCATCAAGAAATACGGTGGTGGCAAGTTTGCCGTGCCGCCCGGCGGCTATTTCGTGAAGATCGACCGCTTCACCGGCGCCCGTCTGCCGGACAGCGCCACCGGCGACAATGTGGTGTCGGAATATTTCCGCGAGGGCGAAGACCCGATCTTCGGCATCGGCGCGATGGTGGATGGTGGCTTTGCGATGGGGGCGAACCTGCCGCTGTTCGCGCAGGGGGAGGTGGAAACCGGCGGCTCCACCGTCACCACCGCCACCGGCAAGACGCGGGTCATTCCGAAGAAGGCCGACTTTGGCACCCTGTCCTCCGGCGGGCTTTACTGAACTTCCGTCCCCACCACGCCCTTGCCGGGCGGGGGGCGAGGCGTTATTACCCTGCGCCGGGCATCCTGGCCCCGCAGCCGTCCATCCGATACGAGAGAACCCGCCATGCGCGCCGAAACCCAGTCCCAAGCCGAAACCATCCGCAAGTCGCTGGCCCTGCTGGCGCAGCGGATGGATTACGAGACGGCGCCGCACCGGCTGGAAGAATTCAACGCCATGATCGAGGACCCGAACCTCTGGAACGATCCGGCCAAGGCGCAGAAGCTGATGCGCGAGCGGCAGATGCTGATGGATGCCATCGGCACCTACCGGATGATCGACAGCGGGCTGCGTGACAATCTGGAACTGATCGAACTGGGCGAGATGGAGGGTGATAACGAGATCGTCACCGAGGCCGAGGCCGGGATCAGGGCACTGGTGCAGACCGCGCGCGAGAAGGAGCTTGAGGCGCTGCTGGACGGTGAGGCTGACGGCAACGACACCTTCCTTGAGATCAACGCGGGCGCGGGGGGCACCGAAAGCTGCGACTGGGCCTCGATGCTGGCGCGGATGTATACACGCTGGGCGGAAAAGAAGGGCTACAAGGTCGAGCTTCAGTCGATTTCGGAAGGCGAGGAAGCGGGCATCAAATCCGTCGCCTACAAGATTTCGGGCCATAATGCCTATGGCTGGCTGAAGTCGGAAAGTGGCGTGCACCGGCTGGTGCGGATTTCGCCCTACGACTCGGCTGCGCGGCGGCATACGTCGTTTTCTTCGGTCTGGGTCTATCCGGTGGTGGACGACAATATCGAGATCGAGGTGCTGCCGAACGAAATTCGCATCGACACCTATCGGTCGTCGGGGGCGGGTGGCCAGCACGTCAACACCACCGACTCGGCGGTGCGGATCACCCACCTTGCCACCGGCATCGTGGTGACCAGTTCGGAAAAATCGCAGCACCAGAACCGCGACATCGCCATGAAGGCGCTGAAATCGCGGCTGTACCAGATGGAACTGGACAAACGGAACGCTGCGATCAACGCCGCGCATGAAGCGAAGGGCGATGCGGGCTGGGGCAACCAGATCCGCTCTTACGTCCTGCAACCCTATCAGATGGTCAAGGATCTGCGGACCGGGGTGGAAACCTCGGATACCGACGGGGTTCTGAACGGTGATCTGGACCGTTTCATGCAGGCGACACTGGCCATGGATGTGGCCGGCAAGAGCCGTGCCGAGGCCACCGCTGAGGATTGAACGGCGCGCGGTAAACTCGCCGCGCAATTACATCTTTTCGATCCTGACACCGCGCGCTTAAGGTTCTCCCAAGAGGGAGGACATTATGACGCATGTCGAGACCGGGCCACCGCATGTGCCCGAAATCAACGAGGTCACCTTTGCTGATCTGGGCGCGAGCCTGCGCGCGGGCTGGCGCGATTTCCGCGCGGCGCCTGTCTATGGACTGGCCTTCGCCTCGGTCTATGTGCTGGGCGGCTGGCTGGTGGCCTGGGCGCTGACCGCGCGCGGACAATTGTGGTGGACGCTGCCCGCAAGTGCCGGCTTCCCGATCCTCGGTCCGTTCATCGCCTGCGGTTTCTATGAAATCTCGCGCCACTTGCAGGCAGGCGAGCCGCTGGACTGGGGGGGCATTGCCGGGGTGATCTTTCGTCAGAAGGACCGGCAGATCCCCTCGATTGCTGCGGTGGTCGTGGTCTTCTTCCTGTTCTGGAATTTCCTCGCGCATATGATCTTCGCGTTGTTCCTGGGCACCGCGACGCTGACCAATGTCTCCAGTTCGCTGGGTCTGTTCCTGACCGGGCAGGGGCTGATGATGCTGGCGGTGGGCACAGCGATCGGTGCGGTCTTTGCGACGCTGCTGTTTTCGCTGACGGTGGTGAGCCTGCCCTTGCTGCTGGAGCGGGAGGTGGATTTCGTCACGGCGATGCTGACGAGCCTTGCGCTGGTGCGGGAAAATCCGGTGGTCATGCTGGCATGGGGCGCCTTCATCGCCATCACGCTGTTCGTCGCGATGATTCCGGCCTTTCTGGGCCTTCTGGTGGCCTTGCCGGTGCTGGGCCATGCCTCGTGGCATCTGTATCGGTGCGCACTGACCTGACCGCGCGGGGCGGTGAGGCTGGCGTTTTGAGTATTTGGGCAAGAAGCAGGGCGTAAAGAAAAAGGGGCGCCGTAGGGCGCCCCTGATGGATCAGAAAGGCTCCGATCAGTCTTCTTTCGGGCCGGCGATGGCCTTAACGCCATTCAGCGGGTCGTCCTGACGCTGGACCGAGCCTTCGAAATGGGCGCCCGATTCGATGGCAATGGTCTTGTGGATGATGTCGCCCTCGACCCGCGCGGTGGAGGTGAGGCGCACCTTCAGGCCGCGCACGCGACCGATGACGCGGCCGTTGACCACGATGTCATCCGCCACGATCTCGCCCCGGATGGTGGCGGTTTCGCCCACGGTCAGAAGATGGGCGCGGATATCGCCCTCGACCGTGCCTTCCACCTGGATATCGCCGGTGGTGCGCAGATTGCCGACCACCGTCAGATCGGAGGACAGCACCGAAGCATTGGGCTTGGCCTTCACCGCCGAAGCCGAGAAATCCATCGCGGGCTTGGCGGCAGGCAGGTCCGCGGGCTTGGCTTTTTCGCCTTCCACCTGTTTCGGACCGGGTTCGTTGATTCTGCTTTTAGAAAACATCGCTCGCTGCCTTGATGAAGGTCATCGGATTGACCGGGCGGCCCCCGACATGAACCTCGTAGTGAAGATGTGTGCCGGTGGACCGGCCTGAATTGCCCATATCACCGATCCGGTCGCCGCGCGATACCCTTTGGCCTACGCTGACGCGGATTTGCGACATATGACCATAGAGCGTTTCCAGCCCGAAGTCATGACGGATCTTGACCATGCGGCCGTAACCGTTGCTCCAGCCTGCATGGACCACGACGCCATCGGCGGTGGCGCGGATCGCGGTGCCATAGGAGCCCGCGAAATCGAGGCCCGCATGCATGCGGGTGCCCGCGCCCTTGGGATCGCGGCGATAGCCGAAGCCCGAGGTGAAGCGGTAGTTGCCAGATGGAATCGGATTGGCGAAGGGCGATTTCACCGCCGCCAGCCGGTAGAGGTTCATCCGGTCGAGACCCTGGAGAATCGCATTGGCGCGCTGTTCGTCGGGGCTGAGTGTGGTGCCCTTGGTGGATACGAAGGGCATCAGCGGGCCACCCTGGCCGGAATAGCCGCGTTTCACCTGTTTCAGCAGATCGTCCGGCGACATGCCCGCGGCGCGGAACATCTTGTCCAGCGGCCCCATCGAGACGGTCACCGCCTCTTCCAGCCGGGCGAAAATGGCGTCGTTGCGCAGTTCCAGCTCTTCTTTGGAGCGGGTGATGGCGGCGGTTTCGTCACGGGCGGCCTCGGCCACGCGCGCCATTTCGTCCCGCTCTTTGGCTGTATTGCCAAGCGCGCCCGCCATGATGTCGAGTGTGGCCAGCGCATCGCGGGCGCGACCGGCTTCGGTATGGGTGCCGCCGGCGCTGGCCAGCGCCGTGCGCGCCTTGTCGGCGGCAGCGCGGGCATCGTCGCGTTCCTTGATGGTGCGGCGCAGCGTGTTCTGGATCACGTCGATGCCGGTTTCCAGTTCCTTCCGGCGGTCTTCGGAGGCCAGAAGCCGGGCCTGCATGTCGCTGACCTCGGCCAGCGCCAGATTGAAGCGGTCCTGCGCATTCACCGCTTCCTCGGCGCGGCGGTCGCGGTCGTTGGAAAGCGTGGTCAGCCGTTCCTCGAACAGGGCCTGCTGGCGGAGCGACTGGTCGCGGTCGGACCCGGCTGAAATGCTGTCCATCAGCAGGATCGAAGTTGCGATGAAGGTCCAGGCCACCAGAAGGCCGCCGCCCGCAAGGGCAATGGCCTGGGTCGCGGGACGCAGGCGGATAAAGCGGGTGGCGGTATCCGATTTCAGGAACAGGCGCTGCTCGGGCAGATAGCGGTCGAGCGTGGCGTTGATCCGGTAGGCGAGACGCGTCAGCACACGGTTTTCCATTTTTGTTGCGGCAATGGAACCGGAAGTCACGTCGTGTCCCCGGTTACCCGGCCATCGGTGCGCATTGGCACCTGATCCCCGGCGACGTGATTAAGGCGCGCCTGCCGCTGCCGCAACAAATTTGAACCGATGCAGGCGAATGCCGCCTGCTGCTGTGCAGAAATCGGCAATATCCCGCCGATCAGTCGACGGGTTCATCCTTCCCGGTCAGCGGCCAGTAGAAATCGGGGGGCAGCCCGGCTTCGGCGCGTTTTTCTTCATTGAACGGAGGTTTCAGCGCGCCGTGGAAATACTGCCGTACAAGGGTATGGAACACCTCTTTCGGGTCCAGCCCATCCCGGCCGCACAGCCAGTTGAACCATTTGGAGCCATAGGCAACATGGCCCACTTCTTCGGCGTAAATCACCTCCAGCGCGGCGACGGCCTGATCGGCCCCGGCGCGGCGGAAAATGTCGATCATGCCGGGGGTGACGTCGAGGCCGCGGGCCTCCAGTACCATGGGCACCACGGCAAGGCGGCCGAACAGGTCTTCCGCCGTGTCCGAGGCCGCGCGCCACATGCCCGCATGGGCGGGCAGCGCGCCGTAATGGCTGCCCGATGCCTCAAGACAATCGCAGATCATGTTGAAATGTCTGGATTCCTCGGCGGCGGATTTCACCCAGTCGTCATAGAAACCGGGGGGCATGGCGATATGGCCGAAGCGCGCGATGATATCCCAATGCAGGTCGACCGCATTCAGTTCGATATGCGCGACCGCATGCAGCAGCGCGATGCGGCCCTGCGGGCTGCCCGGGCGGCGACGCGGCACGTCGCGCGGGTCCAGCAGTTCGGGTTGCG
>NZ_LJSC01000007.1:0-11776 GCF_001303875.1 Gemmobacter sp. LW-1 | reverse complement strand
CATCCGCGACCTGTTCGCCGATGACATCCACCCCAATGGCAAGGGGCAGTATCTGGTTGCCATGGTGCATCTGGCCATGCTGACCGGAGAATCGCCCGAGGGACTGCCGGCCAAGCTGGGCCGTCGCTGGCAAAGCCGCGATGCGGTAATTTCCCCCGAACTGGCCGTCGCGATGCAGCGCATCGCCTGGGCGGCGGCGCAGCCGGAGCTCGCCCGCGAGCCTGCCCCCCGCGCTGTTGCTGTGCCGGAACCGGCGGTCGATGCACCTGCCGGGGCCCATGCGAAACCCGTTGCCACGGAGGTTGCGGCAGCCGACCCGATGCCTGCCGCTGACGCAGCCTCCTTTACACCCGTCACCAACCCGGCGCTGGCGCTGGGGCTTGCGGGGGTGAACGACTGGTCGGTGCAGCAGCCGTTTCTGGATGTGATGAAAACAGCGCGGCCATGGACCGGCCATCTGGCGGGTCAATGGGGCGGGATGGACCATGATGCACTGGCGGCGGGCGGCTGGCTCAACGCGAATGGCTGGCCGGTTGCGCTGCCGCCCGGCATCACCGGGATTTCCACGCTGGTGCTGACCGATCTGCCCGAGGATGCGGGCGGGGTTGCCGGGCGCTATCTGGTGCACTGGCAGGGGCAGGGCGACCTGACGGTGGAGGGCCGGGCGCAAAACCTGACGCCTCTGCCGGGTGGCGGACTGGCCTTCGACTATACGCCCGGCGAAGGAGCGGTGCTGCTGACACTGACCCGCACCGAAAGGGATGACCCGCTGCGCCGCATCACCATCGTGCGCGAGGACCGGGTGGCAGCTTTCGCCTCGGGGCAGATCTTCAACCCCGACTGGCTGGACCGTATTCGCGGTGTGCGGGCGATCCGCTTCATGGATTGGATGGCGACCAACGATTCCACGCTCGCCACTGTCGAGGCAAGCCCCAAGCCCGATGATTACACCTGGGCTCGCAATGGCGTGCCGGTGGAGGTGATGGTGGCGCTGGCCAATGAGCTGGACGCCGATCCCTGGTTCACCCTGCCGCATCTGGCGGGCGATCCGCTGGTGCGGTTCTACGCTGAAAGCGTGGCGGATCTGCTGGAACCCGGACGTGTGGCCTGGGTCGAGTATTCCAACGAGGTCTGGAACCCGCAATTCGCGCAAGGCCAATGGGCGCGTGAACAGGCGAAGGCACGCTGGGGGGACGAGGGCGCGGGGCTGCAATTCTATGGTCTGCGTGCGGCCGAGGTCATGGGGATCTGGTCGGCGGTCTTTGGCAATGATGCAGCGAAGCGGCTGGTCCGCGTGGTGGCCACCCAGACCGGCGTGCCGGGGGCGGAACGCGCGATCCTTGACGCGCCGCTGGCGGTGGCTGAAGGCAAGTCCGCGCCGAAGGGCAGCTTTGACGCCTATGCCGTCACGGGCTATTTCGCGGCGCTGCTGGGCAGCGAGGCCAAGCAGGCCATGGTCAAGGGCTGGCTGGCCGAAAGCGCCAAGGCTGATCCGCAGCACCCTTATGCGCAGGCCATCGCCCGTGCGGCTGAGGAATTGCGCGACGGTCGGCATTCGGGCGTGACCGAGGATACGCTGGACGACTTGTTGACTCGCGTTCTGCCGCATCATGCCGAAGTCGCAAAGGCCGAGGGTCTGCGTCTGGCGATGTATGAGGGAGGCAGCCATGTCGTCGGCTATGGCCCGGTGACCGAAGATAGCGAACTCACGGCCTTCTTTCAGGCGCTGAATTACGCCCCGGAAATGGGCGCGCTTTACGCCGTCCTGCTGAAAGGCTGGGCCGGGCTGACCGATGCGCCTTTCAACGCTTTCGTAGATGTCTATCGCCCGACGAAATGGGGAAGCTGGGGCGCGCTGCGGCATCTGGGCGATGAAAACCCGCGCTGGCGGGTGCTGGCGAAGGGCTGCGACGGGTGCTGAGCGTCATCCTCCCCGCGTCGAACGAGGAAGCCTATATCGGCGCCTGTCTGGATGCATTGCTGGCCTCCGACCCGGTCCCAGGCGGGGCCGAGGTGATCGTGGTCTCCAACGGCTCGCGCGATGCGACGGCGGCGGTGGCCCGGCAACGACAGGCGGCTGCGGCTGCGGCGGGCTGGCGGCTGGAGGTGCTCGATCTGGCTGAGGGCGGCAAGCCCGGCGCGCTGAATGCAGGCGATGCGGCGGCGCGGGGGGCACTGCGGGCCTATCTGGATGCCGATGTCATCGTCTCGCCCCCGCTGATGAAGGCGCTGGTTGCGGCGCTTGGGGGGGATCAGCCGCTTTATGCCGGGGGCACGCCGGTCATTCCTAAACCGCGCAGCGAGGTGACCCGCGCCTATGCGCGGTTCTGGCAGCGCCTGCCCTTCAACCGCAGTGCCGCGCCCGGTTACGGCCTGTTTGCGGTGAATGGTGCGGGGCGGGCGCGATGGGCAGAGTTTCCGGCCATCATCTCGGACGACACTTTCGTGCGGCTGCAATTCGCGCCGGGCGAAAGGGTGCAGGTGGCGCCCACATACCTCTGGCCGATGGTCGAAGGCTTTGCCGCGCTGACCCGCGTGCGGCGCCGGCAGGATGCAGGCGTGCGCGAGATTGCGACGCTCTGGCCCGACCTGCCTGCGCGCGAGGGCAAGGCGCGCCTTGGCAAGGCGGCACTGGCGCGGCTGGCCCTGGCCGATCCCGTCGGTTTCGCGGTCTATGCTGCCGTGACGCTCGCGGTGCGGCTGCGCCGTCAATCCGGTGGCTGGACGCGCGGGCGTTAGCCCGTCGCCAGTTGCCAGATCAGCCGCAGCGCCAGCGCGGTGGAACTGATCACCAGCAGCGGCTTGATGATCCTCGCCCCGATCCGAATGGCCAGCCGCGACCCCAGCCGCGCGCCTGCAATCTGTGCCGCCCCCATCGCCAGCCCCATCGCCCACCAAGGGGCGCCCTGGGCCGCAAAGATCAGCAGCCCGCCGATGTTGGAGGCGAAGTTCAGAAGCTTGGTATGCGCCGTGGCCTTCAGCACGCCATAGCCCGCCAGCAGGACGAAGCCGATCATGTAGAAGGCCCCGGCGCCCGGCCCGATCAGCCCGTCATAAAAGCCGATCAGCGGCACGATGGTGGCCGAGAAGGCCACTGCGGGCATCCGGGCGGTGCGGTCGGCATCGGTCAGCCCCGGTTTCAGCGCGAAGAACAGCGCAATGCCGATCAGGATGACGGGCAGCGCATAGCGCAGCCCCTCGGTCGGCAGGATGCTGACGGCCAGTGCGCCAAGGGCGCCTGCGGCAAAGGCCCCGATCGCGGCGCGGATCTGGTGGCGCGGGTTCACATGGCCCGCGCGGGCGTAGGAAATCGCCGCCGTCGCCGCGCCGAAGGTGCCCTGCACCTTGTTGGTGGACAGCGCCTGCACCGGGCTTGCCCCGGCCAGCAGCAGGGCAGGCAGGGTAATCAGCCCGCCACCCCCTGCAATGCTGTCGACGAAGCCCGCCGCAAAGGCCGCCACGATCAGCATGGCGGCAAGATCATAAGTGACTTCGAACATCACAGGTCGAACCGGCGCGAGACGCGACCGACGACCTGCCCGCTTTGCAGCGCGTAATCGGGGTCGTTCGCATAATCGACAAAGCCGCGCCGGGCGTAATAGCCAAGCCCCGGCGCATTGTCGGCGCGGATCGTGGCGTTCAGCACCGTCAGCCCCGCCGCGCGGGCGGCGGGCACGGTAGCGGCGAACAGTGCCACGCCTGCGCCGCTGCGCTGGCGGTCGGGGCTGACGAAGCTGCCGATGTCGCCCCAGCCTTCGGGTAGCGCCGGGTTGTGACCGACACATTGAAAGCCGATCAGACCGGCGTCATCTTCCGCCAGATGGCAGCAGACGGGTTCCTCGCCCGCGATGTAATGGCGCGCCACCGCCTCGGGCGTGAAAGGGGTTTCATGTGCGGTGGTGCCGCCGATGGCGATGATCCGGTTCAGCAGATCGGTCATTGCGGGCGCATCGGCGAGGGTGGCGGGACGCACGATCATGCCGCGAAATCCTCGCGCCGGTATCCCTGGATATACAGCAGCGCCGTCAGATCACCGTGGTTGATACGGATGTCGCATTGTGCCGCGACCGAAGGTTTGGCGTGCAGCGCGACCCCGGCACCTGCCCGGTTCAGCATCGCCAGATCATTGGCGCCATCGCCCACCGCCATCGCCTGTTCCGGCGTGATCCCCATGCGGGCCGAGATCTGTTCCAGCGCCTCAAGCTTCGCGGCCTTACCAAGGATGGGCATGCCCACCTCGCCGGTCAGCGCGCCATCCGTGGCAAGCAGCGTATTGGCGCGGTTTTCGTGGAACCCCAGCGCCTCGGCCACGCGGGTGGTAAAGGCGGTGAAGCCGCCAGAGACGAGCGCCGCATAGGCACCATTGGCGCGCATGGTGGCCAGCAATTCGCGCCCGCCGGGCATGAAGGTGATGCGGTCCGTCCAGACCCGTTCGATCACGTCTTCGGGCAAGCCCTTAAGCAGCCCCACGCGTTCACGCAGCGCGGCCTCGAAATCCAGCTCTCCATTCATCGCGCGGCGGGTGATGTCGGCAACATAAGCGCCCACCCCGGCCTCATCGGCCAGTTCGTCGATGCATTCCTGCTGGATCATGGTCGAATCCATATCCGCCAGCAGCAGGGCCTTGCGCCGCCCTTCGGCCGGTTGCACCACAAGGTCGATGCCTTGTTCCTGCAACTGCTCCCACACCTGCCAGCGGTCAGCGGGCATCGCCTCCAGCGCGAATTCCGCCGCTGCGCCGGGATCGAGCCAGAGCGTTTCCCCGCCATTCCAGGCGGCGCGCAGGGTTTCGACGGTGGCGCGCTCCAGCGTCGGACGGTCAGGGCAGGTCAGCAGCGTGGCGATGAACATGGGGTCTCCGGTCGGTCGCAATCGCGGGTTGCCTTGCCGCATATGCCAAATCCGCCGTCCATGCCAGCCCGTCAGCGCTGCGACAGGTAACGTTCGAAGGCCCGCAGGGTGCTGTCCGAGACGTGATGTTCGATCCCTTCGGCATCGAGTTCGGCGGTTTCCTCGGGCACGCCGACGGCCACCAGCAGGGCCACCACGGTGCGATGCCGTGCGCGCACCTTTTCGGCCAGCGTGCCGCCCGCTTCGGTCAGGAACACGCCGCGATAGGGGCGGGAGATCGCCAGCCCCTCGCGTTTCAGCCGCGCTACCGCCTTGGTTGCGGTGGGCTGGGCCACGCCCATCCGTTCGGCGATATCGGCCACGCGGGCCTCGCCCATTTCGGCCATCAGATCGCCGATCATCTCGACGTAATCCTCCAGCAGCGCGACCGACTGCACCTCGCGCGCCCGCAGAAAACGGTCTGCCTGTTCGCGGGCCGGGCTGGGTGCTTGGGGGATATCCTCGGTCAACAGGGGGCTCCGGCGGCAATCTTCGGGGAAAACCTTATAGCCAAGGCTGTGCTTTCGGGCCAGCCTTTTCGGGGCGGAAAGCCACTTGCACGAATTATAGCCTAAGCTATATCTTGACCCGCAGGCTAATTCGGGGCGCGCGGCAATGACTTCTTATTCGGATCGGACGCGGCACGGCATGTCGGCGGTTCTGGCTGGCGAACGGCGGGGGATTCGCGGCAAACTGCTTTTCGCAGGGCCCGCCATTATTGCCTCTGTTGCCTACATGGACCCGGGCAATTACGCGACGAACATTCAGGCAGGCGCGGGCTATGGCTATACCCTGCTGTGGGTGGTGCTGCTGGCCAACCTGATTGCCATGCTGTTTCAGGCGCTGTCCGCGCGCCTGGGCATCGTGACCGGCAAGAATCTGGCCGAGCTGTCACGGGACAATTTCCCGAAACCTGTGGTCTGGATCATGTGGGCGATCAGCGAGATCGCCGCCATGGCCACCGACCTTGCCGAGTTTCTGGGCGGCGCAATTGGCCTTGCACTGCTGTTCAACCTGCCGCTGATCGTGGGCATGGCGATCACGGCGGTCATCACCTACGGCATTCTGCTGTTTGAGCGGCAGGGCTTCCGCCCGATGGAACTGATTATCGGGGCGATGGTCGGCATGATCGGTCTTTGCTATCTGGCCGAAATGCTGATCGCCCCGGTCGACTGGGGCGCGGCGGCGGGTGGCATGTTCAGCCCGGCACTGCCCGACCAGACCGCGCTGATGATTGCAGTTGGGATCATCGGTGCCACGGTCATGCCGCATGCGATCTATCTGCATTCAGGGCTGACGCAGGGCCGCGCCGCCGTGCGCAGCGAGGCGGAACGCCGCAAGGTCTTGCGCTTTTCCAATGTCGAGGTGGTGCTGGCGCTGGCCGTGGCCGGGATGGTCAACATGGCCATGGTGATGATGGCGGCCAGTGCCTTCCATCAGGGCTATGCCGAGGTGGCCGAGATCGAGACTGCCTATCACACGCTGACGCCGCTGCTGGGCGCGGCGGCGGCAGGGATCTTTCTTGCCTCGCTGATCGCCTCGGGGATTTCCAGCTCGGTCGTGGGCACGATGGCGGGTCAGCTTATCATGCAGGGCTTCCTGCACATCCGGGTGCCAATCTGGCTGCGGCGGCTGGTGACCATGGTTCCGGCCTTCGCCGTGGTGGCCGCCGGGGTGAATGCGACGCAGGCACTGGTGATGAGCCAGGTGATCCTCAGCATCGCGCTGCCGGTGCCGATGATCGCGCTGATCATCTTCACCTCGCGCCGCGATATCATGGGCGACTTTGCCACCGGCCTTCTGGTGCAGCTGCTGGCGATCATCGGTGCGGTGGTGGTGCTGGGGCTGAACTTCGTTCTGCTGGCCGGGGTGGCGGGGATGGACCTGCCGATCTGACCCTTTCGGAGCTGCGAGGGGGCGGGCAGAGGCATTTGCCCCGCCCGCCCCATCCGTTACCGCGCGTCGTCGGTGTCGCCGCTGCGGATGACCTGTTCGTCCTCTTTCAGTTCCAGCCACATCGCGTTCATCACCGCGAAGATGGCCGCCAGCGGCAGGCCGAGCATCCAGGCGAAATACCACATGGTCGCTTCCTTTCAGTAAACGGAATGGCTGTTTTCGGTCACGTCCTTCGCCGTCACCTTGCCCCAGAGCACCCGGTAAACCCAGGCGGTATAGGCAAGGATCAGCGGCATGAAGATCACCGTGACCACCAGCATGATGAACAGCGTGAGATGCGAGGACGAGCTGTTCCAGACGGTGAGCGATGAACGCGGGTCGCTGGAGGAGGGCATGATGAAGGGAAACATCGTCAGCCCGACCGAAGAGATCACGCCGAGGATCGCCAGCTTGGAAAACAGCAACGTCGTGATTTCACGTCCCGCCCGCAGGCCTGCGAAGGTCAGCAAGCCCCCGAGGATGCCCAGCACGGGCGCTATGGCGATCCACGGTCGGTCGGCATAGGCGGAAAGCCAGCTTGCCGTGCGCTGCACCTGAAAATACAGCGGGTTGGAAGGGCCATCGGCCACCACCTCGCCGACGATCCGGTAACCGCTGATACCATAGGCCAGCCAGATGCCTGCCAGCGCATAGGTTGCCACCGCCACGAGCGCGGCGATGGACCCATAGGCGCGGGCGCGTTTCTGCACCTCGCCCGTCGTCTTCACCGTCAGCCAGGCGCCGCCATGCATCACCAGCATCGACAGCGACACCACCCCCGCCAGCAAGGAGAACGGGTCCAGCAGGCCGATGAACTTGGCATACCACGCGCCTTCGTAGATCGTGTGCAGGTCATCGGTGAAATGGAACGGTACGCCCTGGATCACATTGCCAACCGCCACACCGAACAGCAGCGCCGGGGCCGCGCCCGAGACGAACAAGGCCCAGTCCCAGCGGTTGCGCCAGCTGTAGCCATCGCGTTTGGAGCGGTATTTGAACGCGACAGGCCGCACGATGAAACAGGCCAGCACCGCGAACATGGCAAGGTAGAAGCCAGAGAAGCTGACCGCGTAAAGCGGTGGCCAGGCGGCGAAGATTGCGCCACCGCCAAGGATGAACCAGACCTGATTGCCCTCCCACACCGGGCCGACGGTGTTGATGACGATGCGGCGCTCGACATCGGTCTGGGCGGTGAAGGGCAAAAGCGCCCCCACCCCCATGTCGAAGCCATCAGTCAGCGCGAAGCCGATCAGCAGGACGCCCAGCAGGCCCCACCAGATCACGCGCAGCAGATCATAGCTGATAAGTTCATGCAGGATCATGGCGATCACTCCGCAGGTTGGGCGATGGCATCGGCATTGCGCCGGCCCGCCAGTCGGTCATGGTGGCGTGCCACCCAGGCCTCGGTTTCCGCGACATCCTGAAACGGACCCTTGCGGATGTATTTCAGCATCAGGCCCATCTCGATGATGAACAGCACGGTGTAGAACAGCACGAACCCGGCCAGCGTCAGCGCGACTTCGGTCATCGACAGCGCGCTGACCGACATGGCGGTGGGCAGCACGCCGTCCACCGTCCAGGGCTGGCGGCCGAATTCGGCGACGAACCAGCCCATCTCGGCGGCGATCCAGGGCGCCGGGATCATCCAGACCGCGACATGCAGCGCCCAGCGCGGATAGCGCATCTGCTTGAACGAGGCACGCCAGAAGAAATAGGCCATGGTTCCGATGAAGCCGAAGCCCAGCGCTACCATGATGCGGAAGGCCCAGAACAGCGGCCAGACCGTCGGCACGGTGTCGCCTGCGGCGGCCTGGATCTGCGCGTCGCTCGCCTGACGCGGGTCGTCGATGTATTTCTTCAGCAGGAAGGCAAAGCCCAGATCGGCGGAATGATCTTCGAAGGTCTGCATCACCTCGGGCGGCGTGGCATCGCGTTCGGCGCGCACGGTCATCAGCGCGTCATAGGCGATCAGGCCCGACCGGATACGCGTTTCCGCCTGCGCGACCAGATCGCTGATCCCCGGAATCTGCGTGGTCAGCGACCGGGTGCCGATCAGCCCCATCACATAGGGCACATGGATGGCATAATGCGTCTCTCGCGCTGCCTGATCGGGGAAGCCGAAGGCAGTGAAAGGTGCGGGCGCGGGCTCGGTCTCCCACATCGCCTCGATGGCGGCCATCTTCATCTTCTGGTTCAGCGAGGTGTCATAACCCGACTCGTCCCCCAGCAGCACCACCGAGAAGGCCGAGGCCAGCCCGAAGGCCGAAGCCACGGTGATCGAGCGGCGTGCCAGTTCCGCGTGACGCCCACGCAGCAGATACCAAGCCGAAACACCGATCACGAAGACCGAGGCCGTCACATAGCCGGCGCTGACAGTGTGGACGAATTTCGCCTGCGCCACCTCGTTGAACAGCACTGCGAAGAAATCCGTCATCTCCATCCGCATGGTCATCGGGTTGAACTCAGCCCCGACCGGATTCTGCATCCAGCCATTCGCGATCAGGATCCAAAGTGCGGAAAAGTTGGAGCCGATGGCGACCAGCCAGGCGACGACCAGATGCTGCACCTTGCTCAGCTTGTCCCAGCCGAAGAAGAACAACCCGACGAAGGTGGCCTCGAGGAAGAAGGCCATCAGCCCTTCAATGGCCAAGGGGGCGCCGAAAATGTCGCCGACGTAATGCGAGTAATAGCTCCAGTTCATGCCGAACTGGAATTCCATGGTGATGCCGGTGGCGACGCCAAGGGCAAAGTTGATGCCGAACAGCATGCCCCAGAACTTCGTCATCTGTCGCCAGATGGGGCGGTTGGTCATCACATAGACGGTTTCCATGATGGCGACGAGGATCGACAGGCCCAGCGTCAATGGCACGAAAAGAAAGTGATACATGGCCGTCATAGCAAATTGCAGGCGTGACAGCTCGACGATGCCGAATTCCATGTCCAGCACTCCGGTTCAGGGATGGGAAGGCGCGGGGATACGCATTCCCTATATTGAATGTATTTAACCGCTCAGATCGGGGCGGCCTTGATCTGTATCAATAACTCGTATCACTGCCTCCAGTTAATGAACTGTGACGTTTCGTAGCGTTTGTGCAGTTTCGGTCTCGCGATGCGATGCCAGCAGGATTGCGGCCTGCGGCAGATGGGCGCGGAGGCCGCTCAGGACGCGGTTTGCGGTATCAGGGTCCAGCCCTTCGGTCGGTTCGTCCAGCAAAAGGATGGCCGGGCGGCGCAGCAGGGCACGGGCCAGTACCAGCCGCCGCGCCTCGCCCCCTGACAGACCACTGCCGCCGCTGCCCAGACGCAGATCCAGCCCGCCGCGCGCCCGGATCGTTTCCGCCAGCGCGGTTGCCTCCAGAGCCTGCCACAACTCGGCCTCGGCCGCGTCAGGGGCAGCGAGGCGCAGCGCCTCTGCCACGGTCCCGCCCATCAGGCCCGCGCGTTGTGGCACCAGTGTCAACAGATCGCGCAATGCGGGTTCATCCCAATCCGCCAGCGCGCGACCGGCGAGGGTGATCTGGCCGGACAGTGGCGGGTGCAGGCCCGCCAGCGCCAGCAGGACGGTGGATTTGCCCGCGCCGCTGGGGCCGGTCAGCGCCACGGTCTCGCCTGGCGCGACGGAAAAGCTCAGCGGCGGGGTCAGCGGCTGGTTGTCGCCGGGGCGGGCGAGGCAAAGGTCATGCACCCGAATACCGCCCGATCCTGTGTAGGTGCCCATGCTGGCGACGGGCAGTGCAACACTCAGCCCGCCCCGGACGCGCCGCGCTGCATCTGCCATCCGGCCAAGATCGGCGACTGCCCGCCGCAGGGGTATCAGCGTCTCGGCCAGCGCCAGCGCGGCAAAGACCCCCAGCGCCGCCAGCGCTGGGCTGAGCCGTCCCTGCTGGGTCAGGGTCAGGCCCAGCCAGAGCGCACCACCGGCCGACAGGCTGGTCAGTGCAACAAGGGCTGCCCCCGCCCGCCGGTCCAGTCGGTCGAGCTGGTTTTGCATATTACGGCGGCGGATCTCGGCCTTGCGGGTTGCGGCAAGCTGATGTTCCAGATGGCCATAGACCGCCAGATCATCGCGGCTGCGGATCAGGTCAATCAGCCGCGTACGAAAAGCCTGTGCCGCAGCCTCGGCGCGGCGCGAGGGGCGCAGCGTTCGGCGCCCGGTTCGCCACAGCACCAGTGCCGCGCCGGTGATTGAAACGGCGGCCAGCCAGAGTGCGACCTGCCAACCGGCCAGAAACCACAGAACCCCGAAGGCCAGAATCTGCGTCAGCCCCCCGGCCAGAACCGGCAGCGCCAGCCGCAGAGGCAGCCCGTCCAGTGCGTCGATATCGGCGGTCAGCCGGTTCAGCACCTCGGCGCCGCGCAGCCGGATCAGCCTTTGCCAGGGTGCGGCCAGATGGCCAGCCATCAGGTGCAGCCGCAGGCTTTCCAGCGCACGCAGGGTGGCGTCATGGGTGGCCAGCCGCTCGCCATATCGCGCAGCGGCACGGCCCAGCGCCAGAAAGCGCACCATGGCCGAGGGGCGGAAGACGTCAAATGTTGCCCCCACCCCGGCCAGCCCGGCTGCGGCAGCGGCGGTGATGAACCAGCCCGAAAGACCCAGCAGCGCCACGCCCATCGCCAGCACCAGCACTGACAATGCCGCCCCGCGCAGCAGGGCAGTGCGCTGGTCCCGCAGCATCAGGCGCAGGATCTGCCAAAGCGCGCTCATGTGGCGCCTCCGATATGGATAATGCGGTCCATGCGTGCAGCAAGTGCAGGGTCATGCGTGGCGATGACCAGTGTCGCACCTCTTGCACGCTGGGACAGCAGGCCCTCGGTGACAGCACGCGCGGTTTCCGTATCCAGATCTGCAGTCGGCTCGTCAGCGAGGATCACATCAGGCGTGGTCAGCAGGGCGCGGGCCAGCGACAGGCGCCGCGCCTCGCCGCCCGACAGGCCGCCCCCGGTTTCGCCA
>NZ_LJSC01000006.1:0-9663 GCF_001303875.1 Gemmobacter sp. LW-1 | reverse complement strand
CCGCCGGTCACCGCTGCGACATGGCGCAACAGCCGGGCGATACCCAGGGGGGCCTCCTGCATGGTGCTTTGCATGGCGGGTTCAGCCCCGCGCCAGCCGGGCCCGGCCCATCGCATCCACCGCAAGCAGGCTGGCCAGAATGCCCTCCGGCGTCAGTTCGGCATCCGTGGCATGGGTTGCCTCGCCAGGGTTGAGCGCCGCGACCGAAGCGCGCAGCAGGTCTTCCCGTGTGGCCGAACCCAGCCCCATCGCCTCCAGTGTGGTCGGCAGGCCCATGTCCTCGCAGAAAGCGAAAACCTCGTCCAGTTCGGTCTGCGGGCGGTCCTCCAGCACAAGAAGGCACAGCGTTCCGAAAGCCACCTTCTCGCCATGCAGTTTCGAATGGCAGCCCGGCAGGATCGACAGGCCGTTATGGATGCCATGCGCCGCCGAACAGCCGCAATTCTCGAAGCCCAGACCTGACAACAGCGTGTTGGCCTCGATGATATTCTCGACCGCAGGGGTCACCAGCCCTTCGCGGGCCGCCGCCACTGCGCCGCGTGCATCGCGCATCAGCGCCTCGTGGCAGGCGCGCGCAATCGCCATCCCGGCCAGCGGCATCCCCTGGCCGCCCGCAATGTAATTCTTCGACCGGCTGTCGCGGTTGGACCGCGCCTCGTACCAGGTCGACAGTGCATCCCCGATCCCCGCGATCAGAAAACGCACCGGCGCCCGGACCACCAGTTCGGGGTCGACAATCACCATGTCGGGATGCCGGGTCAGGAAGATCGGCCGGTCGGTGCGGCCGTCCTCGAAATAGCGCATCGCCAGCCCCGAGGTCGGCGCATCGGTCGAGGCGACAGTGGCAAAGCACAGGATGCGGGCGTCAAGCTCTGCGGCCACCAGCTTGGCAGTATCCAGCGTCTTGCCACCACCAATCCCGGCAATGATGGCAGGGCGGCTGTCACCGGCTGCCGCGACGATCCGGTCAACCTCGCCTTCCCAGCATTCCCCGCCGAAGATCACTTTCTGCACCGCAACCCCGACCGCTGCGATCGAGGCATCGACCCGCGCGCCATAGGTTTCGTCGATGAAAGGGTCCACGATCACCAGCGCCGAAGCGCCAAGGCTGGCCAGATGTTCGCCCACGCGATCAATCTCGCCCCTGCGCTGGATGTATTTGGCGCAGCTTCCATATCCACGTTCAGACATCGGCATTCCTCCCCGCCGGTTGTCGCAGGCGGCGCGGAGGCTCTCCCCTCCGCCGCGCCACCGATGTTGTGACTCAGGCCGTCTGGCGCTGCTTCAGCCCGCCGGTGACCGGCACACCATGCACCGCCGTCATCGCATTCGGGCTGAACTCGAAAGCGGTGCGCGCGATGTCCTGCAAGGTTGCCTCGTCGGCATCGCAGTCGGCGTCGATTTCATAGGTCAGACCGGCCATCTTGATCTGCGCATCCGGGCGCAGGTTCAGAAAGCCCGCCAGATCCAGCGAACCGCCCATCGTGACCCGGACCGAGCGCAAGGCCACACCCTTCACCGCCGCATTGACCACGAAACCCACCATGATGCAGGCACCCACGCCCGACATCAGATATTCCTGCGGCGTCGGCCCCGTCGACTGACCCAGAAGCTGCGGTGGCTCGTCCACAACCCAGGTGAAGTTGCGCGCGATCTCCTCCGCACCGACCTTCATGGTCAGGGCGCGGGCCTCGATCTGCGTGCCCTGCTTCCAGTCCAGCGCCACGCCATACCGCGCGATGCCCGCTGCCGGTTCGGTCCGGATCGCATCGCGTGCCCCGGC
Source organism: Gemmobacter sp. LW-1 (assembly GCF_001303875.1). NCBI lineage: Bacteria > Pseudomonadati > Pseudomonadota > Alphaproteobacteria > Rhodobacterales > Paracoccaceae > Gemmobacter > Gemmobacter sp. LW-1. Next base: position 7,880 of record NZ_LJSC01000006.1, on the reverse strand, counting down.
CAGCCCGGCGGTATCGATTCCATTCAGCATATGTCCTCCCATCCGGCGGAACCCGCTGCGGGCCGCGCCTGTCGCTGTCTGTCGTCTTATTTTTGGGTATACTCAGATTTCAGTTGCGATTAAAAACCAGATCGTCAAACTGTCAACACGAAATCGAACGCCGCACCGAATTTCTCGAATCTGGCGGGAATGCACCATCCGGTTGCCATCAAGGCACTGGAAAAAAAGGATTTTGCCGCGCGACAGGCGCGAGGGGCCGGCTGGAGGACCACCCCCCGCGATCTGCGGCAAAACATCAGGAAAAACAGGAGGAACCATGTATCTCGAACTTTATCGACTGAAGGATCGCGTGGCGGTGGTCACTGGCGGCGGCCGGGGCATCGGCCAGGAGATCGGCCGCGCCCTGGGCGAGGCAAGTGCCCGAATCGTGGTCGCAGACATTGATCCCGCGACGCGGGAAGCCGCCGCCGCCCGCCTGCGCGACGAAGGGGTCGAAGCCGTCGCCATGCCGGTCGATGTGACAGATACCGCCAGCGTGAACGCCCTGGCCGAAGCCGTGATGGACCAGTTCGGCCGCGTCGACATTCTGGTGAACAATGCCGGGGTCTCGCGCCTGACCGATGCGCTGGACATGACGGATGATGAATGGCGCTGGGTGATGGAGGTCAATGCCAATGCGGTGTTCTGGTGCGCCCGCGCCTTTGGACGCCACATGGTCGCGGCGGGCAAAGGCTCCATCGTCAACCTTGGCTCGATGTCGGGGCTGATCATCAACCGCCCGCAATTCGCCGCGCATTACATGGCCAGCAAGGCGGCCTGCCACCACATCACCAAGGCGCTGGCGGTGGAATGGGCGACCAAAGGCGTGCGCGTGAATGCCATCGCGCCGGGTTATATCGGCACCGAGATGACGATGCAGCTTAAGACCATGCCCGAGGTCTATGCCAAGAACGTCGAGATGACGCCCATGGGCCGTTTTGGCGAACCGCGCGAGATCGCCTCGACCGCATTGTTCCTTGCCTCGGATGCATCCAGCTATTTTACCGGCTCGATCCTGTCGGTGGATGGCGGCTACACCGCCTGGTAGCGCGATGGCCCCCGAACCGGACAGCGACAGCTTCGCGGAACGGCTGGCGCGCATCCTTGATGTCTTCGCCCTGCCGCCGCACGAGCTGGGCTTCATGCAGATCGTGCGGCTGACCGGGCTTCCGCGTGCCAGCGTACACCGGATCGTCGGGCAGTTGCTGGCCATCGGCTATCTTCAGCCCTGCGAGTCCGGGCGCAGCTATCGGCTGGGCACGCGGCTCTGCGGTCTTGTGCAGGCCAGCCTCGACATGACGGGGCTTCAGGATCTGGCCGCGCCCGTGCTGAACGATCTGGCGCGCCGCTTCCGCATGACGAGCTTCGCCGCCCGGCTGACGGGGGGCGAGGTGATGCTCTTCGCTTCGGCCAATCCCGATGATCCGGGTGAGCCACATCTGCATCCTGCCCACGGACGGCGGCCGCTGCATGCCTGTTCTTCGGCCAAGGCCATTCTGGCCTTCCTGCCCGACGAGTTTCGCGCGGGCCTTCTGGCCAGCGCCCCGCGCGAGGGCTTCACCCACCGCACCCTGACCGGGGACACCGCCCTGCATGACGAATTCCGCCGCATCCGCGCCTGTGGCTATGCGGTCTGTGACGGCGAGATCCACGAGGGCATCGTCTCGCTTGCCGTGCCGGTGCCGCTTGGCCGCACTGAAAGCCGCCTTGCGCTGGGGCTGATCGGGCTCGGTGCCCGGATGCCACCGGAAGAACGGCAGTCCACCTCAGAAGGTCTGAAATTCGCGGCGCGGCGTCTGGCTGCGCTGCTGCTTCCCACCGGGGGCTTTCCCCCAGCCGAAGGACATTCCCATGACACCGCATCTTGAAAGGTTCTACATCAACGGCCGCTGGGTCGACCCTGTGGCGGGTCGCGACGCGCCCCGGCTGCCAGTGATCGACCCGGCGACGGAAGAGCCATTCTGTGCCATCGCCCTTGGAGGCGCTCAGGACGTGGATCGCGCCGTTGCCGCCGCCCGCGCGGCATTCCCCGGCTACGCGGCCCTGCCCCGGCACCGCCGCATCGCGCTGTTGCAGGCGATCCTTGCAGTCTACGACCGGCGCAGCGACGATCTGGCCCGCGCGATCAGCCGCGAGATGGGCGCGCCCCTGCCCTTCGCCCGCGAGGCTCAGGTCGGCATCGGTCGCGCGCATCTGACGCAGATGATCACCACGCTGGAAAGCTATGCGTTCTCGCAGATGCGAGGTGGCACTTGTGTGCTGCGCGAACCGATCGGCGTGATCGGCATGATCACCCCATGGAACTGGCCGATGAACCAGATCGTCTGCAAGGTCGCCCCTGCGCTGGCAGCGGGCTGCACCATGGTGCTGAAACCTTCGGAGGTCGCGCCGCTGTCAGGTCTGATCTTTGCTGAAATCCTGGACGAGGCCGGTGTGCCCGCAGGCGTGTTCAATCTGGTCAGCGGCGACGGGGCGGGCGTGGGCGCTGCGCTTTCCCGGCACCCCGATGTCGACATGATGTCTTTCACCGGATCGACCCACGCGGGTATTCTGGTGGCCGAGGCCGCCGCTGCCACGGTCAAGCGGGTCAGTCAGGAACTGGGCGGCAAATCCGCCAATATCCTGCTGCCCGATGCCGATTTTCCGACTGCGGTCGCCAAGGGCGTGGCGGGATGTTTCGGCAATTCCGGGCAATCCTGCAATGCGCCCACCCGCATGCTGGTGCCCGCCGACCGGCATGACGAGGTGCTGGAACTCGCCGCGCGGGCCGCCGCCACCTTTCGCACCGGCCCGCCCGAAGCGCCGGAAACGCAGCTCGGGCCAGTAGTCAGCGCCGCGCAGTTCGGGAAGATCCAGCAGCTGATCGCCACCGGGATCGCCGAGGGCGCCACACTCGTCGCCGGAGGGCCGGGCCGCCCCGAAGGCTTGAACAAGGGCTTTTATGTGCGCCCCACTGTCTTTGGTCATGTCACCCCCGACATGACCGTGGCGCGCGAGGAAATCTTTGGCCCGGTGCTGTCGGTCATCTCTTACCAGACCGAAGACGAGGCCATCGCCTTGGCCAATGCCACCGAATACGGGCTGGCGGCCTATGTGCAGTCGGCCGACCCCGACCGCGCGCGCCGTGTCGCCACGCAGATGCGGGCAGGGACGGTTTATCTGAATTACCCCGCCTGGGATTCCGCCGCCCCCTTCGGCGGCTACAAACGCTCGGGCAACGGACGGGAATATGCGGATTTCGCGCTGGATGATGTGACCGAAATCAAGGGCGTCGTCGGCTGGGGCTGAGACGCGGAAGAAAGGAACACGATATGAAAAAGACCAACCCCCTTGGCATTCACTGGCTGGTGCTGTCGAAAACATGGGATGCCGAGGGCGCGCGCCATGCGATCCGCGGGGCCCGGCGCATCGGCTATGACTTCATCGAAACGCCCCCCACCCCGCCCGAAGCTGATATCACCCGCATCACCCGCGATGCGCTGGCCGAGGCCGGGCTGAGCGCCACGGTCTGTCTGGGGCTTTCCGCAGATCAGGATCTGACCAGTCCCGACCCCGAAATCCGAGCCCGGGGAGAGGCCTTTCTGATGGAGGCCGTGGACACCTGTGCCCGCATCGGCGGTTTCATGGTCAGCGGCATCACCTATTCCGCCTTCCAGAAATATCTGGCGCCCTGCACCGCCGAGGGCCGCGCCACGTCGGTCGAAGCGATCCGGCGGGTGGCGGAGCGGGCGCAGCCGCATGGAATAGAGATCGGTCTGGAAGTGGTGAACCGCTATGAAACCAACCTTCTGAATACCGCCGAACAGGCGCTGGCCTTTTGCCGGGATACCGGGATGGAGAATGTGAAGATCCACCTCGACAGCTATCACATGAATATCGAGGAAACCGATATCGGCCGGGCCATCCGCAATGCGGGCGACCGGATCGGGTTCTTCCATATCGGGGATTCCAACCGGGGCTACCTTGGCGCCGGGAACATCGACTTCAACCCCTATTTCCGCGCGCTGTGCGAGGCGGGTTATGCCGGGCCGGTCTCGTTTGAAAGCTTCTCATCCACGATGATCGACCAGCCGCTGCTGGGGATCCTCGCGATCTGGCGTGACACCTGGGAAGACGGTCAGGATCTGGCCGAACATTCATTCGAGGTAATGCGGGCTCTGGTGAAGTCGGGGGACGAGGCGCACCGCCGCGCGCTTGGCTGAACTTCACCGTGCCGGGTGCCCTGGCTCCCGGCCAATCGGGAAAAGGAAGATCCGATGGGACGACTGGACGGAAAGGTGGCGCTGATCACCGGCGCAGGATCGGGCGTGGGCCGGGCCGCCGCCGCGATCTTCGCCCGCGAGGGCGCCCGCGTGACAGGCGTGTCGCGCACCGCCGCCGCGCTGGAGGAGACAGGCGCGCTCTTGCGGCAGAAAGGCCACGACTTTGGCCATAGCGCGCAGGATATCAGCCTCGCGCCGGGCGCCGAGGCGGCGATGGCCGCAGTTCTGGCACAGCATGGCCGCATCGACATCCTGCTGAACGCGGCGGGCGTCGGCTATAGCTGGCAGCGCCAGTCGCCGGGGTCGATGGAGGATGTGGCCGCCACCGATCCCGCGAAATGGGACGAGGTCATGCGGATCAACCTGACCTCCTGCTATCTGATGTCGCGGCTGGCGGTGCAGCAGATGCGGCGGCAGGGCGGCGGCGGGGCGCTGGTCCATGTGGCCAGCGTATCAGGGTTTCGCGGATTGCCGCGCGCACATGCCTATTGCGCCGCCAAAGCCGGGATGATCAACCTGTCCAATGCCATGAGCTGCGCCTATGTCGCGGAAGGCATCCGGTCCAATGTAGTGGCTCCGGGCTATATCGCGACCGGGATGGTGGAATCGCTGCTTGAGGGTTTTGACGACCCTGCGCAGGCGCGGCAGATGTCCCCCATGCAGCGGCCCGGCCGCCCCGAAGAGATCGCGGCGGGATGCCTGTTCCTTGCCTCTGACGAGGCCAGCTATTGCAGCGGATCGGTGCTGGTGATCGACGGCGGCATGACGGCCACGCAGGGCTAGCGGCGCGGTGCGCAGGCAGGTTTGCGGGCGACCCTGCGGCAAGTGCTGGTTTTGGGGCCACGATGGGTGGTTTCGGCCAGGCGAAGCCGGTAAGGTCTGGCACAGCGGGCGGAACGGCCCGCCCTGCCGAAGGATACCCCATGAAATCCGAACATGTCGCGCTTGCCAAAGCCTCGATCCTGCTCGCCTCGGCGCCCGAACCTGTCGTGCAATCGGTGCTGGAGGAAGCACGGATACGCCAGTTCCCGCGCGGCGGCACGATCTTCCTGCAAGGCGAACGCGCCAGCGCGATCTATATTGTGGCCGAAGGCTGGATCAAGCTCTACCGCATCGCGCCAAATGGCGCCGAGGCGGTGGTGGGCGTGTTCACCAATGGCGAATCCTTCGGCGAGGCGGTGGCCTTTCGCAGTGACACCTATCCGGTCGCGGCGGAGGCGGTCACCGACTGCACGCTGATCCGCATCGAGGCTGACAGCTTTCTGCGGCAGATTCGCAACAACCCGGAAGTCGCCATCTCGATCCTGTCGGCGACCTTTACCCATCTGCACAGCCTTGTGGCGCAGGTCGAACAGCTCAAGGCCCGCACCGGCGCGCAGAGGGTGGCGGAATTCCTGCTGGAGCTGGCGCCCTGCCCGGCCGGCGCCTGCGAGGTGACGCTGCCCTATGACAAGGTGCTGATTGCCGGGCGCCTTGGGATGAAGCCCGAAAGCCTGAGCCGGGCCTTTGCACGGCTGAAGGAACAGGGCGTCACCATCCGGCAGAATATTGCCCGGATCGAGGATCTGGAAACGCTGCGCAACTATACCGAGGAAGATCCCGCAATGGCCTGGGCGCGCTGATCCTTTCAGGGGGCCGCAACCGCAAGGCCGGTCAGGGCCAGCATGAACAGCGCAAGCCCCAGTGCGAATCCCCGCGCGATGTTCTGAGCCTGCGCAAGATGCAGATAGCGGTTCAGGATCAGTTCCGCCTTGGCCCAGGCAAGCGCAAGCACCACCAGTGCCAGCCAGCGCCCGGAAAGGCCGGTCGCGGCGACGGCGGTGGAGGTGGCGGTGAGGGCGATCAGCCAGGCCCAGGCACGGGTGACGCTCATATCAGGTAAACCACCGGAAACAGCAGCACCCAGACCAGATCGACCATATGCCAGAAGGCCGCCCCCGCCTCAACGGCGCGGGGGGTGGCCAGCCAGCCAACCAGACCCAGCAGCACGATCCCTGCCAGCACATGCGCCGCGTGAAAGCCGGTCAACAGCATGTGGAAGGTGTAGAACGCATGGCTGTCAAAGGTCAGACCGGCGGCCCAGAGATCGGCATACTCCTGCGCCTTCAGAAACAGGAACACGCCACCCAGCAGTGCCGCCCCGGCCAGCAGCGCCCGCAACCGGGTACGCCGCCCTGCCCGCGCCGCCTCCAGCGCCAGTGCGGCCAGCCAGCCGGAGGTCACCAGAACCAGCGTGTTGATCCCGGCCCCGGTGCGGTGCAGATGCGTCTGCGCCTCGGCAAAGCCTGCCGGATCGGTCAGCCGCACCGCAAGAAACCCCATCAGCCCGGCGCCGAACACCGCGAGTTCCGACAGGATCAGCACCCACATCATCAGCTCACCAGGCAGATCGTCCAGCACGGATGCCTGCGGCGTGGTCATGCCGTCACCAGTTGCCGATAGAGCGCGGGCAGCGCACGGGTCAGCTTTTCGGGATCGGCGATCACCTCATAGGCCCCCGCGCCGAAGATGCGCGGAAACCAGTCCTTGCCGTCCCGATCCACCGTGATACCGAACACCGCATGCCCGGCGCGGCGGGCCTCCTGCACGGCCTTGCGGCTGTCCTCGATACCGTGGCGGCCCTCGTAATGATCCAAGTCGTTGGGCTTGCCATCGGTCAGCACCAGCAGAAGCCGCCGCTTGCGCGCCTCGCGCGTCAGCCCGGCCGAGACATGGCGGATGGCCGCGCCCAGCCGGGTGTAATGGCCGGGCCGCAGCCCGGCGATGCGCTGTTCGGTGCTGGCAGACATGGGTTCGGTGAAGCCCTTGACCTCCTGCACGAAGACCCGCTGGCGGCGGAGCGAGGAAAAGGCGTGGATGGCGAAACGGTCGCCGCAGGCATCGAGGCCCCAGGCCAGTGCCGCCAGTGCTTCGCGTTCGATGTCGATGACGCTGCGCCCGTCATGGCCGTGCCCCGGCAGCGCGCTTTCGGTGCTGCGCGAGACGTCCAGCAGGATCGACACCGCCAGATCGCGGCGTTCGGCCCTTGTCTGGCGCCAGACCCGATCTGTCCCTTCGCCGGTTGCCAGAAAATCGACCCGCGCGCGCACCGCCCGTTCGGTGTCAAGCACATCGCCCTCCGGGTGGCCAGCGGTCGAGACGAAGCCGGGACGCAGGGCCTCGAACTGGCGGCGGACGGCGCGGATACGGGCGGCGGCGCGCGGATCGTCCCGAAACGCGGGGATTGCCGGGCTTTCCTCGGCCCGTGACTGCAACACCCGGACATGCGCGGGCAGATAGGCCCCGCCGCGCACATCCCATTCGGGATAGGTGGTAACGCCCGACAGCGCCTCGCGGTCCACATCCTCGGGCGCAAGGTCGAGATGCAGTTTCAGCCGCGTGGCCGGGGCTTTGGAAATCTGGGCCAGACCGATCTCTTCCTGATCATCGGCAGCCTTGCCGGCGGTATCCTCGTCGTCGTCCTCGATCCGGCGGTTGAGGTTGAGGAATTCGGTCATCGACAGGATCGCCTCGAACTTGTGGAGGATGAAACTGTCCTTGCGATCCGCCTGATCGGCCTTGCGGCGGCGGGCGCGGCGG
>NZ_LJSC01000005.1:0-155404 GCF_001303875.1 Gemmobacter sp. LW-1 | reverse complement strand
CGCGCGGCTTTCCTCGGTGCCGTCCCCCAGACGGATCACCAGATCGGCAGAGCGTTCCAGCCGCCGCCGCACCCTGCGGAGCGGCGCCCCAGGGGCCGGGTTGCATCTGGCCCGCCATGCCCATGCCAAGTGCCGCGCCCATCCCGGCGCCCATCGCGCTGCCCATGGCACCACCCGGCGCATTCATTGCCTCGGCGGCGTTGAACTGCATGTATTTGTTCAGATCGCCCGCAATCCCCATCGAGGTGCGCTTGTCCAGCACCTTTTCGACCTCTTCGGGGAGGCTGACGTTCTCGATATAAAATTCGGGCAGTATCAGCCCGTATTCGGCGATCTTCGGCGCGATGGCTGTGGCGATCAGCTTGGCCAGATCGGCGGTATTCGCCGCCATGTCGAGCACCGGAATACCCGAGGAGGCCAGAACCCGGCTCATCTCCTGCACGATGACGTTACGGATCTGGAAGCTGATCTCGTCGGCGGTAAATTCGCCATCGGTGCCGACGATTTCCTTGAGGAACACCGCCGGGTCGGACACGCGCATCGAATAGGTGCCGAAGGCGCGCAGCCGCACCGGCCCGAATTCGGGATCGCGGCACATGATCGGGTTCTTGGTGCCCCATTTCAGATCGTTGAAGCGGGTGGTGTTGACGAAATAGACCTCGCTCTTGAACGGCGACTGGAACCCGTGGTCCCAGTGCTGGAGCGTGGTCATGATCGGCATGTTGTTGGTTTCGAGCATGTAAAGGCCGGGACCAAACACGTCGGCCAACTGCCCCTCATGCACGAAAACCGCCGCCTGCCCCTCGCGGACCGTCAGCTTGGCACCGTATTTGATCGCCTGACCGCGCCGCTCGAACCGCCAGACCATCGTATCGCGGCTGTCATCAAGCCAGGCGATGACGTCGATGAATTCGCCCTTCAGAAAATCGAAGACCATGACGAAACCTTTCCGTTACCGGGCGCAAGAGCCGCGCCGGGGCGGGCCACGGGGCCCGTCCTGCATGAGGGTAACATAGCCGAGGCGACAGAGGTTTGAAGGGGGGTTGCGGGGGAATTGCGTCGCACCCGCAGCCCTGCTGGTTCAGCTTGGGCCGCCGACCAGCCGCATCGCCAGCTCGCGCACGATGGGCCGGGCCTCTGCCGCGCTCATCCCCGGCCGCAGGGCAGGGTTGTAGAGCATTTTCAGCATCAGCTCGTCCTGCCGGGTCAGCAGGGCAAATTCCTCGTCGTCATTGAAGATCGACGGGCGTGCCAACGGGCTGTCATTGGCAAGCCCCAACCCCTGCGCGATTTCCTCGTGGATGCAGGACAGCCGCAGCAGATCGGGATGTTCGGCCCGGATGACCGCAAAAGCCCTCCAGTAGGTCGAGGAATGCCCCTCTGACAGCGCATAGACAATGCAATAGGTCGAACGCGGCAGATTGGTCAGCCCCGCAACCTCCGGGCCGGACAGATCCGGCAGGGTGGCGCTGATGACGGGGCCAAGTGCGCGGCGTTCATCTTCGTTCACCATGTAGACGAAGAAATTCGGGTTGCTGTCTGCCAGCCCGATCGGGTGGCCCGTGATCGCGGACAGCCGCGACAGATAGGAGGCGATGCGCGCCCGGTCGGTGGCACGGCGGTCCGGCGCGACGGAGGCGCCGAACACCAGCTTCATCCGTACCGGCGCATCCCACCGGCGCAACCGGCTGGCGGTTTCCTGCGCAACCAACCCGCCCGGCCCTCGCCGGTATTCATCGAACAGGGCAATACGGATGAAGTTTTCCGTCAGCATCGTATCGGTGAAGGGCGTATCCACCCCGCCGCCATCGGTGCGCAGCAGATGCTGCGACAGAAGATCGGCCTGCACCTGGGCATAGTAATGTTCCAGCGCCCGGCTTTCCGCCGAAACCTCTGGGCGGGCAGGGGGCTGGGCGGGGCGTGGCGCCGGGCCGGTGGCAGGCGGGGCGGGCGTGACAGGAGTCTGCACGCAAGCCGACAGGACCGCCAGCGCCAGCGCGGCGAGGCCGGAACGGTTCAGAAGAAAACGGCGCAGCCCCTTTGCCACAATGTGAACTCAGACCGAAGTGCCGGTGGCGGTGCCCAGCCCGTCGCGCCGGGCCTTGGCCGAAGCCAGCGTGTCGCGCAGCTCCGCCTCCATCTTGTGAAGATCGGCCTCGGCCGCCGCGCGCTTGGCCTTGCCCTCGTCGGCAATGGCGAGGCTTTCGTTGATCGTGGCGATCAGCGTGGCATTGGCCTGTTTCACCGCCTCGATGTCGAAGACGCCGCGCTCCATCTCGGTGCGGACGATGCGGTTGGTTTCCTGAAGGTTCTTGGCGTTCGAAGTCAGAAGCTCGTTCGTCAGGTCATTCGCCGCCTTGATCGACCCCGCCGCCTCGCGCGAGCGCTGGATGGTGACTGCCTGCGCCAGCTGGGTTTCCCACAGCGGCACGGTGTTCACCAGCGTCGAGTTGATCTTGGTGACCAGCGACTTGTCATTTTCCTGCACCAGTCGGATCGACGGCAGCGATTGCATCGTCACCTGACGGGTCAGCTTCAGGTCATGCACGCGGCGTTCCAGATCGTCACGGGCGCCGCGCAGGTCGCGCAGTTCCTGCGCTTTCAGAACCTGATCGTTTTCGGGCGCGGCGGCAACCTCGGCCTCTTTCGCGGGGATCACAGTCGCATCCAGTTCGGCCAGCTTGGCCTCGCCCGCCGCGATGTAAAGCGCGAGTTCGTTGTAGAAGTCGAGCGTGCGGGCATAGAGCAGGTCAAGCGACTTGATGTCCTTCAGCAGCTTGTGCTCATGCTCCAGCAGGTCGGTGGTCACACGGTCAATCTGGCTCTGCACCTCTTCGTATTTCGCCACGAATTTGGCGAAGGGTGCGGTGCGGCCCAGCAGTTTCTCCCACCAGCTGCGCTCACGGCGCACGTCCAGTTCCGAAACCGAAAAGCCGCGCAACGTCGAAACCATGGAGCGCAGCCCGTCGCCCGCCGGGCCGACATCCTTGTTTTTCACATCGGCCAGCATCTGCTGGCTGATGACCTGAAGCTCGGCCTGCGCGGACGAGCCGAACGAGATGATGGACTGGGTATTGGTCATGTCCAGCTCGTCCATCCGTCTGCGGATTTCGGCGGCCTCGGCCGGGGGGGCGGCCTGCAGCGGAACGACCTCGGTGCCCGGCTCGGGCAGGACGACAGCGGTGACTTTCTCCACTTCCGCCAGGGCGGCGGCGGCTTCGGTGCGAACGGTCTCGGTCATTCTGGCCTCACGGGGTTTGAAACGGTGATACGGGCTACTGTGGCGGTTATACGGAGGGTGCCGCGGCTTCTCAACGGTCTTGCGTCAGGCGCGGTCCGCTTTGGGCGTCTCGTACTCCAGCCTCTCGCGCAGCACCTGAATCTCGACATCCAGTGCGTTTGCGTCATTTGCCAGCAAAGCCTTGGTGCGGCCCGCGAAATTGGTTTCAAGATCCGCCAGAAGCGCCTCGTAATCGCCGCGCGCCTTCGGGTCGCGGTTCTGCGCGTAAAGATCGGCAAAGCGCACCGTCGCATCGCGCGCGCCCATCAGATAGACGGTCATGTATTTGCGGGCGGCGGACAGGTCGCCGGGATCGTTTTCGACCATGCGGAACAACTGGCGCGCAGCGGCTGTGAAACGATCCACCCGCGCTTCCAGTGCGCGGTCGCGGGCGCGCAGGATCGCGTTTTTCATGGCTGCCAGATAGGCCTCGGCCTCGTCCACGGCGCGGGCGACGCGTTCTGTCTGGAAGGCATCGATCCCCTCGGCGCCTTTGTCCCGCAGCGGGTCAAGCCCGAAGGCGCCCAGATGCAGCGCAGTGCCGATGACGCCGAACACGACTGCCAGCAGCGGTGCGCCGGTGGTCATCATACCTGCGGCGGCAAGGCCAAGCCCGGTCAGCACGGCGCCTGCGATCTTGCGCGGGAAGGCGGGGCGTTTGGCGACGCGGCGCTGGTCATAGGCCTCCTGCGCGCGGATGCCTTCCCGCGTCAGCCAGGCCGCGCCGAGGCTGAACCCGGTCGCGGCAAGGCCGAACACCAGCCCGGCCGGATCGGCGCGGAAAGCCTGGAAGGCAAAGATCACCGGAACCGCGAACAGAAGGTTCGAGCGCGCGCCGGCCCGCACCGGGCGGCGGCTGTCGAACGGATTGGCGGGCTGTTGCGACGGGGCGGTGGCGTGATCGCGCTGCACCTCGCCGGTCGGGGAATATTTGCCACCGAAACGCTGCGCCATCTCAGGCGCCTCCGGCAAATGCGACATAAAGCACAAGCGCCATCAACAGGATGAAGCTGAAGCTTTGGATGGCGGATGCGGGCATCGGGCCTCCGGGGGCAGGGTCAAGCCAGCGTGGCGGGCGCCACGCCACTGATTATAGGGAAGGCTGGGCCTGCATTCCAGTGCTGCGGCTGCACGAAATTCCCCCTTGATCCCCTGCCGGTCAGCCGCGGCTGCGCGGCGGACGGGGTTTGCCTGACGGCGCGCCGCTGCGGGCGGGGCCGGGTTTGCGCGCGGCGCCACCTTCGGCAGAGGCACCGGCCTCGGGGCGTGTTGCACGGGGTTTGCCTGCTGCTGATTTGCCGGGCGCGGCCTTCCCGGCGCGGATCGCCCGCACCTCTGCCGCATCCAGCCACTGATCGGCGGATCGCGCCAGCCGTGCGGCGGCGGTGCCGGGTTTGGCGGCGGATCGTGGCGTGGGTTTTGCCGGGGCCTTCGCCGCCCCTTCGCGGCGGGGCGCGGGTTTCGCGCGGGGCCTTTCGGGCATCGCGAGATCCTCGCCGCCGTCGGGATCAAAGCCCAGCTGATCGCGCAGGATGCGGCCTTTCACCTCGGCGACCTCGCCGGGTTGCAGCTCGTTCAGGCGGAACGGGCCATAAGAAACCCGGATCAGCCGGTTCACCGTCAGCCCGATGGCCGACATGGCACGGCGGATCTCGCGGTTCTTGCCCTCGCGCAGGCCGACGGTGGCCCAGGCATTCGCCCCCTGAACGCGGTCAAGCGTCACCTGCATGGGCTGAAAGCGTTCACCCTCGACCTCGATCCCCTTGCGGAGCGGTTCAAAATCCGCGTCGGTCGGGTTGCCATGGACCCGGACCCGGTATTTGCGCAGCCACCCGGTTGAGGGCAGTTCCAGCTGCCGCTTCAGCCCGCCATCGTTGGTCAGCAGCAAGAGCCCCTCGGAATTGAGGTCGAGCCGCCCGACAGACATGACGCGCGGCATTTCTTCCGGCAGATGGTCGAACACCGTGTCGCGGCCCTTTTCATCCGCGGCCGAGGTGACCAGCCCCTCGGGCTTGTAGTAAAGCCAGAGCCGGGCGGGTTGTTTTTCGGCCAGCGGCTCACCCCGCACGGTGATGCGGTCCTTCGCGGTCACGTTCAGGGCGGGCGAGGTGATGACCTTGCCGTTCACCTTGACCTCGCCAGCCTCGATCATCCGTTCCGCCTCGCGCCGCGAGGCGACGCCTGCGCGCGACAGCACCTTGGCGATACGCTCGCCTTCGGGGGCTGGTTTCCCGGACGCCGGTTTCTGGGCCGCGGATTTCGGCGCTTTGGGCCTGGCTTGTTCTGACATGGGTTTCCCGGCATGTAGGAGGAGGCGGGGGGCGGCGGCCCCGGGGGCTGTCTGCCCCCGGACCCCCGAGAGTATTTCTGCAAGATGCAAATTACGGGTTTGCAGGGGAAAGGGCAACGGTGAGCGGATTCCGGTCGTATATGGATCTGGCGCTGGCAGAGGCGCGGGCGGCGGGTGACCGGGGCGAAGTGCCGGTGGGGGCCGTTGTCGTTGCGCCTTCAGGGAGGGTGGTGGCGCGGGCAGGGAACCGGACGCGCGAATTGTGTGACCCGACCGGCCATGCCGAGATTCTGGCGATCCGCGCTGCCTGTGCCGCCCTGGAGCAGGAGCGGCTGACGGGGTATGACCTCTACGTCACGCTGGAGCCTTGTCCGATGTGTGCTGCTGCGATTTCGGCGGCACGGATCGCGCGGCTGTATTATGGCGCCGCTGATCCGAAAAGCGGGGGCGTGGCGGTGGGCGCGCGGGTCTTTGCGCATCCGCAATGCCACCATGTGCCCGAGGTTTATGACGGGATTGCCGGGGCCGAGGCGGAGGGGCTGTTGCGGAGATTCTTCGCGCAGCGGCGAGGCTCCGCGTAAAGGGCTTGTCTCGCGGCCTGGATGAACGCAATATTCATATATATGAAAAATCTCATAAGGGAGGGTGGGATGCGTTTCATGCAAGGGCTGCGCGGTCTGGCCGTGGCGGCGGTTCTGGCGTTTACACCTGTGGCGCACGGCGCGAAGGCGGAGGTTCCCGAAGTGCCGAAAGTGGCGATCCATGTCGATCAGGACGATCCGGCTGTGATGAACATGGCGCTGAACAATGCCGTCAATATCATCGCGCATTATCAGGCGCTTGGCAAAGAGGCTGTAGTCGAGATCGTGACCTACGGGCCGGGGTTGACCATGCTGCGGTCGGATATTTCGCCGGTCGCCTCACGCGTGGGGGATCTGGCCTTGCAGCACGAGAACCTGACCTTTTCCGCCTGTCTGAACACGGTGGAATCCATCAGGCAGAGGACCAACAAGGACGTGCCGCTGCTGGAGGATGCGCAGGTGGTGCCCTCCGGTGCGGTGCGGCTGATGGAGTTGCAATACGAGGGCTATGCCTATCTGAAGCCCTGAAACGGGGCGCCCCGTCGGGGCGCCGCCGGGTCAGAGGATGATGGGCGTCATCACCTGCGGCTCGATCACCTGCACGCCGGGCAGTCCTTCGATCAGCGGTGCCGCATCCTGCGCAAGGATCGGGAAGGTCTTGTAATGGCAGGGGATCACGGTCGTGAAGTTGAAATAGCGCCGGGCGGCATAGGCCGCGCGGGCCATGTCCATCGTATAATGGCCGCCGCAGGACAGGATCCCGATGTCGGGTTTGTGGTAATCGCCCATCCAGTCCATGTCGGCCATGATGTCGGTATCGCCCGAGACATAGATCGTATGGCCTTCGCCTGCGATCATGAAACCGGCGGCGGAGCCTGCGGGCTGCAAACCGCCGGTCTTGAAGTCGATGGAGGCGGAATGGGTGGCGTTGACCATGGTCACCGCCGCGCCGCCGAGGCGGATGGTGCCACCCTTGCCAAAGCCGATGGTCTGCACCTTGCCATCGGCATTCAGCCATTCGGAAACTTCGTGGATACAGGCGACCGGGATGCCAAGCCCGGCTCCCAGCGTAGCGGCATCGGCGGCATGGTCGCCATGGGCATGGGTCAGCAGGATATGGGTGGCCCCTGCCAGCGCCTCGGCCCGGCGGTCGGCGGGAAAGACCGGATTGCCGGTCAGCCAGGGGTCGATCAGGAGCACCGCGTCCTCGATCTCGATGCGGAAACCGGAATGGCCGAGCCAGATGATCTTCATGGGGATGGTCCTTTCTTCTATCTGTCCGAATGTGGGCGTTTGCGGCCGTGCTGGCAAGTTTCGTTGCCCGAAGCTGTGTTTGGGTTTAACTTTTCGGGGCCAAGCAATTTTGAAGCTGATGGAGAGATTTCATGCCCAGACTTTCCTTCGCGGCGTCTTTTGGCCGCAAGCTCGCGGGTCTTTTCGACGATATGCAATTCATCCTGGAACGCACGGGCGAGCGGCCGAATGTGCCCGCGCCGTCGGAGCAGGTGCTGGAGGGCGGCTTGCGGGAATGGACCTATGACCGCGACGGCCTGTTCGACCTGAAGATTACCGGCCGGTTCAGCACGGCAACCCGGTTTGATGCCGACAAGGGCGGTTTGCAGGCCCTGTCGAACCAGGCCCCCGGTTCGGTCAAGGCCATCGAACTGGTTTCGGCGCTCAACGGGCGGAGTATCATCAGCTTTGATGGCCTGTCGGTTGATCCGGCGGATGTGGTGTTGTCCATTGTCAACAGCGAGGACGGCGCCGGGCTGGCGCGGCTTCTGCTGGGGCAGGATGACCTGCGGATCGACGGGACGCGGGCCAATGATCGTTTCGACCATTCCCTGTTTTCGGCTTTCGCGCAGCTGGATCTTTCGGGCGACAACCGTATCAGCCTGGGCGCCGGCAATGATGTGGCACGGGCTGGCGCGGGCCGGGATACGGTTTTTGGCGGGAGCGGGCATGATACGCTGATCGGTGGCAGTGGCAGGGACCGGCTGGAGGGCGGCGCCGGGCGCGACCGGCTGGAAGGGGGCTCCGGCAATGACGTGCTGAAAGGCGGGGCCGGGGCCGATACTTTCGTGCTGCGTGCGGGGGGTGGTCGTGATGTCGTCATGGATTTCGTGATCGGGGTCGATGTGATCGACATGATCGGCAATGCGCAACTCCGGCCGGAGCAGGTGGACAATGGCACGCTGTTGACGATCCGGCAGGCCAGCATCCTTCTGCGGGGGATTGATCTGGCCGACCTGCTGGCCAGCGAGGATACCATCCTGGTCTGACCCCTGCGCCTTGCGCGCCTGCCCCGGCCCCGTTAAACGGTGGGCAAAGATGCGAAGGGAGATCGGGCAATGTCGATCGACGTTGAAACCGCGCGGCGGGTGGCGAAACTCGCCCGTATCCAGGTGGATGAAAGCGACCTGCCGGCGCTGGCCGGGGAGCTTTCGAATATCCTCGGCTTCATGGAGCAGCTCAACGAGGTCGACGTGACTGGGGTGGAGCCGATGACCTCGGTCACGCCGATGCGCCTGAAGCGCCGCGCCGATGTGGTGACGGATGGCAATATCCAGGAACTGGTTCTGAAGAACGCCCCCGATGCCCGTGAGGGTTTCTTTGCCGTGCCGAAGGTGGTGGAATGACGAACGCCAACGAACTGACGCTTGCCGATGCGCGCGATGCGCTGCGCAAGGGGGATCTGTCCGCCACCGATCTGACGATGGCCTGCCTGACGGCGATGGATGCGGGCGATGCGCTGGGCGCCTATGTCCACAAGACGCCGGAAATGGCGCTGGATCAGGCGCGAGCGGCCGACGTGCGGCTGAAAGAGGGGGATGCGCCCGATCTTTGCGGCATCCCGCTGGGCATCAAGGATCTGTTCTGCACCAGGGGCGTTCCCTCTCAGGCAGCGTCAAACATCCTCAAGGGGTTCAAGCCGGAATACGAATCCACCGTCACCACCAAGCTGTTCGATGCGGGTGCGGTGATGCTGGGCAAGCTGAACATGGACGAATTCGCCATGGGCTCGTCCAACGAATCCTCCTGCTATGGGCCTGCGGTGAACCCATGGCGGGTTGATGACCGCGAGCTTTCGCCGGGCGGCTCGTCCGGTGGTTCGGCCAGCGCCGTCGCGGCCGATCTGTGCATCGCGGCCACCGGCACGGATACCGGCGGCTCGATCCGTCAGCCCGCCGCTTTCTGTGGTATCGTCGGCATCAAGCCGACTTATGGCCGTGTCAGCCGCTGGGGCATCATCGCTTATGCCTCGTCGCTGGATCAGGCCGGGCCGATGACCAAATCGGTGCGTGACGCCGCGATCCTGCTGGGCGCGATGTCGGGGCACGACCCGAAGGATTCGACCAGTGCCGATCTGGCTGTGCCGGATTTCGAGGCGGCGCTGACCGGCGATATCCGCGGCAAGAAGATCGGCATTCCGCGCGAATACCGCCTGCCGGGCCTGCGCCCGGAGATCGAGGCGCTGTGGCAGAAGGGTGCCGACATGCTGCGCGACGCGGGCGCCGAGGTGGTCGACATCTCGCTGCCCCATGCAAAATACGCGCTGCCCGCCTATTACGTCATCGCCCCGGCCGAGGCATCGTCGAACCTCGCCCGCTATGACGGGGTGCGCTATGGCCACCGTGCCAAGCTGGGGGCGGGCGACGGCATCACCGAGATGTATGAAAAGACCCGCGCCGAAGGCTTCGGCGCCGAGGTGCAGCGCCGCATCATGATCGGCACCTATGTGCTGTCTGCCGGTTTCTACGACGCCTACTACAATCGTGCCCGCAAGGTGCGTGCGCTGATCAAGCGCGACTTCGAACAGGCGTTTGCCGCCGGGGTGGATGCAATCCTCGCGCCCACTACGCCCAGCCCGGCCTTCGGTCTGGGCGAGATGCAAAGCGCCAATCCGGTGGAGATGTATCTGAATGACGTCTTTACCGTGACGCTGAACCTTGCCGGCCTTCCGGGCGTGTCGGTCCCGATGGGGCTGGACCGCGAGGGCTTGCCGCTGGGTCTGCAACTGATCGGGCGGCCCTGGGAAGAGGGCGATCTGCTCAATCACGCCTATGTGCTGGAGCGTGCGGCGGGATTTGTGGAAAAACCCCGGAAATGGTGGTAATCCACCGCGAAATCTTTGCGACCGGCCCCTCGGGCCGGTCCTGTCTTTCTGGAAGGATGCCATGCGCCGCTCGCTGCCTGCCCTGATCCTCTGTGCCCCTGTCCTGATTCTTTCGGCCTGCGGTGGGCCTTCCGTGCCGGATTCCGACGCCGGAGTGGGATTTGAGGATTACGGCAGCTATGCCGCGCGGCGCGAAGCGGCGCTGAACAACGGCACCCCCATGGTGGCGACTGGCGCGCAGCCGATCATGCCGGGCGGCGTGACGGCGGGGCAGCCTTTGGGAGGCACCACCACCACAACCTCGCCCGGCTTCTCGGCCGAGCGTGTGGGGGCGGCCATCGACCGAGCCTCGGGCGGAAGCGAGCCGATGCAGGGCGCGATGATTGGCGCGGCTCCTGTGGCTGCCCCGGCGCCCGCACCGCAACCCGTGACCCCGGCGGTGACCATGCCGTTGCCGGTGCAGAAAAGTTCCAGCGGGCCGAACATCGTGCAGTTCGCGCTGTCCACCTCGCATGCGGTCGGCACGCCGATGTATCCGCGATCCTCACTGCAACTGAAGAACGCCGACCGCGCCTGTGCCGCCTTCTCCTCCTCGGATCAGGCGCAGATCGCTTTCCTTCAGGCGGGCGGACCCGAGAAGGACCGCAAGGGGCTTGATCCCGATGGCGATGGCTATGCCTGTTCGTGGAACCCTGCGCCGTTCCGCGCGGCGGTGAACTGATCTGATGCTGGCCTTTGGCGATCATCCCTCGCCGAATTGCGGCCCGCGCCGCAACGGGGCACAGCCCGATCTGATCGTGCTGCACTATACCGCAATGGCCAGTTGCGCAGAGGCGCAGGCCCGGCTTTGCGACCCCGGTGCCGAGGTTTCGGCGCATTACCTGATCTCGGAACAGGGTAAGGTCATCGGGCTGGTGCCCGAGGAGCTGCGCGCCTGGCATGCCGGGGCAGGGGCCTGGGGGGGCGTCAGCGATGTGAACTCGCGGTCCATAGGGATCGAGCTGGATCATCCCGGCACGGGGCCATTCCCCGAGGCGCAGATGGCGGCTCTTGAGGTGTTGCTGGCCGATCTGATGCATCGCTGGCAGATTCCGCCTGAGCGGGTCATCGGCCACAGCGACATGGCGCCCGCGCGCAAATCCGACCCGGGTCCGGACTTCGACTGGCAGCGCTTTGCTGCGCGCGGTCTGTCGGTCTGGCCCGCAATCACGGCGGGGCCGGACCCCGAACCGGGCGCCTTCGTGGCGGCGGCGCGGGGCTTTGGCTACCCGGATGCGGCCGAGGATGTGCTGTTGGCAGCCTTCCGTGCGCGGTTCCGGCCCAATGCCTCCGGTCCGGTGGATGCCACCGATCTGGCCATGGTCATGGACCTTGCCACCCGTTTTCCCGTTGACGCCCCCGTGGCGCAGGCGTAAGCCGCCTGTCGCGCGGATGGCTGGATGACCGCGTGCGTCGCAAGACGTGCGAGGAAAGTCCGGACTCCATGAAGTAAGGGTGCCGGGTAACGCCCGGCGGGGGCAACCCCAGGGAAAGCGCCACAGAAAACAAACCGCCCTGCTTGCAGGGTAAGGGTGAAACGGTGGGGTAAGAGCCCACCGCGGGACTGGCAACAGGACCGGCATGGCAAGCCCCACCCGGAGCAATGCCGAATAGGGGCCTCGCGCGGAAAGGTCCGACGTTCAGCCGCAAGGCTGTCGGAGACCTCCGCAAGGGACGCTTCAGCCCAAGAGCGCCCGGGTTGGCAGCTAGAGCGCCGTGGCAACGCGGCGCGCAGAGGAATGGTCATCCAGAGGCGGTAACGCCTTGGACAGAATCCGGCTTACAGGCTATCCGCGCAATTTTCTGCCCTTTGACCCGCCTCGCGGCAATCCGATGCTTCCCTTTCAACGAATCGCGCTATGCTGCGGGAAACAGAAGGGAGTCGCATCATGAGTTTCATCCGCACCCTCGCCACGCTGGCCGTGGGCTTCGCCGCCGCAAAAGGCGTGCAGAAGTTCCAGCAGAACGGCGGTCTGACCGGCATGAAGGACGCGCTGCGCGGTGCGGGGCAGCCCGGCGGCATGGCTGACCAGATGGGGGCCATGGCCGACAAACTGGGCATCCCCGGCGGCAGCGCTGCCATGCGCGAGATGATGGGCAAATGGGGCGCCGGCGCCGCACAGGCGACCGAGCAGGCCGAGGCGGGCCTTGGCAGCCTGATGGGCGCCATGACCGGCGCCGCGACGGCGGGCGCCAAGAACATGGGCGAAATGATGGGGGCACTGACCGGCGCCACCCCGGCTGGCCCGATGGCCGAGGAAAATGCCCGCCTGATGATCCGCGCGATGATTCAGGCCGCCAAGTCCGATGGCGAGATTGATCCGGCGGAGCGGGCGGCGATTCTCTCGCATCTGTCGGATGCCAGCGACGAGGAGATTGCCTTCGTTCAGGCGCAGCTTGATGCGCCGGTCGATTATGCCGGGCTGGCCGCAGATGTGGGCGAGGCCGCGCGCAGCCAGGTCTATGCCGCGGCTTTGATGGCGATTACCGTGGATACGGATGCCGAACGCACCTATCTGCGCGGTCTGGCCACCGCTTTGGGGCTGGATGCGGCAAGCGTGACGGCGATTCACACCGGCGCAGGCAAGCCGCTGGTCTGACCCTGCAAAAGCGGCAGGGAATCCGGCTTTTCGCTGTTGACTCTGCCGCCCGCATCCTTAAAAGGCAGGCTTCAAAGGATTGAGCGGGCGACGCTGTTTCGCCTGATGCAGGAGAGACGACTATGGCGAAGCCGACGACGATCAAGATCCGTCTGAACTCGACGGCGGGCACCGGGCACTTCTATGTGACCAAGAAGAATGCCCGCACCATGACCGAGAAGATGACGGTCAACAAGTATGACCCGGTGGTGCGCAAGCACGTCGAATACAAGGAAGGCAAGATCAAGTAAGATCTGCCGCTCCTTTCTGGATCGAAACCGCGCCTTTCGGCGCGGTTTTTGCTTTTGCGGGGTGGGTGTGATGCAGCGCGTGATGATTGTCGGCCAGCCCGGCGCCGGGAAATCCGTTCTGGCGCGCCAGCTTGGTGGGCTGACCGGGTTGCCTGTAGTGCATATCGACCTGATTCACTGGTGCTCCGGCTGGCAGGAGCGGACACGCGAGGAAAAGACCCGCTTGTGCCAAGAGGTCGAGGCGCAGCCGCGCTGGATCTTCGAAGGCGGGCATTCGGCAACATGGGCCAACAGGCTGGACCGGGCGGATACGCTGATCTGGATTGATATGCCGCTGTGGCTGCGGCTTTGGCGTGTCCTGCGCCGCACGCTGATGGGTCTGGGGCGCAACCGCCCCGACCTGCCCGAAGGATGCCCTGAACGGCTTGCAAACCTGCCGGAGTTCCTGGGCTTCATCTGGCGCACCCGACGCAGTTCCCGCGCGGCCATGGCGCGGCTGGTTGCTTCGGCTCCGGCGGGCAAACGAGTCCGTCATCTGCAAGGCCGCCGGGCCGTCACGGCGTTTCTGCAAGAGGTCGCCAATGAAAAGGGCCGGGGTTTCCCCCGGCCCTGATTGCCGTGCCGTCGGGCCGCTTATTCGCGGTTGCCGAGGAATTGCAGCAGGAACATGAACAGGTTGATGAAGTCGAGGTAGAGGTTCAGTGCCCCCATGATCGCCGATTTCGCCAGCCATTCCTGATCGCCATACTGGGCGTGCTGGATGTAGGTGTTCTTGATGTTCTGCGTGTCGTATGCCGTCAGGCCCGCGAAGATCAGCACGCCAATCACCGAAATGGCGAATTGCAGCGCGTCGGAACCCACGAACATGTTGACGATCATCGCGACAAACAGCCCGATCAGACCCATCATCAGGAAGGTGCCCATGCCACTCAGGTCGCGCTTGGTCACATAGCCGTAGATGCTGAGGCTCGCGAAAGCGATCGCGGTGATCAGGAAGGTGGTCGCGATCGACGTGCCCGTGAACACGAGGAAGATCGAGCTGAGCGAGACGCCCATCGCCACGGCGTAGACGTAGAAGAACAGCTGCGCGGCCGGGGCCGACAGGCGATTGATCAGGGCGCTGAAGGCAAAGACCATGACGAGCGGCAGGAACATCACCACCCATTTCAGCGGCGAGGTGTAAAGCAGAGCGCCGAAATTGGTCAGATACTCGCCAGCGCCGATCTGCGCGACACCCGCAGCGGGATCGGTGGTGACAGCAAGACCCGCAATGGCCCAGGCAGCCGCGCCGGTGATCAGCATTGCCACCGACATCAGGCCATAGACCTTGTTCATATGGGCGCGAAGCCCCTGGTCGATCCGCGCGGCGCTTGCGCCTGCGCCGACGGTTCGGATGGTATCGTATTCAGCCATGAGTGCCTCCGGTTGTTACATCGGGGCACGGCCGATTGCTGCCAGCCGCGCCTTATGCCGCAAATATCGGAAGTGTCACACATGATTTCAAGCGCTTCGCAGTGAAAACCATGCCGGTTTCACAGCGGATGCCGCCAGTGCGCCGGAACGTCCCAGATGGCCCGCCGGGCCTCTTCCGCCGCCTCGTCCTGCGTCAGGCCGATATCCTTCAGCAATGCGGCATCCAGGCGGGCCAGCGCCCGGCGCTGGCGCGACAGCAGGGCAAGCGCGAACAGACGGCGCAGCAAGGGTTGGCGCGGGGCGGGCCGGGCGCGGCGGAGGCTTTGTGATTGTGCCATTTTCAGTTTCCTTCCTGATGCAAGTGGCAAGATGAATCAGATCTCTTGATGGATCATGCGGGATCTGGCATCTTCATGGAAACGAATGATCGTTGGGAATCATATCAAGGATCGTGATATGCCGCGAAATCTCGACCTTACGGCGCTGCGTGCTTTCGTTGCTGTTTCAGATGCGGGCGGTGTGACGCGGGCGGCGGGCCTGCTGAACCTGACGCAAAGCGCGGTTTCCATGCAGATCAAGCGGCTGGAGGAAAGCCTGGGCATATCGCTGTTCCAGCGTGCCGCCCGCAAGCTGAGCCTTACGCCCGAAGGGATGCAGCTTCTGGGCTTTGCGCGCCGGATGCTGGATCTGAATGACGAGGCGACGGCACGCCTGGCCTCGGATGCGTTCGAGGGCCAGATCCGGCTGGGTGTCCCGCATGACATCGTCTATCCTGCGATCCCCGGCATTCTTAAGCGGCTGTCGGGGCAATATCCCCGGCTGCGGATCAACCTCTCCTCATCTTTCACCACGCTGCTGCGCACTGCCTTCGACAAGGGTGAGGTGGATGTGATGCTGACGACCGAGGATCGGCCCGGGCCGGGGGGCGAGGTTCTGTCGCGGCAGGAACTGGTCTGGATCGGTGCCGACGGCGGCACGGCGGCCAGCCAGCGCCCGTTGCGGCTGGGGTTCAAGGATACCTGCATCTTCCGCCCGACTGCGCAGGCGGCGCTGGATGCGGCAGGTATCCCGTGGGAGCTTGCCTTCGAAGGCGACAGCGAGCAGGCGGCTGAGGCGCTGGTTGCTGCCGATCTGGCGGTCAGTGCCCGGCTTCGCGGCCGCTGGCCGGATGGCACGGTCGAGGTTTCGGGGCAGGGGTTGCCGGATCTGGGGAGTCTTTCGGTCTGCCTCTATGCCGCTCCGACCGCGCGCGGCGAGGCGGTGGAGGCGCTGATGGCGGAACTGCGGCTGGCCTATTGCGGCTGAACGCCGGACAAAAGGAAAGCCGGGATCGCACCGGCTTTCCCGCTTTTCCCGATCAGCCTTCCGCCAGCATCCCGCGCACCAGAGGGATGACGCGGGTGCCGTAAAGCTCGACCGAGCGCATCAGGTCTTCGTGCGGGGTCGTGCCTGCCGAATACTTCAGACTGAAGCGGTTCAGCCCCAGCGCTTTCACCGTCCCGGCAATCTTGCGCGCCACGGTTTCCGGGCTGCCGACATACTGGCTGCCCTGTTCGACCTCGTGCAGGAAGGCAGCCTTGGTGATCGGCGACCAGCCACGTTCGCGGCCCAGCCGGTCATGCAGCGCCTTGTAGCCGATATAGGCGATCTCGCGGGCGGCCTCGTCGGTATCGGCGATCAGGCCGGGCGAATGCACGCCCAGAGGTTTTGCCGTGCCGCCGATCTGCGCATAGGCGTCATGGTAAAGGTCGACGAAGGGGCGGAAGCGGCGCGCGTCACCCCCAATGATGGCCAGCATCATCGGCATGTCATAGCGGACCGCCCGGACGACCGATTCCGGGCTGCCGCCCACGCCGATCCAGGCCGCGATGCCCTGCGGCCCGGCCGGAGGATAGACCGCGCCAACTTTCACCGGCGCACGGTGACGACCTTTCCAGTTCACCGGGCCGCCCTTGTTGACGGCGGCGAACAGGTCCAGCTTTTCCTCGAACAGCATCTCGTAATCATGCAGGTCCTGGCCGAACAGCGGATAGCTTTCGGTGAACGATCCCCGGCCGAGGATGACCTCGCCCCGACCGCCGGACAGGGCATTGAGCGTCGAGAAGCGCTGGTAAAGCCGGATCGGATCGTCGGTCGACAGAACCGTGACCCCGGTTGCCAGCCGGATGCGGCTTGTCCGGGCGGCGATATTGGCCAGCAGGATCTCGGGCGCCGAAATGGCGAAATCGTCGCGGTGATGTTCCCCCAGGGCGATGACATCAACGCCCGCCTGATCGGCGAGGACCGCCTCGGCCACCACATCGCGCAGAACTTCGTCCTGCGCCTTCAGGCTGCCATCGGGGCGACGGGTCACGTCACCGAAAGTATCGAGACCGAATTCCATGGTCTGCCTCCTGTTCCTTCACGTTGCCGCCAAGGTAAGCAGCCGGGCGGTCAATGTCGCCCTGCATGGGGGCACAGTCAGCCGCTTGCTTTGCACAGAAGGTTCAGCCTTCCTCGTCCTTCAGCAGCAGAAGAAGCGCGATGATCGTCAGCGCCACGCCCCCCAGCACGATGGCGGGCGGCACCTCGTGCCCCAGCGCGATCTCCCAGATCAGCACCCAGCTTGGCACAAGATAGGTATAGGCCATGACCTTGGCGGATGGCAGGCGCAGGGTTGCGTATTGCAGCAGAACGAAGGTGGCGGCGCTGGCGGCGACCGCGACATAGACAAGGCAGATCCACACTATCGCGGGCAGCGCGGCCCAGTCTGTGTCCAGTACGTCACGCCAGCCGTAAAGGCATAGCAAGCCGAAGCCCGCCAGCATCATGCCGAAGGTAAAGACCACGGCGGGTTCGCTCCGGTTCAGGCGGCGGATCATCGGGGCATAAAGCGCATGGGCGATGCAGCCGATGAAATAGATGGCCTCGCCGCGCCCGACATGCATCTGCATCAGGGCGGCCGGATCGCCCCGGAAAATCACCCAGACAGCCCCGGCGGCCCCGATGGCCAGCGCCAGCGCCATGCGTGGGGTCGTGCGCTGGCGCAGCAACATCCAGCCAAAGCCTGCCGCCATCAGCGGTGTCAGGGTAAAGACGGCAGCGGCCGGAACGGCGGCGGCCGTGCGCAGCCCTTCGAACATCAGCACGAAATAGGCGGCCAGAAGCGCACCGAGAATCAGGTAGCGCCAGGGAGCCACGAAGGCGCGGCGCGGAATGCCGGTGGTCAGATGTGCCGCAATCCCCACCAGCGCGCCAGCCAGCGCGAACCGCGGCACGGTCAGCGCGGCGGGGGCGATATGGGGGGCTGCCATCGCGCCCAGCGAAAACGACCCGGCAACCAGCGCTGAAAACCCCAGCATCGCCAGATGTCCGCGCTGGCCCGGGCTCAATGCGCTCAACCCCGCCGAGGTCATACGTCGGCCCAGCTTGCGGCAGCGGCTTTCAGATGTGACAGGAAGCTTTGTACTTTCACGGTGCGATGCAGATCCACATGGGTCACCAGCCACAGCGGGGCGGCCCATTCATCGCGCGGCGCCATGATCTCGACCAGACCGGGGTCACGGGCGGCGATGTAATGCGACAGGAAGCCGATGCCCGCGCCCTCGCGCAGTGCTGCTTCCAGTGCGGCGCTGTCCGTTGCACGATAGCTGATCTGTTCGGGTTGCACCGTATCGTGCAGCCAGCGGTGGAAAGGCGCGCGGCTGAGATTGCTGTCAGCCCCGATGAACAGATGTCCGGCAAATTCATCCGGGCTTCGGGGGTGGCCATGCTGCTCGACATAGCTGCGCGCCGCGTAAAGCCCGGTGCGCATCCGCAGCAGGGGTTGCACCACATTGTCGGGCTCTTCCGGGATGGCGCCCGCGCGGATCGCAACATGCGCCTCGCCGTAATCCAGCCGGAACAGCCGCATGTCGGTGAGGTAGCGCACGATCAGCCCCGGATGCGTCTTCTGGAACGACACCATGACCGGCGTCAGCAGCGAGGCGAGGCCGGTGATCGAGGTGACCACCAGCTCTCCGGTCACGGTTTCGCCCTGACCCTTGATGCGTGAGGCGAGCTGGCTGAACTGTTCCTCGGTGGCCTGCGCAACCGAAAGCAGGTCGCGCCCGGCTTCGGTCGGGGTGTAGCCGCGCGCGTGGCGCTGGAACAGCCGGGTTCCCAGCCGCTTTTCCAGTGCGTCGATATGGCGGATCACGGTCGCATGGTGCACGCCCAGCACCTCGGCCGCGCCCGAGACGGTGCCCAGCCGGGCGACCTGAAAGGCGGTGCGGACCTCATCCCAGTTTTCCATGCGCGGGCTCCTGCTGTTCGGTGCGAGATTAGCGGCTGGGGCCGCGGCGGCAAGGGGCACCGGCATGAGAGCGGCTCCGGGCGGTTTTCAGGCGGCGCGGCCTGGCGGCCGCACGGCTTTGTCTTGCCGTCCGGCTGCGCCGGTCCGGCGCGGCGTGCCTCCGGCGGGGATATTGGGACCAGGGTAAAAGGGGGCTCTGTGTTGACTCAGGGTGTGGTTTGGCCTAGAGGCAGGTCCAATTCCCCGGAGGCTTGTCGCTTCCGGTCCCATGGCATGAGCCGGGATCGCCATCCGTCAGCGCGTTGCGCCCACGGGTGCCCTTGGGCTTTGCTTCATCCGCCGCCGGACCCATATCCGGCAGAACCGCAACGGCCAAGGAGGGCGCGCGATGTTCGAGAACCTGTCGGAACGCCTTGGAGGTGTGTTCGAGCGGCTGACCCGTCAGGGCGCGCTGTCCGAGGCGGATGTGGAAACCGCGCTGCGCGAGGTGCGGGTGGCGCTGCTGGAGGCTGACGTCTCGTTGCCGGTCGCCCGCGACTTCGTGAAGGCGGTCAAGGCCAAGGCCACCGGGCAGTCGGTTACCAAATCGGTGACGCCGGGTCAGCAGGTGGTGAAGATCGTCCATGACGAGCTGGTGCGCGTGCTGTCGGGTGATGGCGCCGCCGATGCGCTGAAGATCGACAACCCGCCCGCGACCATCCTGATGGTGGGTCTGCAAGGCTCGGGCAAGACCACGACGACCGCGAAGCTGGCCAAGCGGCTGAAGGAAAAGAACGGCAAGAAGGTTCTGCTGGCCTCGCTCGATACGCAGCGCCCCGCCGCGATGGAGCAGCTTCAGATCCTCGCCGGGCAGATCGGCGTCGACAGCCTGCCGATCGTCAAGGGCGAGTCGGCGGTGCAGATCGCCAAACGGGCGAAGACCCAGGCCAATCTGGGCGGCTATGATGTGCTGTTCCTTGATACCGCGGGCCGTCTGCACATCGACGAAGTGCTGATGGACGAGGTTCAGGCGGTGCGCGACATCGCCCAGCCCCGCGAAACCCTGTTGGTGGTCGATGGCCTGACCGGGCAGGACGCGGTGAATGTGGCGACCGAGTTTGACGGCAAGGTCGGCATCTCCGGCGTTGTGCTGACCCGGATGGATGGCGATGGCCGTGGCGGTGCCGCGCTGTCGATGCGCGCCGTGACCGGCAAGCCCATCCGCTTTGTCGGTCTGGGCGAGAAGATGGACGCGCTGGACGCCTTCGAGCCGGAGCGTGTGGCTGGCCGTATCCTCGGCATGGGCGACATCGTGGCGCTGGTCGAGAAAGCGCGCGAGACCTTCGAGGCCGAGCAGGCCGAACGCATGGCCAAGCGCTTTGCCAAGGGTCTGTTCAACATGAACGACCTGAAGATGCAGCTGGATCAGATGCTCAAGATGGGCGGGATGCAGGGCGTCATGGGTATGCTGCCCGGCATGGGCAAGGCCGCCAAGATGGCCGAGGATGCGGGCTTTGACGACCGCATGCTGCGCCGCCAGATCGCGCTGATCAATTCGATGACCAAAAAGGAACGGGCAAACCCGGACCTTCTTCAGGCAAGCCGCAAGAAGCGCATCGCCCAAGGGGCGGGGCTTGAAGTGGCTGAGCTGAACCGTCTGCTGAAGCAGCACAAGCAGATGGCCGACATGATGAAGAAGATGGGCAAGGGCGGCATGATGAAGCAGGTCGCCAAGGCCATGATGGGCAAGGGCGGCGGCATGCCGGACCTGAAGAACATGGACCCGGCGCAGCTTGAGGAAGCGGCGCGGGCGATGAAATCGGGCATGCCGGGCCTTGGGGGTGGTATGCCGGGCTTGCCGCGTGGCATGGGCCTGCCTTCGGGCCTGTCGGGGCTGATGAAGAAGAAATGAGCCGGAGTCGCGTCCATATCATTGGGGCGACCCGTTGGGGCAGGGGGCTGCCGTGCTGAGCTATGGCCCCACCCCGGTGCTGGAAACCGAACGGCTGATCCTGCGTGCGCCGGTCACCTCGGATTTCGAGGCTCTTGCGGAGTTCATGGCCTCCGACCGCTCTGTCCATATCGGCGGGCCGATCAGCCGGGCGCTGGCCTGGCGGGCCTTTGGTCATATGACCGGGCATTGGGTCCATCGCGGTTACGGCATGTTCATCTTCACCGACCGCGCCAGCGGCGCACCGCTGGGCATGTGTGGGCCATGGTTCCCCGAGGGTTGGCCTGAGCCGGAGATCGGCTGGTCGGTCTGGGCGACGGAGGCAGAGGGCAAGGGCCTGGCATATGAGGCGGCACTGGCCGCGCGTGGATATGTCTATGGCGTTCTGGGCTGGCCCACGGTCATCAGCCTGATTGCCGCGAACAACACGCGGTCGCAGGCGCTGGCGCGGCGCATGGGCTGCGAGCCCGACGGCACATTCGTGCATGAACAATTCGGCGAAAGCGGCATCTGGCGTCACCCGGCGCCCGATACGCTGAGCGATGGCGGAATGGAGGCTTACGCATGACGACCGACGCAGCGACCCGGGCCGCCGCCGTGCTGAAGGAACATCGTGAATCGATCGACCGGCTGGACGCGATCCTGGTCTATACGCTGGCCGAACGGTTCAAACATACTCAGGCGGTGGGTCGTCTGAAGGCCGAGCATGCGCTGCCGCCTTCGGACCCCACGCGCGAGGCGCGGCAGATCGAGCGGCTGGAACGGCTGTCGCAAGAGGCGGATCTCGACCCGGAATTCGCCCGGAAATTCCTGAACTTCATCATTTCCGAAGTCATCAGGCATCACGAGCAACTGCAAAAGTAACACCCATCCCGGCGGGGGCTGATGCGCCCGTCAAACCGGACTTGAAGGAGAAAACCTATGTCCATGAAAATCCGTCTGGCCCGTGGCGGCTCGAAAAAACGTCCGCACTACGCCATCGTCGCGTCGGACTCGCGCATGCCGCGCGATGGCCGCTTCATCGAGAAGCTGGGCACCTACAACCCGCTGCTGGCCAAGGACAGCGAAGACCGCGTGAAGATGGATGTCGAGCGCGTGCAATACTGGCTGGGTCAGGGCGCGCAGCCGACCGACCGCGTGGCGCGTTTCCTCGAAGCCGCTGGCCTGAAGGCGAAAACCGTGCGCAACAACCCGAAGGCAGCCGTGCCGGGCAAGGCCGCGCAGGAACGCGCCGCGAAGAAAGCCGCCCGCAACGCCGCCCCGGCGGAAGAGTGATCGGCCGCCCATGCAGGGCAGCTATGGCCCGGAGTTCCGGGCAGAGCTTCTGGATCTGATGCGCTGGCGGCGCGATGTGCGCCGTTTTCGCACCGATCCTGTGGAGGCAGCGGTGCTTGACCGCTGCCTTCGCGCTTTTGCGCTTGCCCCCTCGGTTGGACTTTCCGAACCCTGGCGCCTGATCCGGGTGGAAAGCGAAGCCGCGCGCGCGGCGGCGATTGACAATTTCGAATGCACCAATGCCGGCGCGCTGTCGGCTTACGATGGCGACAAGGCCGCGCTTTATGCCCGGCTGAAGCTGTCGGGTATGCGCGAGGCGCCGGTGCATCTGGCGGTATTCTGCGACGAGGAAACCGCCAAGGGCGCGGGTCTCGGGGCCGGAACCATGGCTGAAACCCGTGCCTGGTCGGTGGTGGGGGCGATCAGCCTGTTCTGGCTCGCCGCGCGCTCCGAGGGGCTTGGCCTCGGCTGGGTTTCGATCCTCGATCCCGACCGGCTCACCCGCGATCTGGCGGTGCCCGAGGGCTGGCGCTTCATCGCTTATCTGTGCCTCGGCTGGCCCGAAACGACCGATGATACCCCCGAGCTGGAACGCGAGGGCTGGGAGGCCCGCGCACCCGCGCTGATCATGGAGAGACGCTGAGATGTCCGACGCCGCTGACCGGATCTGTGTGGGCGCCATCGCCGGTGCCTTCGGGGTGCAGGGCGAGGTGCGGCTGAAAAGCTTCTGCGCCGAACCCGCCGCCATCGCCGATTATGGCCCGCTCTATACCGAGGATGGCAGCCGCAGCTTCAAGCTGCGCCTGACCCGGCCTCTGGCGGGCGGGCTGGGCGCGCGGCTGTCAGGCGTGGCCACCAAGGAAGAGGCCGACGCGCTGAAGGGTGTACATCTTTACGCCGACAAATCCCGCCTTCCGAAACTGCCGGATGACGAGTTCTATTATGCCGATCTGGTCGGGCTGACGGTGCAGGATACCGGCGGCGCAGTGTTGGGCCGGGTGCAGGCGGTGCATAACCATGGCGCGGGCGATTTTCTGGAAATCTCCGGGCCGGGTCTGAAACAGGGTCTCTTGCTGCCGTTCACGCACGCGAATGTGCCGACCGTGGATCTTGCCGCCGGGATTCTGGTGGTCGATCCGCCAGAGGAGCAGGCGTAAGGGGCTGAGGCCCCTCGCATCAGGCTGGACGTGCAGGGGAAGTCGGCGCAATCTGTGCGTCAAGAAGGGCATGAAGCCACGTCAGGGGGCACCGGAATGACCAACCGCCTGCGGTTTTTGCAGTTTGCCAACGGGCTGATGTATTTCGGGCCGCTGCTGGCAGGTCTGGGCGGGTTTGGCTGGCGGGTCGTGCCCGCATTCACCCTGATCTTCGCGCTTTGGCTGTTTGTGATGAACCCGGCGGACTGGCCGCGCAGTGGCGCGGAATGGCGGGCGCCGGACAGCCTGCTGAACGCGGGTGGGCGTCTGGTGGTGCAGGTGCTGCTGGTTGCCCTGCTGTTCGGGCTGGGCCGGGGGATTGGCGGTGTCATGGGCAGCACCCCGCAGATCCCCGTGATGTTGCCGGTGGGTCTGTCCTTCCTTGCGATACCGCTGGCGCGGCTGATCTGGACGCCCGGGCCGCGCAGGGCCTCGCCTGACGCTTCGCCGACAGCGGGCGACAGCGGTGCCTCCCTGTCGTCCGACCCGGATCTGGCCTTTCGCATGACGCAACCCCTGGCCGATCTTCCGGCGGAAACCGCCCTTGGCCAGATCGAGGCGCATCTGGCCGCGCTGGCGCCGCATCTGCCGCCGGATCTTCTGCTGCGCGCCCTGTGGGAGCGGGGCCAGGCCCCGGAGGCCCCGCGCCATCTGCGGCAGGCCTTCATCCTTCAGGCCACCGATGCCCATGGGGCAGAGCTTTGCGCCGGGCAGGCGGCGCCGGTCAGGGCTTTGCAGATCGCGGCAGGCGATGACGCATTGCTGATACTGTTCGCCACCCGCTGTTCCGCGCTGTTGCAGCAGAATGTCGATGTCTGGGGCGATTGCCCCAATGCAGCGGCGCTTGAGGCCGTCGCGGCGCGGTCCGGTCCCGAGGCGGCCCGGACCCTGCGCGCGCTTGCCGCGCTCAACCTGCGGCTCGCGCCGCTGAACGGCGATGGTCGCGGTGTCGTCCGGGCGGGCTGATCCTGCGGGCAACCGGGTGGTGGTGATCCATGCCGGATTTCACAAGACCGGCACGACATCGGTTCAGGCCGCGCTGGCTGCGCATCGGGAGGCGCTGGCCCCCGTCTTCGCGCTGCAACTGCCACGCGGCCCGGCCTTCCGAACGCTGACCCGGGCAGCGCGTCTGTGGTCGGCAGAGCGGCGCCCGATGGCGATGCGGCTTTACCGCCAGGCGCTGGCGCAATGGCTCGGCGGCCTCGATCTGGCGGCGGGGCAGGGGCTGATCGTGTCGAGCGAGGATCTGGCGGGGCATATGCCCGGCGATTTCGGTATCACGGATTACGGGGCCGCGCCCCGCCTGCTGGCCGAGCTTGCGCGGGGTCTGCGCGCAGCCTTTCCCGGCGCCGATCTGCGCGTCGTGCTGGGGACGCGCGCGCCGGGGGCCTGGCTGGCCTCGCTCCACTGGCAGCAGGCCAAGCGGCACACGATGCTGGAGGATGCCGCCGCTTTCGCGGATCGCATGGCGGGCGCGGTGCGCACAGGCCCGGTGCTGGAGGCCGTGGCCCGTGCGACTGGCGCACCCGTCCATGCAGCCCCGCTGGAAGAGCAGGCACAGCGGGGCCTTGGCCCGGTGGAGGCAATCTATGATGCGGCGGGGCTGGGAGCGGATCTGCGCGCGCATCTTGCGCCCGTGCCTGCCGCCAATCGCGGCGCCCCGGCCCAACTGGTGGCGGCCTTCGTCGCGCTGAACCGACAGACGATGCCGCGGGAGGACCGGCAGGCGGCGAAAGATGCGCTTCTGGCGCAGTTTCGCGCGGGCCTGCCGCTGTAACGCCCCTTTGCGCCGCACAGGCTTTGCCCTAAAAGCGGGGGCATGAGCGAACCGACCATCCCCCCGAAGCCGAAAAGCCATGGCCGGCTGAGCATTTCGGCCAGCCTGCAACCGCGCGACCTGATGGCGCCGCAGCGGGTGAAAGGGGCATGGTGCGCAAAGATCGTGACGCTGTTCCCCGATGCCTTCCCCGGCACGCTGGGCCTGTCGCTGACGGGCAAGGCGCTGGATATGGGGCTGTGGTCGCTGGAAACAATCGACCTGCGGCCGTTTGGCGAGGGCAGGCACCGCAACGTCGATGACACCCCGGCCGGGGGCGGGGCGGGCATGGTGCTGCGCGCCGATGTGGTGGCGCGGGCGCTCGATCAGGCGATGCAGGGCGCACCGCGCGACCGTGCCCGCTGGCCCATCGTCTTCCTGAGCCCGCGCGGGCGACCGTTCACCCAGGCCAAGGCGCATGAATGGGCCGCGACCGAGGGGCTGACCCTGCTTTGTGGTCGGTTCGAGGGCGTGGACCAGCGCGTGATTGACGCTTATGGCATCGAGGAAATCAGCCTTGGCGATTTCGTGATGACCGGGGGCGAAATCGCTGCGCAGGCGATGATCGACGCCACCGTCCGGCTGATTCCCGGTGTTCTGGGCAACATGGCCTCCACCGAGGAGGAAAGTTTTGCCGACGGGCTGCTGGAACACCCGCAATACACGCGCCCGACGGTCTGGGAAGGGCACGAAATCCCGGCGGTGCTGCAATCCGGCCATCATGGCGAGATTGCGAAATGGCGCCGGGCCGAGGCCGAGAAACTGACCGCCGCGCGCCGCCCCGATCTGTGGGCCGCACATCAGGCGAAGAAGGGCGGCTGAGCCCCCGCTGCCCTTGACCGGATCGCGCCTTCCCCCTATACGCGCGCAGTCCGGGGGCGAAATGCCCGCAGGGCCCGATTCCCTTTGCCACAGGCCCGGCTTCTTCACCGGA
Source organism: Gemmobacter sp. LW-1 (assembly GCF_001303875.1). Lineage (NCBI taxonomy): Bacteria > Pseudomonadati > Pseudomonadota > Alphaproteobacteria > Rhodobacterales > Paracoccaceae > Gemmobacter > Gemmobacter sp. LW-1. The sequence continues at coordinate 129,370 of NZ_LJSC01000005.1, read as the reverse complement.
TTTCGGCGACAGGGGCGGCACAAAATGCGTCGGTTCATCTCCGGCGGGCTTGCGCGGATGCGCGGGGACCCGATCGAAGGCCAGGAGCTCTGACACGGCATCACCTTTGCGGAACAACCGCAAGCAACGAAAGGACTTGCGCATGAACCTGATCGCGCAGCTTGAAGCCGAGCAGATTGCTGCCCTCGGCAAGAAGATCCCGGATTTCAAAGCCGGCGACACCATCCGCGTCGGCTACAAAGTGACCGAAGGCACCCGGTCGCGTGTGCAGAACTATGAAGGCGTCTGCATCGGCCGCAAGGGCGGCATGACCATCTCGGCCTCGTTCACCGTTCGCAAGATCTCGTTCGGTGAAGGCGTGGAGCGTGTGTTCCCGCTCTATTCGACGAACATCGACTCGATCGAGGTGGTGCGTCGTGGCCGTGTGCGCCGTGCGAAGCTCTACTACCTGCGTTCGCGTCGCGGCAAATCGGCCCGTATCGCCGAAGTCACCAACTACAAAGAAAAAGCTGAGTGAGGATTGGCGCCATGAAACAGGGCATCCACCCCGACTATCACTTCATCGAAGTGAAGATGACAGACGGCACCACCTTCCGCACCCGCACCACCTGGGGCAAGGAAGGCGACACGATGGCGCTGGACATCGACCCGCTTTCGCACCCGGCCTGGACCGGCCAGACCGCCAAGCTGATGGACACCGGCGGCCGTGTGTCGAAGTTCAAGAACAAATACGCGGGCCTGGGTTTCTGATCCACGTCTCTGCGAATTTCGGAAAAGGCGCATCTTCGGATGCGCCTTTTTCTTTGCCGGTCATCAGAGTGCCCCGTCAGCGGGCAACTCGCCCGGTGACATGGTGTCTGTCTTGCAGGATTCGCGCGCAGCGTGTCACATCGGCGGCTTCCCGCTTCCCTCTGGCGGGGACAGGCCTTATGAAGGCCGCCACACAGACCAGCGGAAGGGTAGCGGGCCATGGCGCATATTATCGTTGTGGGCAATGAAAAGGGTGGCTCGGGCAAATCGACCACCTGCATGCATATCGCCACGGCCCTTGCGCGGATGGGTCATCGCGTCGGCGCGCTGGATCTTGATCTGCGGCAGCGCAGCTTTGGCCGCTATGTCGAGAACCGCCGCGCCTGGATGGCGGCGAACGGGGTGGACCTTCCCACACCGGATTACCGCGAACTGCCCGAGGCCGATGCCGAAACCCTTGCGCCGGGCGAGAATACCTATGACCACCGGCTGTCTGTCGCGGTTTCGGCGCTGGAACCGATCAGTGATTTCATCATCATTGACTGTCCCGGCTCGCATACCCGGCTGAGCCAGGTCGCGCACAGCCTGGCCGATACGCTCATCACGCCGCTGAACGATTCCTTCGTGGATTTCGACCTGTTGGCGCGGATCGACCCGGAAACCAACAAGGTGAAGGGGCCGTCAATCTATGCCGAGATGGTGTGGAACGCACGTCAGCTTCGGGCGCAGGCCGGGTTGAAGCCGATCGACTGGATCGTGCTGCGCAACCGTCTGGGCGCGCAACAGATGCACAACAAGAAGAAGGTTGGTGCGGCGCTGACCGATCTTTCGCGCCGCATCGGCTTTCGCGTGGCGCCCGGCTTTACCGAACGCGTGATCTTCCGCGAACTTTTTCCGCGCGGGCTGACCCTGCTGGACCTCAAGGATACCGGGGTCGAGCAGTTGAACCTGTCGAACATCGCGGCCCGGCAGGAATTGCGCGATCTGGTGGCTGAACTCAGGCTGCCGAATGTAGCCGTGAATTTCTGAACGGGGTGGCGCGCGGCGCAAGGCGCTGGCGGCCCTGCATCTTGCGGATGCGGATATCGAAAAGGTCATCCATCGCGGCCTCTTGCGTCGCGGGCGTCTTGCGGAACATCTGGATCATGCGGGTGACGAAGCTCATGTGATCCTCCTTTCTGGTTGCCCTGAGCCTCAGGGGCACTCGCGGCAAAATTGCGGCGGCAAGCCGCTCCGCCCCGGCAAAATCACAAGATTGGGTTAAACGGACCGTTTCCGAACCGGACTCAATCCGCTCCACAGCCTTGAGGCAGCGCCTGCCGCATGGCAGGAAGGTGACGGAGGTGCCCATGCCAAACACGCTGTTCGATGCCCTTTTCGCGCCGCTTGCGGATCGTTACGACGCTTTTCTGATCTTGCCGGACGGGCGCCAGATCACAGGTCACGCGTTTCTGGCAATGGTGGCGCAGCAGGCCCATGCCCTGCGTGCGGCCGGTCTGGGAACTGGTGACAGGATTGCAGTGCAGATTGCCAAAAGCCCCGAGGCTTTGGCGGTCTATGGCGCGGCAGTGGCGCTGGGGGCGGTGTTCCTCCCGTTGAATACAGCCTATACCCCTGATGAAGTTGATTATTTCCTTGGCAATGCGACGCCTGCGGTCTTTCTGTGTGACGGCACGAAAGAGGCAGCGCTTGCGCCGGTCGCGGCGCGCCACGGCGCAACGATGCTGACCCTCAACGCGGATGGCAGCGGTAGCCTGACGGAACATGCAGCCGGACAGCCCCAAACCATCGCCCCCGTGGATCGTGGTCCCGAGGATCTGGCCGCCTTCCTTTATACCTCGGGCACCACAGGCCGCTCGAAAGGCGCGATGCTGACGCATCTCAACCTGCTGTCCAACGCCAAAGTGCTGCGCGACCTCTGGCGTTTCACGGCTGAGGATGTGCTGCTGCACGCGCTGCCGATCTTCCACACGCACGGGCTGTTCGTGGCTTCTAACCTTGTCCTGCTGACTGGCGGCAAGATGATCTTCCTGCCCGGTTTCGATCAGGAGGCCGTGATCCGTCTGCTTCCACAAGCAACCACCATGATGGGGGTGCCGACTTTCTACACCCGCCTGCTGGATGATCCGCGCTTCACCCGCGATCTCGTCGGGCATTTCCGCCTGTTCATCTCGGGCTCCGCACCGCTGCTGGCGGAAACGCACCGCGACTTCGAAGCCCGCACCGGCCATCGGATCCTTGAGCGCTATGGCATGACCGAGACTAACATGAACACCTCGAACCCCTATGAGGGCGAGCGCCGCGCCGGCACCGTCGGCCTGCCGCTGCCGGGGGTGGAACTGCGGGTGATGGCGGACGGAGTTGAAGTGCCGCGCGGCGAGGTCGGCACGCTTGAGGTGCGCGGCCCCAACGTCTTCAAGGGCTATTGGCAGATGCCCGAGAAAACCCGCGAGGAACTGCGTGAGGATGGCTGGTTCATCACTGGCGATCTGGGCGTGCAGGGCGCGGACGGCTATGTCACCATCGTTGGCCGCGCCAAGGATCTGGTGATCTCGGGCGGGTTCAACATCTATCCGAAAGAGGTGGAGTTGCTGCTCGACGAGGTGCCGGGTGTGCTGGAAAGCGCGGTGATCGGCCTGCCGCACCCGGACTTCGGCGAGGCGGTCTTTGCGGTCCTTGTGCCGCAGAAGGGGGCGGTGCTGGAGGTCGAGACCGCACTTGCGGCCATCCGCGACCGTCTGGCGCGCTTCAAGCAGCCGAAAGCCGCTGTCGTGGTCGAGGCCCTGCCGCGCAACACCATGGGCAAGGTGCAGAAGAACCTGCTGCGCGACCAGTATAGCGGCTGGTTCACAGCCTGACCCGCAAACGTGCGCCGCCCTCCTCAGGCCCCTTTGGGGCCATCGTCATTCGGCATTGCCATGGGAGGCTGACAGGTGTCGCCACCCTTGGGCCTTCGCGCGGCATCGCTTGAGGCTTTTGAGTATTTGGGCAAGAAGCAAGAGCAAACCGATGTGCCCTGCTTCTTGTAAAAATACTCAATCAACTTCGGGCGTCCCTTGATCCGGCGGGGCAGGGACCACATCACGCAGCTCGGTTTCCAGAAACCGTTCCAGCGCATCCAGATCCACGGGTTCGAACTGGCCGAAGCCCTGCATCCAGACCGAGGCAGTGCGCATGGCGTCGGGTTCCAGCTTGCACCAGATCACGCGGCCGCGTTTCTCGCGGCTGATCAGCCCGGCATCCGCCAGCACCTGAAGATGTTTCGAGATGGCGGCCAGCGACATAGCGAAGGGTTCCGCCACGTCGGTGACGGCCATGTCATCCTCCAGCAGCATGCCGAGAATGGCGCGGCGCGTCGGGTCGGCGAGGGCCGAGAAGATGGGCGACAGAGGGTCGGTCATGGCGCATCCTTGGCGGAGGGGCGCGTGATCGTCAACTGCGGGGTTGAATATGTCTCACGCCGCCGTGAGAGCGCAAACGGCCTCGGCGGGGCCTGAATGATTTTGCAAAATCATTCTTTATCAATGAGTTGATGGGCGCGGTGTTGCTTGACTCAATGCCCGCCTCTGCGTAGGTTCGCGCCGACTGTTCAGGGGGCGTACCGCATGGCTCATGAACCCGATCCGGAACGGCTTCGCGCGCTGGAAGCGCGTCTGGCCGAGGCGAAGGGGAGCAAGGCGAAGCCCGCTGCGGCAGGCAAGGATTTTTCGCAGGCGGAAGTGGCCTGGCGGATGGTGCTGGAGCTGACCTCGGGGATCATGATCGGGGGCAGCATCGGTTACGGGCTGGACTATCTGTCCGGCACCAAGCCCATCCTGCTGATCGTCTTCCTCCTGCTCGGCTTTGCGGCTGGTATCCGCACCGTCATCGGCACCGCCCGTGACATGCAGGAGCGCCAGTTGCGGGCACAGGCGACCGAGACACAGGCGGAACGTTCCGCCGGAACCGAAGGATAACAGACGTGGCCGAGACCGGATTTGCGATCCACCCGATGGATCAGTTCATCGTGAAACGGTTTTTCTGTGATCCCGCGCATGCGGACTGCACCTCGAACATCGGTGCGTTCGAAATCACCAATGTCACGGTCTGGATGGCTGCGACGGTTCTGGTGATCATCGCGCTGATGGTGTTCGGTTCGCGCGGTCGGGCGATCATCCCTTCGCGCATCCAGTCGGTCGGCGAGATGATCTACGGCTTCATCTACAAGATGGTCGAGGATGTGACGGGCCATGACGGGGTGAAATACTTCCCCTTCGTGATGACGCTGTTCCTGTTCGTGCTGTTCTCGAACCTGCTCGGTCTGATCCCGATGAGCTTCACCACCACCAGCCATGTCGCGGTGACCGTGACGCTGGCGCTGCTCGTGTTCCTATTCGTGACCATCCTGGGCCTCGTGAGGAACGGCATTGGCTTCCTCGGCATGTTCTGGGTCTCGTCGGCGCCGCTGGCGCTGCGCCCGGTGCTGGCGGTGATCGAGGTGATTTCCTACTTCGTGCGTCCGGTCAGCCATTCCATTCGTCTTGCGGGCAACCTGATGGCGGGCCACGCTGTGATGAAAGTGTTCGCGGGCTTTGCCTCAATGGCTGTCATCTCGCCGGTGGCGGTGGGCGCCGTGACCGCGATCTACGGTCTGGAACTGCTTGTCGCGGTCGTGCAGGCCTATGTTTTCACCATTCTGACCTGCGTCTATCTGAAAGACGCGGTGGGCGGCGCCCACCACTAAGGTCCGGACCTCAACCCTTCAATCTGACTTTCCACCAAGGAGAACTCAAATGGTCGAACTCGCGCTCATGGGCAAATACATCGGTGCTGGCCTGGCGGCCATCGGTTTGGGCGGCGCCGGCATCGGCGTGGGCAACATCGCCGGCAACTTCCTCGCCGGCGCGCTGCGCAACCCCTCGGCTGCTGCTTCGCAAACCGCGAACCTCTTCGTCGGCATCGCGTTTGCCGAAGCTCTGGGCATCTTCTCGTTCCTGATCGCCCTGCTGCTGATGTTCGCCGTCTGATCCTGACGCTTCGCATCTTCTCGGCCGGGAGGGCGCTTCGTCCCCCGGCCAGGTTTTTGACGACGTGAGGACATCACATGGCGACCGAAGCGCATGAAGCGGCTGGCGCGGCGGGTCATTCCGCCGGTATGCCGCAACTCGACGTCTCGACCTGGGGCAACCAGATCTTCTGGCTCGTGGTCGCGCTTGTCGTGATTTTTCTCGTGCTGTGGCGCGTGGCCCTTCCCCGGATCGGGGCGGTTCTGGCCGAACGCAGCGGCACCATTACCAACGACCTCGCGGCAGCCGAAGAGCTGAAGCAGAAGGCGCTGGCCGCCGAAAAGGCTTACAACGAGGCGCTCGAGAAGGCACGGGTTGAAGCCGGCCGGATCGTGGCCGAGGCGAAGGCCGAAATTCAGGCTGATCTCGACAAGGCGACGGCGAAGGCCGATGCCGAAATCGCGGCCAAGACGGCGGAATCCGAAGCCCGGATCGGCGAGATCCGTGCGGGCGCGCTGGAAAGCGTGACCGAAGTGGCCAAGGATACGGCGAAGGAACTGGTTGCGGCGCTTGGCGGCAAGGCCGACGCGCGCAGCGTGACGGCGGCAATCAACGCCCGGCTGAAAGGATAAGATCATGCAAAAGCTGATCCTGATCGTTGCAGCCCTGGCGGCCAGCCCCGCGCTGGCGGCGGACGGCCCGTTCGTCTCGCTGCGCAACTCGAACTTCATCGTTCTGCTGGCCTTCCTCGTCTTTGTCGGCATCCTTCTGTTCCTGAAGGTTCCGGCCAAGCTGGGTGCGCTGCTCGACAACCGGGCCGCGCTGATTAAGGCGGAACTGGAAGAAGCGCGCCTGCTGCGTGAAGAAGCCAAGACCATCCTCGCCTCCTACGAGCGCAAGCAGAAGGAGATGATGGAGCAGTCGGAGCGGATCGTGGCCGCGGCCAAGGAAGAGGCGCTGTCAGCGGCCCAGCAGGCCAAGGCCGATCTCAAGGCTTCCATCGCACGCCGTCTGGCTGCGGCGGAAGAGCGGATTGCCTCGGCTGAAGCTGCGGCGGTGCGTGAAGTGCGCGAGCGCGCGGTGGATGTGGCGATTGCGGCGGCCGGTGACGTGCTGACCAAGCAGATGTCGGCCGAAACCACCGCAGCCTCCATCGACGAGGCGATTGCGCAGGTCGAAGCCAAACTTCACTGATCCGATCCCGGATCGGTGACGCGGAACCCCGGCGCTGCCGGGGTTTTTGCGTTTCAGCGCTGACGTTCGTGTTCGATACGCTGGCGGGCCACTGCCTCGTTCCGGGCGGCGCGCTGCTGTTCTTTCAGGGCCTGTTCGACGTAATCCATGTGATGACAGATCGACGCCCGCGCGGCGGACGGATTGCGGGACTGGATCGCCGTATTGATGGCGCGGTGCTGGTCCAGCAGCCGGTCACGGGTCATGCGGTCACGGAACATCATCATGCGGTTGAAGAACACGCCCTGTTTCAGCAGATCGAACATGGATCGCATCATGTGCAGCATGACGACGTTGTGGCTGGCCTCGATGATAGCCATGTGGAATTCGGCATCCAGCTGCGCCTCGTCGGTCGGGTCGCGCTTCTGATGCGCGGCCTCCATCTTGCCGAAGATCGTGGCGATCACCGCAAGGTCGGTATCCGATCCCAGCCGGGCGGCGCGTTCGGCGGCCAGTCCTTCCAGATCGCGGCGAAAGTCGAGGTAGTCGAACACGGCCTCGTCATGGCTGGAAAACAGCTCGATCAGCGCGGGCGAGAAGGCCGAGCCCAGCACATCGGCAACAAACACGCCCGAGCCGGGGCGGCTGATTACCAGCCCCTTCAGTTCCAGCGCCTCCAGCGCTTCGCGTAGCGAGGGGCGTGACACGCCCATGCGTTCTGCCAGATCGCGTTCGGCAGGCAAACGCTCGCCCGGCCGCAGGATGCCCCGCAGGACCAGGAGTTCGATCTGGCGGGCAACGCTTTGCGACAGTTTCTCGGACACGATCTTTTCGAATGGCATGGCTTCCCCCGACTGGTCAGAAAATATGACCAACTGTCGGTTTCAGCAATGAAAAAGGGCGGCCAGCAGGCCGCCCTTTCCGACACAAGTGCCGCTCAGTTCGGGCGAATGATGATCTCGACCCGGCGGTTCTGCGCCTTGCCCGCCTCGGTGAGGTTCGAGGCGATGGGCTGATCCTCGCCCCGGCCATAGGCCGAAATCCGCGAGCCGGGCACACCGCCGGACATCAGGACACCCGCGACCGAACGCGCGCGGCGCTCTGACAGGTCCTGGTTGTAGGCTGCCGAGCCGGTGTTGTCGGTATGGCCAACGACTTCGACGCGGCTGTTGGGATAGCGCACGAGGTTGGCGGCCACGGCGCGGATGTCGCCTTGCAGGTCGGGACGCAGGTTCGCGCTGTCGGTCGCGAACAGGATGTCCTGCGGCATGGTCACAACCAGCGCGTTGCCGGTGTTGGTGATGGTGGTGTTGGGGCTCATCTGCGCGCGCAGTTCGGCGGCCTGACGGTCCATCGCATTGCCGATGGCCCCGCCGAGGGCGCCGCCGACAGCCGCGCCGACCACGGCTTTCGCCAGCTTGTCATCGCCACCCGACTTGGCGCCGATCAGCGCACCGATAGCCGCGCCGGTAACCGCGCCGCCCTTGGTGCGGGCATTCGGGTCTTCATAGCGATAGGGGTCCTGCACACAGCCTGCCAGCAGGGCAATACCCGCGATGCCAAGGATAACCGGGGTTCTGAAGGTCATTTTCTCGCCTCTCTCTTTGCCGGCACCGGGCCAGCCTCGCTCCACCATACCGCAGCAACGCATGAGGCCGGAATTGGTTGCGTGCGCATGCGCAGTATTCCGCGCATCACGTTTGCGGCACCGGAACCGGCGCGGCACCGCCTGCATCCGCGCGGGCGGCCTCCCATGCGAGCATGGCCCGCTTCACGGGCAGGCCCCAGTGATAGCCGCCAAGCGCCCCTGATTTGCGGAGCGCGCGGTGGCAGGGGATGAGGAAGCTGACCGGGTTGCGCCCGACCGCCGTGCCTACGGCCCGCACCGCCGCCGGATGGCCGATGACGCGGGCGATGTCGGAATAGGTTGTGACATGGCCGGTGGGCACCGCGAGCAGCGCCTCCCATACCTTGATCTGGAATGGCGCCCCGATCAGATACAGTGGCGCGGTGCCGGTGGCGCCAAAGGCATCCAGTACCCAGGGACGCAGCATCATCGGATCTTCGACGAAATCCGCCTTGGGCCAGCGGCGGATTAGATCGGCCATCACCTCGGCCTCGTCCTGTTCGGCGGCAAAGCCCATGCCGCAGATGCCACGATCCGTCCCCATGACGAGCGCCGGGCCAAAGGGGCTTTCGAACCAGCCCCAATAGACGGTCAGCCCCTCGCCGCCGCGGGAAAATTCGCCCGGCGTCATCGCTTCCCATTTGACGAACAGGTCATGCAGCCGCCCGGTGCCGGACAGCCCGCTGGCCAGCGAGGCCTCCAGCACCGAATGCCGTTCCGCCAGCAGGCGACGGGCATGATCCAGCGTCAGATATTGCTGATACCGTTTCGGGCTGACACCCACCCATTGCGAGAAAGTGCGCTGGAAGTGCGCGGGACTCATCCCCATCCGCGCCGCCAGCCCGTCCAGGGTGGGTGCCGGACCGCCCGTGACCTGCATCGCGTCAATCTCGGCCAGCGCACGGGCAATGACGCGGTAATGATAGCTCTGGCTTTGGTCGTTCATGGCACACTCCAACGGATCAACTGTCACAATAGGCGGCAATGCAACACCCTTCGACCCGGAATATGCGGCTTCGCTTGGCAGCAGACCAAGGGCGCGCTAGGAGGGCGGCATGGCGAAGCAACTCGATTATCATACGATCCACGCGATCTTTACCCGGTTTCAGGCCGCCGAGGCCGAACCGCAGGGCGAGCTGCATCACGTCAATGCCTATACCCTGCTGGTGGCGGTCGCGCTGTCCGCCCAGGCCACTGATGCCGGGGTGAACAAGGCCACACGGCCCCTGTTCGCCACCGTGGATACGCCGCAGAAGATGCTGGATCTGGGGCTTGAGGGGCTGACCGAGGCGATCAAGACCATCGGCCTCTTTCGCCAGAAGGCGAAGAACGTGATCCGCCTGTCGGAGATTCTGGTCAACCAGTATGGCGGCGAGGTGCCCTCGTCCCGCGCGGCGCTGCAATCCCTGCCCGGCGTGGGGCGCAAGACCGCCAATGTCGTGCTGAACATGTGGTGGCATGTGCCTGCTCAGGCGGTGGATACCCATATCTTTCGTGTCGGCAATCGTACCGGCATCTGCCCCGGCAAGGATGTCGATCAGGTCGAACGCGCGATCGAAGACAATATTCCGGCGGAGTTCCAGCAACACGCCCATCACTGGCTGATCCTGCACGGCCGCTACATCTGCACCGCACGCAAACCGCGCTGCGCCGATTGCCTGATCCGCGATCTGTGCCCCTACGAGGAAAAAACTGCATGAAGAAGTTTCAGGTCGTCGGCATCGGCAATGCCATGGTCGATGTGCTGTCCCATGCCGAAGAGGCGTTTCTTGAAACGAACGGTATCGGCAAGGGCATTATGCAGCTTATCGACATGGAGCGTGCGGTGACGCTTTACGACCGGATCGGCCCGGCCAAGGAAATTTCGGGCGGATCGGCGGCCAATACCATTGCGGGCATCGCCGCACTGGGCGGGCGGACGGCCTATGTCGGCAAGGTGAAGGACGACCAGCTTGGCCGCATCTTCGCCCACGACCTGCGGGCGCAGGGCGCGGTCTATGAAACCGCGCTGGCCCCGGCGGACAGCGAACAGGAAACCGGCCGCTGCATCGTTCTGGTGACGCCGGACGGGGAACGCTCGATGAATACCTATCTTGGCTGGTCCGAGTTCCTGACCCCCGCCGACATCGACGAGGCCCAGATGGCCGAGGCGGACTGGATCTATCTGGAAGGCTATCGCTTCGATGGCCCGGAAAGCCACGCGGCCTTCGCCAAGGCGATCCGTGCCTGCAAGGGGGCAGGGGGCCGCGTCTCGGTCACGCTGTCGGACCCGTTCTGCGTCGAACGCCATCGCGATGCCTTCCGCAAGATGATCCACGATGACGTTGACCTGCTGTTCGCCAACCGGGCCGAGATCATGTCGATGTATCAAACCGACGATTTCGAGACTGCCCTGCAAGCCGCCGCTGCCGATGTCGCCATCGTGGCCTGTACGGAAAGCGAGAAGGGCGCCCATATCCTCGCCGAGGGCCAGCGCTGGCACGCGCCAGCGTACCCGACGCGGATTGTCGACGCGACCGGCGCGGGCGACCTGTTTGCCGGGGCCTTCCTCTGGGGGCTGACCAACGGCCATGGCTATGAAATGGCGGGCCGCATGGGTTGCCTTGCCGCCTCCGAGGTCATCAGCCACATCGGCGCACGTCCCGAGGCTGACCTGAAGGAAATGTTCCGCAGCCACGGGCTGATCTGAACACAAGTGCCGCCCTCCTCAGGCCCCGGCGGGGCCATCGTCATGCGGCATTTCCATGGGCGGTGGTGCCGCTGGTGCTTTCGATACAGCGTTTCAGCGACGGCGCGGGAGGAGTTTGAGTATTTGATCAAGAAGCAATACAGGACGCAGAGAGCCGTTTTGGCATCCCCTTGTCCGCCTTGCCTTGTTTCTTGCAGAAATACTCGTCTTGCCCGGTCGACGCTGCGCAGGTGGGCTGGTCAGCGGATGGGTTCCAGCACCGCATCCTTCAGTCGGCAGTCACGGATCGCGTCAGCGCCGCAGCGACGGGGGCGCAGATCCTTGGTCAGGCAGATGCGGATTTCCTGAATCATGCCGCTGTCGCAGGTGACGGTGATCTGGTCAGGGGAAAGGCCGGGGTTGGCCTCCAGAAATGCGCCTTCCACCACATCGGCGGGGACTTTCAGGCGTTTGTCGATCATCGGGAAGACCTTTGGAATCTTCACCGTGGCGAAAGCGCGGCGCAGGCTGTCGTAATAGCTGCGCGCAGACAGGCCGGAACAGCGGCCATGTTTCTTCCACTGATACCACGCAAGTCCCGAGGCGCCCATGATGTCGGCCATCGTCTCGCTTTCCGCGCGGGAAGGATCGCGTTCGGTGGTGCGGCAGTAGCTGGGCCAGCCTTCCTCATATTGCGGCCAGAGCCCGTGCAGGGTGAAGGCGCGTCCCGCGCCCTTGCGGCATTCCGGGGCGCCGCGGGCGTCCCCCTCCAGCGCGCACCAGTTGGGCGACCAGCTGAGAGACATGACGTAGTAGTCGAAGTCGCCGGCTTTCTCGCCCCCGGCAAACGCGGCGGTGGAGATCAGGGAAGCGAGAGTGGCCCCGAGCAAGATGCGCATTTTCTCTTTCCCCCGCAGTAAAATCGCACTATAAGGCGCGCCAGACTTCCCCGAAAACGTGGAAATCGCGGGCCTCGCCCGCAGCCGTTTTCCCGGCGCGGGAAAGATTTGTAAAGGAGTGATCCTCATGTCGAAACCCCTTATGGCCAAGGCGACCGCGGTCTGGCTGGTCGACAATACGACGCTGACCTTCAGGCAGGTCGCCGATTTCTGCGGCATGCACGAGCTGGAAGTGCAGGGCATTGCCGATGGCGATGTGGCGACCGGCGTGAAGGGGTTCGATCCGGTGGCGAACAACCAGCTGGACCCGATCGAGATCGAGAAGGGGCAGAAAGATCCCTTCTACAAGCTGAAGCTGAAGTTCAACGCTGCTGCCGTGGGCGAGGACAAGCGTCGCGGGCCGCGCTACACCCCGCTGTCGAAGCGCCAGGACCGTCCGAATGCGATCCTGTGGCTGGTGAAGTTCCATCCCGAGCTTTCGGATGGCGCCATCGGCAAGCTGGTCGGTACGACCAAGCCTACCATCCAGTCGATCCGCGAGCGGACGCACTGGAACATCCAGAATATGCAGGCGATCGACCCGGTCGCGCTGGGGCTTTGCCGTCAGTCTGAACTGGATGCCGCCGTGCAGGCCGCCGTGCGCAAGAAAGCGGCCGAGGGTGGCGTGATGAGCGACGACGAGCGTCGCAAGCTCGTGTCGACCGAACAGTCGCTGGGCATGGCGCCCGAGCCGAAGATGCCGGGGTCGCTGGCCGGTCTGGAGGCCTTCACGCAGGTGGAGAAAGAGGAAAACCCCGCCGATTACTCGGATGCGGACAGTTTCTTCAATCTGCCACATGGCGATGACGACGAAGAAGAAGACGACAACTGATCGTGAGACCCCGGCCAAGGTGCCGGGGTTTTCGTTTCTGCGGACAGGGAGGCAGGAATGGGCCGGATCGCGGTGATGGGGGCGGGGGCTGTCGGCTGCTATTATGGCGCAATGCTGGCGCAGGCGGGCGAGGAGGTTGTGCTGATCGGCCGTCCCGCGCTGGCCAGCGCTGTTGCAGGTCAGGGGCTGATCATCGACCGGGCGACGGGGCGCGAGGTGGTGCACCTGCCGGTGGCGACCGATCCGGGGGCGATAGCCGGGGCTGAACTTGTGCTCTTTTGCGTGAAATCTCAGGATACCGAGGCGGCGGGACGGCAGATCGCGCCGCATCTGGCGCCCGATGCGGTGGTGCTGAGCCTTCAGAACGGCGTGGGAAATGCAGAGAGGCTGGCGGCGATTCTGGGGCGGCCTGTGATTCCGGCGGTGGTCTATGTCGCGGTCGGGATGACGGCGGCGGGACATTTGCGCCACCACGGACGTGGTGATCTGGTGCTGGGCGATGCGCCGCAAAGTGCGGCACTGGCCACGTGGTTCGCGGCGGCGGGCATTCCGACCGAAGTCTCCGCAGGTGCCGAAACCGCGCTTTGGGTCAAGCTGACCATCAACTGTGCCTGGAACGCCATTTCTGCGCTGACCCAGCAGCCCTATGGCCGCATCCTCGCCGCACCGGGGGCCGAGGGGGTGGTTTCTGGCCTCGTTGCAGAATGCCGGGCGGTGGCGGCCGCCAGCGGGATCACCCTGCCCGAAGGGCTGGAGGACGATGTGCGTCGCATTGCCGAGACGATGGCGGGGCAAATGTCCTCGACCGCGCAGGATATGGCGCGCGGGCGTGCGACGGAGATCGGGTTTCTGAATGGCGAGATCGTCCGGCGCGCCGGGCTTCTGGGCATTCCGGTTCCGCTGAATGCGGCCATGACGGTGCTGGTGCAACTGGCCGAGGCGCCGGCCGTCTAGGATTGCGCGGCGAAGAAGGCGCTGGTCTCGGCCAGGAAGCGGCCGCGATGGGCTGGCAGCTCCATCATAACCTCATGTTCCGCCTTCGCGAAAAGCTCCAGCCGGCCTTGCGGCCAGGCGGCCATGCGACGGCGCACGGCGCGGGGGCTGATGATGCGTTCCGAGGTGCCAAGCGCGGTGAACGCGGGTGTGGCGGGGGCGGGCAGGGCTTGCAGCGCCTGCATCTCGCGGAACGCGGCATGCAGCCAGGTCAGCGACGGGCCGCCAAGTGCCAGATCGGGATGGGCCGTGGCCTGCTGGCGCATCCAGCTCCAGATCGCGGGATCGCGGGTCAGCATGTTGCCGCGGAATTTCGCGTGCAAAACATAGGTCTGCCGTGTGGTCGTGGGGGTCAACAGATGGCCATGCCCGCGTTCATGCAGCACACGCGACAGGGTGACGGCAACGGGTTCCACCGTCGGAAACAGCCGGATGCCCCACATCGGGGCGGAAAACACGGCGCTTTTCACCGGCAAACCGCGTAACAGCGCCCGCAACGCGATGCAGCCACCCATGGAATGACTGAGCAGATGCCAGGGTTCAGGCAGTCCTTCGGCCCGCGCAAAATCCAGCACCGCCGTGACATCCTGCTGGTATTCGTCGAAATCCTCGACATGGCCCAGCATCGGATCGGGGTGGCGGCGCTGCGACAGGCCCTGGCCGCGCCAGTCGGGCGCCAGCACATGCCAGCCCGCATCCGTCAGTGCGGCGGCGGCAGGCCCATATTTCTCGGCATATTCCGACCGGCCCTGAAACAGCAGGACCGTGCCGCGCGCCGCCCCGAAGGGTGCCCAATGGGCGACGCGCAGTTTTGTGCCATCGCCCGCCGCGAGCCAGACCGCACGGCCGCTTTCAGGGCCCTGCGCGATATCGGCGTAAAACGGCGCGGCGGTCATGGTCAGCTCAGCACGGAGCCGAGTTTCATGGCCATTCCCATGCTGCCGTCGACCTTCAGCTTGCCGGTCATGAAGGCGGTGGTCGGGTTCATCTCGCCGTCCAGAATGGCGCGAAACACCTCGGTATTCGCGGTCAGGGTAACATCGGCCTCTTCATCGCCCGCGTGGACGCCCGTCGCGTCGATCATGATGGCGCCTTCCCCCGGAATGACGAACTTCGCCACACCGTCGAAGCCCGATACTTTGGCTGACAGGGCCTCGACCGCTGCATTGATCACGTCGCTCATATTCTTGCCTCCTCGCTGTGCCATCCCCGGAATGTGACCCGAGGGTTATGGCATTTCCCCGTGCCTTGGATAGAGTGTAGATATGAAAGTCCTGTTGACGCTTCTCAATCTTGCCGTGGCGGCAGTTTTCGCGCTGGCGCTTGGTGACGCTGCGGCGCAGGCGGGGCCTGCCGAGGATGCAGCGACGCTAGACCGGCTGTTTGCCGATCTGAAGACGACGGATGATGCCGGGGCGCGTGCCATCGAAAGCGATATCCAGCGGATCTGGTCGCGTTCCGGTTCGGCTTCGATGGATCTGCTGCTGGAACGCGGGCGCAAGGCCATCGACCAGGGCGATGCGGAAACTGCCATCGACCATCTGACCGCGCTGACCGATCATGCGCCCGATTTCGCCGAAGGCTGGAACGCACGGGCCACGGCCTATTTTCTGGCCGGTCGCTACGGGCAGTCGGTCAGTGACATCCGGCATGTTCTGGCGCTGAACCCGCGCCATTTCGGCGCGCTGGCCGGGTTTGGGATGATTCTTGAGCAGCTTGACCGAAAACCTCAGGCGCTGGAAGTCTATCGGGCGGCTCTTGCTATACATCCGCATATGCAGGCGGTATTGGAAGCAGTGAAACGTCTGGAAACCGAAACCTCCGGGCAAAGCATCTGAGACAACGAACCTATGGTCCTTCAGCGACGGGTCACGGCGGTCCTGGGACCGACGAACACCGGCAAGACGCATTACGCCATTGAAAGGATGCTGGGGCATCGGACGGGGGTCATCGGCTTCCCGCTGCGCCTGCTGGCGCGCGAGGTCTATGACCGTATCGTCAAGGCGCGCGGGCCTTCGGTGGTGGCGCTGGTCACCGGCGAGGAACGCATCGTGCCGGAACGGACCCAATACTGGGTCTGCACGGTCGAGGCGATGCCGACGGACATCGGCGCTGATTTCCTGGCCATCGACGAGATCCAGCTTTGCGGCGACCCCGAGCGCGGCCATGTCTTCACCGACCGGCTGATGAATGCGCGCGGACTGGTGGAGACGATGTTCCTCGGGTCCGATTCGATGCGCCCGGCGATTGCCGCGCTGATCCCGCAGACACAGTTCGTGCGGCGTGACCGTTTGTCGACGCTCAGCTATACAGGTTCGAAAAAGATAAGCCGGATGCCACCACGCTCGGCCATCGTCGGGTTTTCTGTTGATGATGTCTATGCCATCGCCGAGCTGATCCGCCGCCAGAAGGGGGGCTGTGCAGTGGTGATGGGCGCGCTTTCGCCGCGCACCCGGAACGCGCAGGTCGCGCTTTATCAGAATGGCGAGGTCGATTACCTGGTCGCCACCGATGCCATCGGCATGGGGCTGAACCTCGACATCAAGCATGTCGCCTTTTCTGCAACCCACAAGTTCGATGGCCGCCGGATGCGGCATCTGTTCCCGCATGAGATGGGGCAGATCGCCGGTCGTGCCGGGCGGCATATGGAGGCAGGCACTTTTGGCGTGACGGGCGAGGCCAGCCCGCTGGACGAGGATCTGGTCGCCGCCATCGAGGAGCACCGCTTCGCGCCTGTCCGCAAGCTGATGTGGCGAAACGACGCGCTGGACTTCGGCTCGGCCGAGCGGCTGATCGCCTCGCTGGAGGCGCCGACCGGCAATGAATGGCTGATGCGCACGCGCGAGGCCGACGATCTGATGGCGCTGAAGGCGTTGACGCAGATGCCCGACATGGCCGACCGGCTGCGCGCCGGGCCGCGTGCGGTGAAATTGTTGTGGGATGTCTGCCGCATCCCCGATTTCCGCTCGACCACCGGCTCCGATCATGTGGGGCTGCTGCACCGGCTGTTCGGCTTCCTTCAGGATGGGCGTATCCCGGCTGACTGGCTGAAAAAAGCTGTTGCGCGCATTGATCGCAGCGACGGCGATATTGACGCGCTGTCAAAACGTCTGGCCTATATCCGCACCTGGACTTACGTTGCGCAGCGCAAAGGGTGGGTCGAGGATGAATCCCATTGGCGCGACGAAACGCGCGCTGTAGAAGACCGCCTGTCGGATGCGCTGCACGCGCGGCTGACGCAGAGATTTGTCGACCGCCGCACATCGGTCCTGATGCGGCGGTTGAAACAGAAGGAGAGCCTTGTGGCTGAGGTGAATGACAAGGGTGAAGTGACGGTGGAGGGCGAATTCGTCGGCCGTCTGGAGGGTTTCCGCTTCGGTCAGGATGCCTCGGCTTCGGGTGAAGAGGCGCGGGTGATGCGGCAGGCCGCCTACGAGGCGCTGCGCCCCGAGTTCCATCTGCGGGCGGATCGCTTCTACAACGCCCCCGATACCGAGATGGATTTCACCGAACAGGGTGGCCTCATGTGGGGCAGCGCTGCCGTCGGCAAGCTGGTGGCGGGTTCGGATGCGATGAAACCGCAGGTCGAGGCCTTCGTTGACGAAGAGGCCGGGCCGGAGGTGACCGAGAAGGTCAAGCGTCGTCTTCAGCATTTCATCGACCGCAAGGTTGCTGCGCTGTTCGAACCGCTCACGAACCTCAACCGCGACGAAAGCCTGCAAGGGCTGGCGCGCGGCTTTGCCTTCCGTCTGGTCGAAGGGCTGGGCATCGTCAGCCGCGAAAGCGTGGCCGATGATGTGAAAGCGCTGGACCAGGAGGCGCGGTCGTCGCTGCGCAAGCATGGCGTGCGCTTCGGGCAATATACGATCTTCCTGCCGCTGCTGCTGAAACCCGCGCCGACCCGGCTGCGTCTGGTTCTGTGGTCGTTGGCCAAGGGGCTTCAGGAGTTTCCTGAAAGCCCGCCGCCGGGCCTTGTGACCATTCCGAACATCCCGGATGTGCCGAAAGAGCATTATACGCTGGCCGGCTATCGTCCGGCGGGCACCCGTGCCATTCGCATCGACATGCTGGAGCGTCTGGCAGATCTGCTGCGCGCCAAGGACAGCCGTGCGGGGTTTGAGGCCACGCCCGACATGCTGTCGATCACCGGCATGACGCTGGAACAGTTCGCGGATCTGATGGGCGGTCTGGGCTACAAGGGCGAAAAGGGCGAACGTGCCAAGCAGCGCCGCGCCGAAGCTCCGGCTCAGGTGACCGAAGGCAGCGTGGCGCCGATTCCCGAAGAAGTTTCGGTTCTCGCACCTGCCGAGGACACCACGGCCCCCGAGGCGGTGGAAGGCGAAGCTGCTCCCGAGATGGAAGTGTTCTACACGTTCACCTGGGCACCGCGTCCGCGGAATGAAAACCGTGGTCCGCGCCGCGAGGGGCAGGGCAATCGCGGTCCGCGCCGCGAGGCGGGCGAGACGCAGGGCAACCGTCCTGAACGTGCGCCGCGGGAAGCCCGCGAGGGCGGCAAGCGCGAGGATCGTCCGCGTGGTGATGCGCCGCGTCGCGAAGGCAAGCCGGGCGGTAAGCCCGAAGGCCGCCGTGACGAGCATCGCAAGGGCGGCAAACCCGGCAAGGACCAGGGCCACAAGCCCAAATCCTACGAGGCGCGTCCGCCCCGGGCTGAAAAGCCCATCGACCCCGACAATCCGTTTGCGGCATTGCTGGCGCTGAAGGGCAAGGTCTGATTGGCCAAACACCGTTCCGAAGCGGCCCGGAAAGCCGATGCGGCACCGCCGCGTGTGACCATCCGGCTGGACAAGTGGCTCTGGCAGGCGCGATTCTTCAAATCGCGCCCGCTTGCCTGTGCCGTGATCGCCGAAGGGCACCTGCGGCTGAATGGCAATCGCTGTCTCAAACCCGGGCAGCAGGTGGGGGAGGGCGACACGCTCACCTTCCCGCAGGGCCGCCGCATCCGTCTGATCCGGGTACTTGCCCCCGGCCAGCGGCGCGGACCTGCGACCGAGGCGCAGACGCTTTACCTCGATCTTGACCCGCAACCCGCCGGAGCGGAGGACGCTTCTGCCGGGGATGACACTTCGTCGCTTGAATGAGCGGGCGCGTTGGACTAGAGCAACAGCCCAGAAACGACTGACCGGGGTTTGAGTCATGACCTATGTGGTGACTGACAACTGCATCGCCTGCAAATACACCGACTGTGTCGAGGTCTGCCCGGTAGATTGCTTCTACGAGGGTGAGAACACGCTGGTGATTCACCCCGATGAGTGCATCGACTGCGGTGTCTGCGAACCGGAGTGCCCGGCGGATGCCATCCGCCCGGATACCGAGCCGGATATGGACAAATGGGTCGAGTTCAACCGCAAATATGCCGAACTCTGGCCGGTGATCACCCAGAAGCGCGATCCGCTGCCCGAGGCCGAGGCGCGCGACGGCGAAAGCGGCAAGCTGGAGAAATACTTCTCGCCGAATCCGGGCGAAGGCTCCTGATCCGGCGACGGCCCCCGATTCGCAAACGGAAGGGGTGACGCGGCGTAAGGTCGCGCCTTTTTGTGCGTTTGGGCGCGTCGGCGAACCTGCTGCGTGTATGGTCGCAGTTGGAATCAGGTCGTTTTTGTGTTATATCTCTGAAACAAACAAAGCACGGTTGCCCGCTTTCCGCCTCGGGACTGCTCGCCTGAGACGGTTATCCATGTGACATTCCCCCATTTTGCCGATGCTCTGGCATCCGGCGGGGGAATTTGTTGCGCCCGGGTTGGCCCTGCGCATGAGGAAGCCGCTGGAATGACCAAGACCAAGAAGCCTGAGTTCCGCCCGAACGAGTTTGTTGTGTACCCGGCCCATGGTGTCGGCAAGATCATCTCGATCGAAGAGCAGGAAATCGCCGGTATCCATCTCGAACTCTTCGTGATCTCGTTCGAGAAGGACAAGATGACGCTGCGTGTGCCGACGCACAAAGCGACCGAAATCGGGATGCGTCAGCTTTCGACGCCGGATGTGGTGAACAAGGCGCTGGACACGCTGAAGGGCAAGGCGCGGGTGAAGCGCGCCATGTGGTCGCGCCGGGCGCAGGAATATGACCAGAAGATCAACTCGGGCGATCTGCTGTCGATTGCCGAAGTGGTGCGCGACCTGCACCGCAATGATGACCAGCGCGAACAAAGCTATTCCGAGCGTCAGCTTTATGAAGCCGCGCTGGAGCGTCTGACCCGCGAAGTCGCCGCCGTTTCCGGTGTTGACGAAGCGCAGGCGCAAAAGACCGTTGATCAGGTGCTGACCTCGCGCGCGGCCTGACCTGCCTGAAATCCGTTGAAAGGCCGCGCTGATGCGCGGCCTTTTGCGTTACAGCAGTGTGCAGGCGGCGGCCAGCGCGGCCAGCTCCCCCAGTTGCTGACTGGCCCCCAGAATATCGCCGGTTTGCCCGCCGATCTTGCGCCAGGCCAGAACGGCCAGCGCGAGTGTCATGGCCACGACCCAAAGTGCCATGATCAGGGCCTGGCCCCCGGCCACCCCCAGCGCCAGAACGAATGCGACGAGCATGGCCAGCAGGGCCGCCGTGGCATCGGGGCGACCGACGGACTGGCTCAACCCGCTGCCACGCGCATTGGGCAAAAAGCTGATCAGGGCCACCATCGGCGCCCGTGACAGGATGGCGGCGGCGATCATCGCGCCCCAGGCCCCGGTGCTGATCAGCGCGGTGACTGCACTCCACCGGGCCAGCGTCACCAGCACCAGCCCCATGACGCCATAACTGCCGATATGGCTGTCCTTCATGATTTCCAGCCGCCGTTCGCGCGTCCAGCCGCCCCAGAGCCCGTCACAACTGTCGGCCAGCCCGTCCTCGTGCAGCGCGCCCGTCATCAGCGTGCCCAGCCCGAGGAAGACAGCTGCTGCAAGGCTGGCGGGCAGACCGAACCAGCCACCCAGCGCCGCGCCAAGGCTTGCCAGACCGCCCAGCACCAGCCCGGCCACAGGCCAGGCCCAGACGGCAGGCGGGTTGGGAAAACGGGTGGGGGCGGGCAGGGGCAGGCGGCTGAGCAGGCTCAGCCCGGCGCGCGCCTCGGTCCACAGGCGCGCCGCAAGGGTCTCGGGGTCGCTCTGATACATTGCAATGCCCTTTCCGGGATGGTTTTCACCCGTGATCCTCGCTAGCCAAGGCGCAGCCGAGGTTCAATCGAGGAGTGCGCCATGACTGCGCCGTTTTCCAGCCTGTCCGAGTTTCGCGCCCTGTTGCAGGCGCTTCCGGCCACCGATGCGGCGGCGGTCGCGGCAGCGCAGGCCCGCAACGGGCAATTGACCAAACCGCCCGGCGCCCTGGGGCGGCTGGAGGAACTGGCGATCTGGTATGCGGGCTGGCGCGGCGATGCCCGGCCCCGGCTGGAACACCCGCAGGTCATTGTCTTTGCAGGTAATCATGGCGTCGCAGCCCGTGGAGTTTCGGCCTTTCCGGCCGAGGTGACGGTGCAGATGGTGGCGAATTTCCGGGCAGGCGGGGCGGCGATTAACCAGCTTGCCAAGGCTTTCGGCGCCACAATGGATGTTCTGGCGCTGGAACTGGATCGCCCGACCGCCGATTTCACGCAAACCGCCGCGATGACCGAAGCCGAGGTGATCTCTGCCCTTGCGGCGGGCTGGCTGGCGGTGGATGCGGCTGCCGATCTGCTGGTGGTGGGCGAGATGGGAATCGGCAATACAACCCCGGCCGCCGCCATTGCCTGCGCACTGTTCGGGGGGACGCCCGGCGAATGGACCGGGCGGGGCACCGGCGTCGATGACAAGGGGCTGTCGGTCAAGACGCAGGTTGTGGCCGAGGGCTTGGTGACGAATCCGGACCGCGAGCCGCTGGAGGTGCTGCGCTGCCTTGGCGGGCGCGAGATTGCCGCCATGGCGGGGGCCATCGCGTGCGCGCATCACGCGCGTATTCCGGTTATCCTTGACGGCTTCATCTGTACCGCTGCCGCCGCCGTGCTGGCGCAGGCGGCGGAAGGCGCGCTGGATCACTGCATCGCGGGCCATGCGAGTGCCGAGGCGGCGCATCGCGCCTTGTTGTCGAAGCTGGGCAAGCAGCCGCTGCTGGAGCTGGGCCTGCGTCTGGGCGAAGGTTCTGGGGCGGCGCTGGCCATCGGCGTGCTGAAAGGTGCAGTTGCCTGCCATTCCGGCATGGCGACCTTCGCCGAAGCCGGTGTGTCCGACGCCTGAGCCTGCGGTGGTTCGGGGCGTCGCTTTGCCCCGAACGCCCTATTGCGCGGCGCGGTCGGCGGCGATGTCGTCCTGATCGTCCAGCAGCGCCGTGCGCAGATCCTCGTCCAGCCGCCGGGCGCGGGCGACATAGGCCTCATTCTGGTGGATGGGCTGGCCCGGCACCCAGAGCTCGGCCAGATCGCGCAGGGCGGCGCGGTCAACCTTGTAATAGGTCTGGCTCAGCTTCGCGGCCTCGTATTCGGTGAAGCCCATGTTTTCCAGCACATAGCGCCCTGCGCGGACCGAACTGTCAAAGGTTTCGCGCAGGATGTCATTCGCCCCGGCACGGAACAGCTCGTAGACATGCACCCGGTCATAGGCGCGGGCAACGATATGCAGGTCGGGCCTTTGCCGACGAGCGAACTCCACGATCCTTGTGGCGTTTTCCGGGCTGTCGACTGCGACCACCAGAACCTCGGCCTCTGCCAGACCGGCGGCTTGCAGCAGGTCCGGGCGCGAAGGATCACCGAAATAGCCCTTGATGCCGAAACGGCGCAGCCGCTCGATGGCCGCTGCATCGGAATCCAGCACCACCGTGCTCAGCCCTGCGGAGCGGGCCATGCGGTTGACCACTTGCCCGAAGCGCCCGATCCCGGCGATGATGACCGTGCCTTTCTCCTCGATCTCGTCGGCGGGCTGGTCGCCACCGCGCTGGGGGCGGCGCGCCAGCCGGTCATGCAGGATGAACAGCAGCGGGGTCAGCAACATCGACAGGCTGATGACCAGCAGTGCGCGCTGTGCCACCATTTCCGGCAGGATCGCCTGGGTCGAGGCGAAGCTGACGATCAGAAAGCCGAACTCGCCCGCTTGCGCCAGCGCCAGCGTGAACAGCACGCGGTCGCGGCCGCGCAGACGGAACAATGTGGCCAGCAGGAACAGCACGGCCGTCTTGGCCAGCATCAGAAGCAGGGTCAGCGCCAGAATACGCAAGGGCTGATCCGCCAGGAGGCCGGTGTCGATGTTCACGCCCACAGTGGTGAAGAACAGGCCCATCAGGATACCCTTGAAGGGTTTGATATCGGCCTCGATCTGGTGCCGGAATTCCGAGTTGGCCAGCACGACACCGGCGATGAAGCTTCCCAACGCAGGCGACAGACCGACCAGCATCATCAGGAAGGCAATTCCGATGACCATGAGCAACGAGATGAAGGTGCCCATCTCGGGCAGGTGCGAGGCATGGATGAAGCGGAAAACCGGGCGCGACAGGAAATGCCCGACGAGAACGATGGTCGCAACGATGCCCAGCGTCAGCCCGGTGACCGCCCAGCCGGGCAGCGCCTCGACCAGCGACATGATGGGCTGCGCGGCGCCCTCCTCGGTCGTGTGCGCGGGGCTGCGCAGGGCCATCAGCGGGATCAGCGCCAGCATCGGCACCACCGCGATGTCCTGTGACAGCAGCACTGCGAAGGTGGAGCGTCCGCCCGCCGTGCGCAGCAGGTTCTTTTCGGTCATGGATTGCAGCACGATGGCCGTCGAGGACAAAGAAAACAACATGCCCAGCGTTGCCGCGATCTGCCACGGCTCTCCCATCGCCAGCAGCAGGGCCGCGACCAGAGCCGAGGTCAGCGTGACCTGAAGCCCACCGAGGCCCAGCAACTTGTGCCGCATGTCCCACAGCGTGCGCGGCTCCAGTTCCAGCCCGATCAGGAACAGCATCAGCACCACACCGAATTCGGTGAAATGTTGCAGGTCGTGGGTTTCGGACCCGGCAAGACCAAGGGCAGGGCCAAGCAGCAGGCCCGCCGCAAGATAGCCCAGAACGGACCCCAGCCCGAGCCGTACCGAAATCGGAACGATCAGGACGGCGGCGCCCAGATAGAAGGTGGCTTGTAGCAGCAGATTTTCCATGGCGCGACTATCCGGTGGCAGCGGGGCAGAGGCAACGGGCGCTGGCTCACCTTTTGCGCTGCACTTGTAACATGCCGTGTCTCAGGTGCGCACGGGCAACGGTGCATCGGCCTTGAACTGATCCATGACGATCTGGCTTTGCACGCGCGCCACGGCGGGATGCGGCAGCAGACGATGGTGGATCAGGTCATTGAGTGCGGGCAGATCGGCGCACCAGATCCGCAGCAGGTAATCCGCCTCTCCGGTCAGGGTCCAGGCAGAGATCACCTCGGGCAGGGTGGCGATCAGCGTGGCGAAGCCGCGCGCGGCCTCGGGTGAATGCGCAGCCATCTGCACCTGCACGAAAGCCTGCACCGCCAGACCGACGCGGGCCGGGTCCAGCCGCGCGGTATAGCCGGTGATATAGCCCTCGGCCTCCAGCCGCTGCCGTCTTCGCCCTGCCTGACTGGGAGAGAGGTTGAGCATCTGGCCCAATGCCTCGGCCGTCAGATGGGCGTCGCGTTGCAGCGCGGCGAGAAGGCGGGAATCGGTTTCATCCAGCATGGCGGGTTTTCCGTATGTTTTTCTTTAAACGTGCGTGAATTACGCATTTATGTCCAGACATGCGCTCCAGTTCGCGCAAATTCGGCGGAGCCTCCGCGCTATAATGCGGGAACGCGAACGAACAGGAGGATAAGATGGGTCCGTTTCCGCACAATGCCCCGCCGGCGGTGATTTCGGCTGAAAACCCGGCCGGAACCGAGGGCTTTGCCTTCGTCGAGTTTGCCCATCCACAACCCGAGGAATTGCGCGCGCTGTTCAGCCGCATGGGCTATACCCTGACCGCCCGCCATCGCCAGAAGGCGATTGAGCTGTGGCAGCAGGGCGATATCACCTATATCCTGAACGACGAACCCGGAAGTCACGCCCGCCGCTTTGTCGAGGAACACGGCCCCTGCGCCCCCTCAATGGGCTGGCGCGTGGTGGATGCGCAGCACGCTTATGACCATGCGGTGAAAAGCGGCGCCAGGCCGCATGACTCCGACGACAAGGCGCTGGATGTGCCCGCGATTGTCGGCATCGGCGGGTCGCTGATCTACTTTATCGACGGCCACCGCAAAGGCAGCGCCTGGGCGGAGTTCGATTTCCTGACGCCTGAACAGCCGAAAGGCGTGGGCTTCTACTACCTCGATCACCTGACCCACAACGTCCACAAGGGCAATATGGATGTCTGGTTCGATTTCTACGGCCGCATCTTTGGCTTCAAGCAGATCCGTTTCTTTGACATCGAAGGCAAGTTCACCGGCCTCTACAGCCGCGCGCTGACCTCGGTCTGTGGTCGCATCCGTATCCCGATCAACGAGGACCGGGGCGAAAAGGGGCAGATCGTCGAATATCTGAAGCGCTATAACGGCGAGGGCATCCAGCACATCGCCGTTGGTACCGATGATATCTATGCCGCCACCGATGCCATCGCGGATCGCGGGCTGAAATTCATGCCGAAGCCCCCGATGTCCTATTACGAGATGTCGCGCGACCGCGTGATTGGCCATGAAGAACCGCTGGAGGAGATGGCGAAGCACGGCATCCTGATCGACGGTGAAGGCGTGGTGGATGGCGGCGAAACCCGCATCCTGCTTCAGATTTTCTCGAAAACCGTGATCGGTCCGATCTTCTTTGAATTCATCCAGCGCAAGGGCGATGACGGCTTTGGCGAGGGCAATTTCAAGGCGCTGTTCGAAAGCATCGAACGCGATCAGATCGAGCGTGGGGTTCTGTCGGCGGCGGAATAACCAGGTTGCATTTGCAACGGTAACATTCTGACCTTGTTGGAAAATGTTGCGGCGAGGGAAACGGTCTTTCCTCGCCGCGATCTCATTTGAGGCACCTTTTAGGCACATTTTGGCCTTATTCTGGCATCCTTGCGTCAATGTGTGAGGTGCCCCTTGGGTCCGTTCCCCCATTCCGCCCCGGCAGGGCAAATCACTGCCGAAAACCCCGCCGGAACCAATGGCATAGAGTTCATCGAATTTGCCCATCCGGCACCGGATGAGTTGCGTGTGGTGTTTTCGCGCATGGGTTTTGCCTGCGTCGCCCGTCATCGGCACAAGGCCATCGAACTCTGGCAGCAGGGTGATGTGACATATGTGCTGAATGACGAACCAGGCAGCCATGCCCGCCGCTTTGTCGGGGAACACGGACCCTGCGCGCCTTCTATGGCGTGGCGGGTCGTGGATGCGGCACAGGCGCTGGCCCATGCGGTTGCTCAGGGGGCCGTCGCCTATACCGCCGGTGACCGTGCTCTGGATCTTCCGGCCATCGTGGGGATCGGGGGCTCGCTGATCTATTTCGTTGACGATAGCGGCGCCTATGCGGATTTCGACTGGATTGCCGAGGCCAGTCCGGCAGGCGTGGGCTTTTATTATCTCGATCACCTGACCCACAACGTCCACAAAGGAAATTCGGAAACCTGGGTCGCGTTCTACCGGCGGCATTTCAATTTCCGGCAGATCAGCTTTTTCGACATCGAGGGCAAGCTGAC
The DNA here is from genome assembly GCF_001303875.1 of Gemmobacter sp. LW-1. NCBI lineage: Bacteria > Pseudomonadati > Pseudomonadota > Alphaproteobacteria > Rhodobacterales > Paracoccaceae > Gemmobacter > Gemmobacter sp. LW-1. The sequence continues at coordinate 102,791 of NZ_LJSC01000005.1, read as the reverse complement.
CGGCTTTTACAGCCGGGCGATGCAATCGCCCTGCGGCCGCATCCGCATTCCGATCAACGAGGACAAGGGCGAGACCGGGCAGATCGTCGAATATCTGCGCCGCTACAACGGCGAGGGCATCCAGCACATCGCCATCGGCACCGAAGCGATCTATGACGCGGCGGACGAGATTCACGCGCGCGGCCTGCGCTTCATGCCAAGGCCGCCGATGGCCTATTACGAGGACAGCCACGCGCGGGTTTCGGGCCATTGCGAACCGATAGACCGCATGGCTCGTCACGGTATCCTGATTGACGGCGAGGGCGTGGTGGATGGCGGCCGGACCAAGATACTGCTTCAGGTTTTCTCGAAAACCGTGGTCGGGCCGATCTTCTTTGAGTTCATCCAGCGCAAGGGGGATGAGGGTTTTGGCGAGGGCAATTTCAAGGCCCTGTTCGAAAGCATCGAACGGGACCAGATCGAACGCGGAGTGCTCGCGGCAGAATAGAGCTTAGCCCTTCGGCATTTTCAGGGCGATCATCCGGCTGCCCTTTTTGTAGCGCAGTTCGTTGTCGGTGATGGCGGCCACGGTGCCGCCGTCCACACGATCTCCCACGCGGACCTTCTTGTAGCTGCCGGAGCCGGTGCGCACCAGTGCGTAGCGTTTGGCGGGTGTGCCATAGACGCCGATCAGGTTGGTTTTGCGCAGGTCGATCGCATTGACGAACGTCGCGCTCTTGGCGACCGAGGCTTTGGTCGGGATCTTCGGTGCGCGCGCGGCGGGAACGTTGTCAGGTTCTTCATCCTCACCCGGAATGGCGCTGCGGGCCACACGTTTCGGCTCGGGCTCCGCTTCCTTGGCCGGGGCTTCCTTCACCGGGCGGGCGGCTGCGGCCACTGCGGCCTCGACGGCGCGGCTCAGGTCTTTCGGGCGGGCAGCGGGACGGCGCGAGATGGCAACGGCCAGCGGGCTGACCGGGCCACGATCCGCAACAGCGGGCGTCTCGGTTTGCGTCGCGGTCGCAGCAAGCGCTTCGGCTGCGGCAGCGGCGGAAAGCGAGGCGGCTTCGGCAACGCGACGGGCTTCCTCATCAAGCCGCCGCTGTTCCACCTGCGCAGCAATGCTTGCGGGGCGTTCGCGCGGGCGGCGGCTGGTCATGCGCTGATCCGCCGGAATATCCAGCGCGGCGTCATCCTGCGCAGGCGCGGCAGTGGCCAGCCCTTCCGGGCGCGGTTTCGGGCGGAACCCCTCCAGCGCCGGGTCGGCGGCGGGCGGTGGCTCGGCTGTCGTCGCCGTTGCGGCTTCGGGTGCCGGTTCGGCGGGCGTTGCTTCTGCCGCAGGTGCGGCCGCTGCCTGAGCCGCAGCGGCCTGCGTCGCGATGCTCTCGGGGCGGGTTGGTGGCACACGCGGGGGCGACCCGGCGACAAGCCGCACGCCATCCGGCGTCACGATGCCTTCCGCCGTGGGCTTGATCAGCCCGTCGGCGCCAAATTCATATTGCGTGCCAAAGGGCGGTGGCGGCGCAGGGGCAACCGGCCCGGCATCAGCGGTGGTTTGTGGCGCCTCAAGTGCCAGCGCATCCAGTGCCTCGGGCGGGTTATCCATGGTGGACAGGATGATTTCATCCTGGCTGCCCGGCAGGGGCACCGGGGCGGCGCCGGTGCCCGAGGCGGCTTCGGGCGCAGGCTCGGTGACCGGCGCCGCTTCGGGGGCAAGGGCCTGCCCGTCGGCAGCCGCCTCATCCTCGGGCAGGGGCACACCATCTGCGGCGGCCTCGTCCTCGGTCGTCGGAGTGTCTTCCGGCGCGGCTTCGGCGAAAGCCGGATCGGCCCCGCTTTCGGGCGCGGCCAGCGTCGGAGTGCCATCCGTGCCGGCAACCTCGGCGGGGGCCGTATCATCGCCACGCGCCAGATAGAAACTGGACCATGCGGCGATCAGGCCCAGCAGCAGCAGGAGCGCCGCCGTAAGGATCAGCCCGAGGAACCGCGGCTTGCCGCGCCGTGCCGGGCGGCCTATGCCGAAAGGCGGCTCTCCCACCGCACCCGGCGGCGGGGCGACCAGCGTTTCTGCCGCAGCCTGCGGCGACATCTGGCGCGCGGGCTTTGCCTTGCGTCCGGCTGCCAGGCCAGGAATGCCAGGGGCCGTCACCATCCCGCCAAGAGATTTTGCTGCCTTGGCCGCGGCATCCCTGGCGACGGCAGGCTTGGCGGCCTCAGTCCGGGGCGGACGGCTTGCGACGGGCGCGGCGCGTTGCGCTGCCAGACGCGCCTGAAGCGCGGGGGCCAGCGGCGGCGGCACATCATCCTCGGTTGCGGTGTCCTCGGCGGGCGGCGCATAGCTCCGGGCCTCGGCGGCCGTGCTGGCCAGCGGCGGCGGGCTGAGCGGTGCGGCAGGCGCCTTGCGCCGGGCTGTGACGTTGGTCACGGAAAGCTTGGGGGCTTCGGCAGACACGGGCGGCTCTTGCCCGGCGGCGCGGCGCGAGGCGAAGGCCGGGGGTTCTTCCGGCAGACCCGGATCGGCCACGCGGCGCCCAGTGCTCCGCTTGCCCGGCGCAACCGGCGGAATCACCTCAGGGCTGCGCGCGAGTGGCGGCTCGGCACGGCGGCGGGCCGGCAGTTCCTCGGCTTCCTCCATGTCGATGCTGATGAAGGGCGCTTCGGGCACGCTTTCCGCCGCCACCTGCTGCGGCGGCGGGGCAGGCGCAGCGGGTGGCGGCGAAAAATCCAGCTCGGGCTGTTGCGCAACCTCGGCGGGTGGAGGCGCAGCTTCGTGCTGCGCGGCCTCGTATGCCGCAGCCACGACCTCCTGAACCGCTGTCAGTTCGACCTCCGGTTCCCATTCCGGCAGCGGGATTTCCGGCTCGGCAGGTTCGGGCAGTTCCGGCTCTGCGGGCGGCAGATCGGGTTCCGGCTCCGGTTCCGGCAGTTCGGGAGGCAGGTCCGGGGCGGGTTCCGGCAGGTCCGGCTGCGGGGCCTCGGGTTCCGGCTGCTCCGGTTCCGCAGGAGTGGGTGCCGGCTCGGGGATTTCCGGCTCCGGTGCGGGGGCAGGCTCCTCGACAGGTGCGGGCACAGGCGCAGGCGGTTCGACCGGGGCCGGTTCTGGCACGGGCTCAACCTCGGGCTCCGGCACGGGGGCGGGCTCGGGCGCTGCCGAAACAGTGGGCTCCGGCGGACTGGTAGCCTCATGCCGGGCTTCGGCCGTGCGGGTTTCCCGGCTGATCATCAGCACCGGCTCGGCGTCGCGTTCCACGCTTTCGCCCTGTGGCAAGACCTCGGGGGCGATGGACGAGGGGCCGAACCACGGCTCGCCGGTAAAGCGGCCTTCGTCCGGGATGGCGACAAAGGACACCGGGTTGAACCTGTATTCAGCGGCGAAGCCTTCCGCCTCTTGCAGCGTTTCGCGCGCGATCACGGCGACCTGAACGCGCGGGCCGTCCCCCGACCAGTCAAAGGCCAGATCGTCGACGGCATAGGGCGTCACCCCTTCCAGCGCGCGGCGGATCTGTTGCAGCCGGTGCGCATCATCCGGGCCGGGAGCATCCACCTCGGTATAGAGGATCTGCGAATTGGGAATGACCAGCTTGGAGGTCACGCCATGCGGGGCAAGCCCCAGCGCCGAACGGCGCAGGTAATTCAGTGCTTCGCCGAGATCGGGCGCGTCCAGCGCGGTGGAGCCCACTTCCAGCCAGCCGCGCGCGGTGCGATGCAGCAGGCTGATGCCGTCGTCAGAGAAGTTCAGGGCGAAATTTGGTTTCATTGCACGAGGTCTAGCACTCTTGGCAGGATGCGGGGAGTCGCAGCCGCCGCCCGCCGAAGTCACTATAGCAGCTTTCCGCCGAATGAAAGAAAAACACCCCCGTGAACGCCAAGGATCGGCTTTTGCCGGACGTCATAACAGGCGAATGTCGCATCAGGACAAGGAGATCACGATGCAAGCTTTCCGTTCGACCCTTCTGGCGGCTGCCATGGTGGCCGGTTTTGCCGGCTTTGCCGCGGCTGCCCCGGCGACGCTGACCGTTACCGGCGAAGGGCGTGTGGCGCAGGCGCCTGACATGGCCAGCGTCAGCCTCGGTGTAACCACCGAAGGCAAGACCGCAGCCGAGGCGCTGGCGGCAAATTCGACCGCGCTGGCGGCGGTCATGGCGCGGCTGACCCAGGCGGGAATCGCCCCCGGCGATCTTCAGACCTCGGGGCTGTCGCTGAACCCGAACTGGCAGAATGACAGTTCGACCGGCGGGTCGCGGATTTCCGGCTATATCGCCTCCAACATGCTGACCGTGCGGGTGCGCGCGCTGGATGGTCTTGGCAATGTGCTGGATGCGGCCGTGAAGGACGGCGCCAATACACTGAACGGGGTGAATTTCGGTCTGGCCGATCCCTCCCCGGTCGAGGCCGAGGCGCGCAAGCGTGCGGTCGCCGACGCAAAGGCGCGGGCTGCCGTTCTGGCCGAGGCTGCGGGTGTGACGCTTGGTCCCATCGTGACGATCACCGAAGGCGGTGGCGGCGGCAATTACCCGGCGCCGATGTTCCGCATGGCGGCCGAGGCGGCCCCGGTGCCGATGGCCGGAGGTGAGGTCGAAACCGCGATGCAGGTGACGATCGTCTGGGAAATCGGCCAGTAAAATTGAAAGGGGCGCCCGGTGGCGCCCCTTTTTGTTTCAGGCAGTTGCGGCGCTCAGCGCCTGATCCAGATCGGCGATCAGATCGGCGGCATCCTCGATCCCGATGGAAATGCGCACCACATTCGGTGCCGCCCCGGCACGAACCTGCGCCGCCTCGTCCAGCTGGCGGTGCGTGGTCGAGGCCGGGTGGATGATCAGCGAACGGGTGTCGCCAAGGTTGGCGACATGGCTGAACAGCTTGAGGTTATCCACCAGCTTCACGCAGGCTTCGTAACCGCCCTTCACCGCGACGGTGAACAATGCCCCGGCCCCTTTGGGCACGATCCGCGCCACGCGGTCATACCAGGGCGAGGATTTCAGCCCGGCCCAGGTCACGGCTTCGACCCGCGGATCGGCCTCCAGCCATTCGGCGACGGTGCGGGCGTTTTCGACATGGCGCAGCATGCGCAGGCCCAGCGTCTCGATCCCCATCAGCGTGTAATGCGCACCCTGCGGGTTCATCGTCATGCCCAGATCGCGCAGGCCGACGGCGATGGAGTGGAAGGTGAAGGCCATCGGCCCCAGCGCCGGGTGAAAGGCAAGCCCGTGATAGGCGGGCTCCGGTTCCGACAGCGATGGGAACTTGCCGCTGGCCGACCAGTCGAACTTGCCCGAATCCACCACCACGCCGCCGGTGACGGTGCCATTGCCGGTCAGGTATTTGGTGGCCGAATGCACGACCAGCGTAGCGCCATGCTTGATCGGGTTGCACAGCCAGGGCGTTGCGGTGGTGTTGTCGACGATCAGCGGCAGGCCGACCTCGTTGGCGATACCCGCGATGGCGTCCAGATCGGTGATATAGCCACCGGGGTTGGCGATGGTTTCGCAGAAGATGGCGCGGGTGTCGTCGTCAACTGCCGCACGCAGCGCCGCCAGATCGTCGAAATCGACGAATTTGCAGGACCAGCCGAAACGCTTGATGGTCTGGCTGAACTGGGTGATCGTGCCGCCGTAAAGCCGGGTGGAGGCGATGATGTTGCGTCCCGGCCCCATCAGCGGGAACAGCGCCATGATCTGCGCCGCATGGCCGGAGGAGCAGCAGATCGCGCCCGCGCCGCCTTCCAGCGCCGCCACGCGTTCGGCCAGCGCCATCACGGTCGGGTTGGTCAGGCGGGAATAGATGTAACCCACTTCCTGAAGGTTGAAGAGCCGTGCAGCATGGTCGGCGTCTTTGAACACATAGGCGGTGGTCTGATAGATCGGCACCTGCCGCGCCCCGGTGGCGGGATCGGGCTTGGCGCCGGCATGAATGGCAAGCGTATCGAAGCCGAGCGGTTTGTCGGTCATGGGTCTCCTCCCCGGTATGCAGTCGCGGCGGAGGTTAGGGGACAGCCGCGCGGCAGGCAACGGAGGATCGGGCCGGCGGGGTCACATTCGATAATCCGCATCCGAAAACAGGTCGAGAATGCGGAAAATCGCCATCAGCCCATGCTGCACATTGTCGATGCGCAGCGTATTGTCGAAGGCCGAGGACCGCAGTCCGCCCAGAACCGCGCTGCGGCGGGTGATATAGCCCATGTCGCTGGCATGGCGGAACTGTAGCTGGCGCAGTGATCGCAACCCGCGCAGGATGGCGCGGCGATAGCGGCTTTCCCTGTCGCGGTCACCCAGGGCGCGCGCCAGCGCGAAAGCCTCGACCAGCCCTTCCAGATACACGCCTGTGGCAGAGGCATGGGGGGGGCCGAACTCCGGCCGGGCAGGGTCGAAGAACTCGCCCTGCACATCGGTGGGGGCCTCATCGCCCTGCTGCATGCCCAGAAGCCAGTCGTTCATCTCGAACACGAAAGCAGCGGCGGCGGCGTCGCCGGTTTCGGCGTGATAAAGCGCCAGCGCCATGCTGTGCCAGGGTACGAAAGCCGGGTTCGGCTGCGCGCGATGCCAGTCGCGATAATGGGCGAAGCCACGCGCGACCTGATCCAGCAGGGCAGGATCGCCGGTATGACGGTATAGCCGCATCAGCGCCAGCAACGCCTCGCCGGGGTAGAAATTCTGACAATCATCCTCACGCCCCGGCGGGCGCAGGAAGCAGGTGAACCGGCCCTCCGGGTGCTGCATCGCCGTCAGAAAGGCGGCGAGCCCCCGCAGCTCGGTGGCATAGGCCGCAGGGTCGGGCAGATCGAGGATGGCCCCCAGCGCGACGGCAGCGGCCCCCAGCTTGACCTTCGGACCCTCGACAATCACGCCAAAGGCGCCCTCGTCGCGATACCAATGATGGAAGTTATGGGCAAAGTTGCGGTCGCGCGCCTCGGCCAGCCCCTGAGGTGCCTCGGGGCGTGCGGCGGCGCGGGCAAGGCAGGCGCTGCCCATGAACTGTCGGATCATGTTGTTGGACAGCGCATACTGCCCCGAGGAGGGCCAGTATTTGTAGGTCGCCCGGCCCGAAGGTGATACGCCGCGCTGCATCCAGCCGGTCATCAAGGCGGCCATTTCCGCCACCCTGGCACGGGTGATCGCCGCTTGTGGCACCACTGGCTGCCCGCGCATCAGTGGCCTTGCCCGGCCCTTCGGCAGTTCCAGCAGAATCTGGACGGCGGGAAGGCGCAGCGCCTCGACCGGCGCCTCAGGCGGCTGGGACAGGTCCGCTTGTAAAAGTTCCAGCGCGCGCGCAGGTGTCAGATTGCGCGCGATCATCAGGGATGGTGCGATCCGCGCCAGCCGCCCCGCCGCGCGCAATTCCATCCCAAAGATCCCGCGAAACGCATTGCAGCGCCCCCGGCGCAGGTCATCGGGGTCCAGAGGCTCGGGTGCCCCGGTGATATCCAGCAGCAGCATGTCGGGGGGCGACCGGCGCCCCGCCGCCAGCGCGGCACGGGCCTGCGCAAGACCATGCGCAAGGGCGTCAGCCAGCCCGGCGCCCTGCGCCCAGAAGGCCATTTGCAAGCTGCCCTTGCGGCGCAGGGTCAGATGGACCAGCCGCTGATCCCGGATCTCTGCCGGCAGATCGGGCAGCGGCGCAGGTTCCCCCGCAAGATGCGCGGTGGCAAAGGCCGCAAGCGGCGACAGCAGGGCAGGGGTGAGAGGCGGTGCCATCTGCTGTGTCAGCGATACCAGAAGCCGTTCCGCTTCAGGGTGTTGCGGATCACATGCTCGCGGTGAGGCAGGTCGCTGCGGTCAAACAGCGCGCGTGCCTTGCGGCCCTTGGGCTGGAACACCATGCGCCGGAAGGCTTCATACTCCCGCAAGACCTTTTTCACTGGCTTCTGGTTGCACACCTCCTCCAGCACCGCGACGGCGTGGTCACTTTCGCGGGCATAGAGCAGGGGCAGGGTGCGATAGTGGCAGGTCACATCGCCATCCAGCCCCGCCAGCTCCGGCCCCGGACGGCCACCCCCGAAGGAATGGATGACCAACGGCAGCGCGATCTGGTCCAGCCAGGGGTCCAGCGTCTGACAGACCAGCGCATCGGGACGGTTGTCGCGGATTTCGCGTGCGTAATCCAGAAAACGCTGCCCGAAAGCCTGCGGGCTTTGATGGAAGAACCAGCCCGCGTTGAAATAGAGGTAGCGCTGCCAGTATTCGTCTGGCTGGCTCAGGTCCAGCGTGCTGTCGAACTCCAGCCCGAAACGGTCATACAACGATTTCCAGGTGGCGGCATAACCGGGGCCGTAAAGCTCCAGCTCGGGCCATGTGCCCTCCCGACGCATCGAGGCCGAAGGGCGGGTGAAATCGAACCCAACGGTGTCGAAGCTGCCGGTGATCAGCGTGTCGGTATCCAGAAACAGGAATGGTTCGTCCGGCAGCGCGGTCAGCGCCTCGATCTTGTTGCCATAGGGGTAGGACTGGCCGAACACCTTGTTTTCAAAGGGCAGGAACACTGCGCCCAGTTCGGCCAGAAGCTCGCGCACGGCGCTGTTGGTCACGCGCGGATCCTCCTGCCAGCGCGGGCCGGGCTGCGGCTCTGCCAGAAACAGCTGGCCCCGGAAGCCGGGGTTGCAGTGGCGCAAGGAGGCCGCAAGCAACACGGCCTCATATTGCAGGCGTCCCGCCTGCATGATGGCGAGAATATTGAAGGATTGCCCCGCGCCGGGAACCTTTGCCATGATGCGGATACTCGTCTGGTTTTGCCCGGCCACCCTACAGAACAGGTGCGCGGGCGTCAAAATCTTCGTTTTGAAAGGGTTTTCATCATGTTGCGGATCGTTCTTCCGTTTGTTTTTCTGGCGGCCACCCCGGTGTTCGCCCAGCAGATGACCACGGCGGCCGAGGTACGGCCGATCCTACAGGCTACCAGGGGCAACTGGATTGCCCTGCGTGATTACGATGGGCAGGATCTTCTGTATTTCACCCATCTGGAAAGCTGGCGCTGCGGGCTGGACCGGGTGGTTTATGCCATCAACGGCGGCCCGCTGACCGACTGGGCGATGGAGCCCTGCCGCGAGGGCACGGCGCAGCCCAATGCCATCGGGGCCGACCGGCTGCCCTATGCGGTGCTGCCGGCAGGATCAGTGCAGCGGGTGGATGTGATGGTCGTTTATGACGACGGCACCGCCGACAGTGCCACTTATGAACGTGCGGCGGTGCTGATGCCTTAGGGCTTCGGCGTGAAACGCAGGCTGAGGCAGGACATCCCGCCGTCGAGTTTGGCGCATTCGCTGTTGCCGATCTCGCGCACATCGTAACCCGCCTGCACCAGCCGGTCGCGGGTACGGGGGAAGCCTGCGGGCATCAGCACCAGATCGTTGAAGCGGATGGTGTTGGCGGCCGCTTCCTCACCCTCGGCCACGTCGATCAGACGATAGCCCTTGAAACAGCCGGAGGCCGAAAGGCGCGTGGTCGACAGGATGGTTTCAGCATCCAGCAGCGAACAGTCGGTCTTGAAATGCAGTACGCCGGGGGGCGTATGGACCTCGCGCACGACCTCGCCCCAATCGGCGGTCAGGCGGGCCAGTTCGGCGATGCCTGCCGCATTGGTGCGGGCCGACCGCCCGACGAGGATTTCCGTCTCGGTCATCAGGATGTCGCCGCCTTCGATGAAGCTGTCCGCGCCCTCGATGCGGCGGATGTCGCCGTAAAGGGCGGCCAGATGCGGCGCCATCTCGGCGGCTTCGCCCAGGCGCGAGGGGGCGCCGGGGCGCATCACGACGGCGCCGGAAGGCAGGCAAAGCGCGGTATCTTCCACGAACACGCTGTCGGGATAGGCCTCCAGCGCCTCAAGCTCGATCACCGTGGCGCCGGTTTCGCGCAGGGTCGCGATGTAATCGGCGTGATGAGCCTGCATCGTGGCAAGGTCGGGCGTGCCGGTATCCACCGCGCGCAGACCCGCGATGATCGAGGCGGCAGGCTTGCGGGTGATCGCATGGGTGAAACGGTAAGACCTGTCGGACATGGGCTGTTCCTTCGCACTTTGCCTGTGGTTAGCACGACCGCCGCGCCCGGGCCAGCGCGTCGCGCTTGCACTCCAGGCAAGGGGCGGCTTACGCTGATCCGGTTACAGAATAGGGATCAGGCGCCTGTCCCGGTGCCGGGGGGCATCATGGAAGCGGAACCGGGCATGGATGCCCTCGGGTTGGTGGCGCTGGCGCTGATCATTGTCGCCTTTGGTGCGATCCTGCTGCTAACGGCGGGACGGGGAAGTGCGAGGCTGCGCAAGGGGGCGGCGGCGCTGGCCACGCGGCGTGGCTGGCAGGCGGCGCTGGTCGAGGAAACCGGCGGAAAGGCCCGTAAGCTGCGGCTGTCCGGTCCCGGCTGGAGGGCAGAGACCCGGCGCTATGTTCAGGGTGAAACCGGCACATCGGTCTTTGCGACCGAGTTCGAGGCGCCGGGTGTGCCATGGCCGGGGCATGTGGTCATCGGCCCGACGCTGGACGGCGCAGAGGCGGCGCTGGCCGCGCGGCTGACGGGCGGGGCCGCCGCCATGTCCCTGTTGACAGCAGGTGAAATGGGGCCATTGGTGCCACGCCCGGAGGCAACCGGCTTCGGGGGCACGGTGTTCAGTTCCAGTGAAAGCGTGCCCCTGCCGGATGCGACCCGGCTGCACCCGCTGCTGGCGGCCTGGCGGCGCGATCACCCGGCAGAGCGGCAATTCCCCATCGTGATCCTTGGCCCCGGCGGCCTGCGCCTGCGGTTGCGCTCCGATCTGTGGTCCGTGGGGGAGATGGAGCGCTTCGCCGATCTGGGCCTGTCACTGGCCGAGGTGCTGGAAACGGCGGGCTGACACCAAGGAACGCTCAATGATCTGCGTCCTGTGGGGAAATGGAAGGAGCAAAAGATGCGTATTGCGAGGCTGGCGGCCGTTCTGGGTCTGATGATCCTGCCGCAGGGTGCCATGGCTTTGTCCTGCCTGATCCCCGATGCGGTGCACGCCTATGAAACCGCGCGTAAGGCGAAGGAGGACTATGTCGTCTTGCTGGGCCAGTTCGATCAGGCGCCGGTGAGGCAGGGCAAGACCGGCCCGGTGCTGAATTTTACCGGCAAACAACTGGGGACCAGCGGCTTCGGCACTGCGTTCACCGGCCAGATCACGCTGGTGCGCCATTGCCTGACGGCCGAGCCCGCCTGCGATGCCAGTTATGTGCCCTGGGGCGAACAGCTGATCTTCGTGCAGAAGAAAGATGACCGGCTGGTGCTGTTTGAAACGCTCTGCGGCGACATGCTGATCGCGCAGCCGTCAAAGGACGATCTGCATCGCCTGCTGACCTGCCATCGCGGCGGCGAGTGCCTCGCGCTGAACTGAGCCGTCACAGACCGAGGCGCGGGATTTCGATGGCGGGGCAGCGGTCCTGCACCACCTTCACCCCGGCGGCGCGGGCAGTTTCGGCCGCCGGATCATTGCGGATACCCAGTTGCATCCACACGGTTTTAAGGCCCGGCAGATGCGCCAGCGCCTCGGCCACCACGGGGGGCACATCCTCCGCCCGGCGAAAGATGTCGACCATGTCCACCGGGATGTCGATTTCCGACAGCGAGGCGCGTACGGTTTCCCCCAGCGCCTGTTCTCCGGCATGGCCCGGATTGACGGGGATCACCCGATAGCCCCGGTCTTTCAGGAAGCGCGCGACGCCGTGGCTCGGCCGGTCGGGTTTGGGCGACCAGCCCACCAGCGCAATCACCTTCGTTTCAGTCAGGATTTCGCGAATATCGGCATCGGTGGGTTCGGTCATGGCGGGCCTCAGACAAAAAAGCGCCCGGGACAGAGGGCCCGGGCGCCAGGTGTGGAACGAGGGACAGTAAGGGAAGGGACGGGAGTTCCTGACCCGCTCCTTGTGAGAATGATATGGGTGGGTTGCCGAACCATTAAAGGGCCAGTCGCAAAAGCGTGAAAATCAACGGCGGTTGACGGCATAAAGCGCGACAGCGGCGGCGTTGGAGACGTTCAGCGACCCGAACCCTCCGGCATAGGGGATGCGCACGAGCCGGTCGCAGGTCTCGCGGGTCTTCTCGCGCAGGCCCGGCCCTTCGGCCCCCATAACCAGCGCGATGGGGCGGCTGCCTGCCTCGGCCACCGCCTGATCAATCGGGGTTTCCGACTCACCATCCAGCCCCAGAAGCACGAAGCCCATATCGCGGAGCTCCACCATCGCATCCGACAGATTGGTCACGCGCAGATAGGGCTGACGTTCCAGCGCCCCGCTGGCAGTCTTGGCCAGTGCGCCGGTTTCCGGCGCCGAATGGTGGCGCGGCGCGATCACCGCCCGCGCGCCGAACACCTCGGCCGAACGCAGCACCGCCCCCACGTTATGCGGGTCGGTCACCCGGTCCAGCAGCACGACCAGCGGCGCCCCTTCACCCGAAATCGCCACATCCGCCAGCTTGCCCCAGTTCAGCGGCTTCACCTCCAGCGCGGCGCCCTGATGGACCGAGCCTTCGTCGATCGGCACGCTGAATTTGCGCGGATCGACGATGTCCGGCTCGATCCCGGCCTCCGCCACCGCATCGGCCAGCTTGTCATAGGCGTTCTTCGTCAGCACCAGCCGCAGTTTCTCGCGCCGGGGATTGAGCAGCGCGTCGCGCACCGCGTGCAGGCCGAACAGCCAGACGGTTTCGCTGGCCGCCGCGCGTTTCGCGCGTTCCTTGTCGATTACCCAGGCCGGTTTCTTGGCTCCGCCGCTCATCTTTCGTGTCCCTCGATTTCAGGCGGGCAGAATGCGCAGGGGCCGCGCGGGGGCGCAAGTGAAAAACCCGCGAATTCGCTCTTGACGCCCCCCGCCCCCTTGGATACATCCGCCGCCAGTGGGCGACGTGCTGCAAGGTGCGGCAGCGGACTGTAACTCCGCCGAGGCGACTCGTGCCTGGTTCGATTCCAGGGTCGCCCACCATCTTCCTGAAAATTTCAAATCCTTCAGGCCCGTCGGCGCGGGTCGCGGTTTCGTGCGGATTGACTCCTCGCCTCCCTGCTCTCTGCCTGCTTAACTGGCCCTGCGCGCCCCGCAGCGGGGCGATTCCCTCATGGAATCAGGCAGGAGGATCAGGATGACCGCGCAACTTTACTGCTTTGGCGAAAGCGGCAATGCCTACAAGGCGGCGCTGACGATGCAGCTTTCGGGCTATGACTGGCAGCCCGTCTATGTCGATTTCTTTAACGGCGCCTCACGCACGCCGGAATTTCTGGCGCTGAATGAAATGGGCGAGGCGCCGGTGCTGGTGGAGGGCGATCTGACCCTCACGCAATCCTGCGTCATCCAGCTGCATGTGGCAGAGCGGACAGGGAAATTTCTGGGCGGCGACCGCAACGAGGTGCTGCGCTGGCTGTTCTGGGACGCCCAGAAGGGCTCGGGCCAGCAGGGCGGGTTGCGGTTTCTGATGAACTTTGTCCCTGCGGAGAAACGGCCGCAGCCGGCAATTGACTGGCTTTCCATGCGGGTGCAGACCGCGCTGGGCACGCTTGACCGGCATCTGGCCGGGCGCGACTGGATGGTGGGGGACGCCCCCTCCATCGCCGATTTCGCCTGCTGCGGTTACCTTTACTACCCCGAACCCTTCGGCTTTGACCGCAAGGCACGACCGAATATCGACCGCTGGCTGGAGAATATCGCCGCGCTGCCGGGCTGGAAGCATCCCTATGACCTGATGCCTGGCCATCCGTCGGACCGCGCTGCAAAGTGACGCGACGTGATATGCACGTCAATCTTTTCGCGACGTGACGGCATTTACACATGATGGGGAAGGCCCTGCTAGGGTTTCCCTAAAGCAGCGTCGGGGCAAGTCTTTGCCCGGACGCCCGTCAGATACCGGAGGAGATCATGACCGAGGCTTTCATCTATGACGCGATCCGCAGCCCGCGCGGCAAGGGGCGCCCGGACGGCGCGCTGCACGAGGTGACATCGGTCGCGCTGTCGGCCCAGATGCTGAACGCGATCCGCAACCGCAACGGGCTGGAGGGACATGCCGTCGAGGATGTCATCTGGGGCAACGTCACCCAGGTGGGCGAGCAGGGCGGCTGCCTTGCGCGATCTGCCGTGCTGGCCTCGGACCTTGACGAGTCAATCCCCGGCCTTGCCATCAACCGCTTTTGCGCCAGCGGAATGGAGGCGGTGAACCTTGCCGCCAATCAGGTGAAGGGCGGCGCAGGCGCCGCCTACATCGCGGGCGGGGTGGAGATGATGGGCCGTGTCGCCATGGGCAGTGACGGCGCCGCGATCGCGGTGGACCCCTCGCTTGCCATGAAGACCTATTTCGTGCCGCAGGGCATTTCGGCCGACATCATCGCCACCGAATACGGCTTCACCCGCGATCAGGCCGATGCGCTGGCGGTGGAAAGTCAGCGCCGCGCCGCTGCGGCCTGGGCGGACAACCGCTTCGCGCGCTCCATCGTGCCGGTGACCGACCGCAATGGCCTGACCATCCTCGACCATGACGAATACATGCGCCCCGGCACCGACATGCAGACGCTGGGCGCACTGAAGGCCAGCTTCAGGGATATGGGCGAGGTCATGCCGGGTTTCGACAAGATCGCCCTGATGAAATACCCGCATCTGGAGCGGATTACCCATATCCACCACGCGGGCAATTCCTCGGGCATCGTCGATGGTTCCGCCGCGGTGCTGATCGGCAATGCCGATTTCGGCAAGGCCCACGGGCTGAAACCCCGCGCCCGCATCCGTGCCACCGCAAAGATCGGCACCGACCCGACGATCATGCTCACCGGCCCGGTTCCGGTCACGGAAAAGATCCTGAGGGACAGCGGCATGTCCATCTCGGATATCGACCTTTTCGAGGTGAACGAGGCGTTTGCCAGCGTCGTGCTGCGCTTCATGCAGGCGTTCAATGTGGATCCGGCAAAGGTGAATCCGAACGGCGGCTCCATCGCCATGGGGCATCCGCTGGGCGCGACCGGCGCCATCATCATCGGCACCCTGCTGGACGAGCTGGAACGCACCGGCAAATCCACCGGCCTCGCCACGCTCTGCATCGCCAGCGGCATGGGGGCCGCCACGATCATCGAGAGGGTGTGATGCCGAAGCTCGACCTGTCGCAGGTGCCCCTCAAAACCGGCTCGATTTACCCCGAGCCCTATGCGTCCATGATGCAGGGCCGCTCCAGCCTGCGGCTGGGGCAGGCGGGCGGGCTGACCCAGTTCGGTGTCAATCTTGTGACGCTGGAACCCGGCGCGTTGTCCTCGTTGCGGCACTGGCACCTGAACGAGGATGAATTCGTGATGGTGACGGAAGGCGAATGCGTGCTGGTCGAGGACGCGGGCGAAACCGTGATGCGGCCGGGCGATTGCGCGGCCTTCCCGGCAAATACACCGGACGGGCACCATTTCATCAACCGCAGCGATGTGGTGGCGCGCTTCCTCGTGGTGGGCACCAAGGCCCCGCGCGAGGTTGCCACCTATTCCGATGTCGACCTGCGGGTGGAAATGGAAGGCGGTCAGGCGCGCTTCACCTACCGTGACGGCACCGACTGGACGGGGCCGCGCTGATGCCAAAGGTCGATCTGCCCGCTTTCGTGACCGAAGACGACACCGTTCATCCGGTTCTGGGCGGCGGCATCGGTCCCTATCGCTATCAGTTGCTGTCCGATCCCGGCGGTCTCACGCAGTTCGGCGCCTTCATCGAGGAACTGCCGCCCGGCTCAACCTCCGGCCGCCGCCACTGGCACGAGGCCGAGGACGAGATGATCCTGATGCTTGCGGGGGAGGTGGTGCTGGTCGAGGACAGCGAAACCCTGCTGCGGGCCGGGGACGCCGCCTGCTGGCCCGCGGGGCAGCCCGTGGGGCACCGGCTCGACAACCGGTCCGACGCGCCCGCGCGCTACCTCGTCATCGGCACCCGCAATGAGGCCGATGTCATCCACTACACCGACCATGACCTGATCACCCACAAACAGGGCAGCGCCCGCCGTTATCTGCACCGCGACGGCACGCCCTGGTGACACCCCTGCCATTTACCCTGGCAAAAATATCCCGCGGGGGTCCGGGGGCGCGAAGCCCCGGGTCCTGCGGCCCGAGAGGAGGAACACGATGACCGATTTCACCAGCACGACCGACAGCGACGGCGTTGCCGTCATCACCTGGGACGTTCCGGGCAAAAGCATGAACGTCATGTCGATGGAGGGCTTCGCCGAGCTGAATGCCCTCGTCGATGCTGCCCTTGCCGATCCGGGCGTGAAGGGGATCGTCATCACCTCCGGCAAGAAGGATTTCGCCGGGGGGATGGATCTGAATGTCATCGCCGGGATGCGGGCCGGGGGCGCACAGGCGATCTTTGACGGCGTGATGAACATGCACGGCATCCTGCGCAAGATCGAGCGTGCGGGGATGGACCCCAAGACGCTGAAGGGCGGCAAGCCCATCGCGGCGGCGCTGCCGGGCACGGCGCTGGGCATTGGGCTGGAACTGCCGCTGTCCTGCCACCGTATCTTCGCCGCCGACAATCCGAAGGCCAAGATCGGCCTGCCGGAAATCATGGTCGGCATCTTCCCCGGCGCCGGTGGCACCACGCGGCTGGTGCGCAAGATGGGCGCCATGATCGCGGCGCCCTTCCTGCTGGAAGGCAAGCTGAGCGATCCGAAGAAGGCCAAGGCCGCCGGGATCGTGGACGAGGTGGTCGCGCCCGAGGAACTGCTCGCCCGCGCGAAGGACTGGGTGCTGAACGCGACCGACGCCGATCTGGTGAAACCCTGGGATGCCAAGGGCTACAAGATGCCCGGCGGTGCGCCCTACAGCGCGCAGGGATTCATGACCTTCGTCGGCGCCTCGGCCATGGTGAACGGCAAGACCCAAGGCGTTTACCCGGCAGCCAAGGCGCTTCTGAGCGCGGTTTATGAAGGCGCGTTGGTGCCCTTTGACACCGCGCTGAAAATCGAGGCGCGGCAGTTCACCTCTGTGCTGATGAACCCCTCGGCCACCGCGATGATCCGCAGCCTGTTCATCAACAAGGAGGCGCTGGAGAAAGGCGCCAACCGCCCGCAGGTGCCGGATCAGAAGGTGGCGAAGCTCGGTGTGATCGGTGCGGGCATGATGGGGGCGGGCATCGCCTATGTCGCCGCCAATGCCGGCATCGAAGTCGTGCTGATCGACGCGACGCAAGAGGCGGCCGATCGGGGCCGCGCCCATTCGGAAAGCCTGCTCGACAAGGGCATGAAGCGTGGCAAGGTCACCGCCGAGAAAAAGGCCGAAGTGCTGGGCCGCATCACCGCCACAGCCGATTATGCGGCGCTTGCGGGCTGCGACCTGATCGTGGAGGCCGTGTTCGAAGATCCGAAGGTCAAGGCCGAGGTCACCGCGAAGGTCGAGGCCGTCGTTGGTGCCGATTGTATCTTTGCCACCAATACCTCCACCCTGCCGATCACGTCGCTGGCCAAGGCCAGCCAGCGGCCGGAACAGTTCATCGGCATCCATTTCTTCTCGCCCGTCGACAAGATGATGCTCGTCGAGATCATCCGCGGCAAGGCGACGGGTGACCGCGCCGTGGCCAAGGCGCTGGATTTCGTGCGCCAGATCCGCAAGACCCCGATCGTGGTGAATGACGCGCGCTTCTTCTACGCCAACCGCTGCATCATCCCCTATATCAACGAAGGCATCCGCATGGTGGCCGAAGGGGTGGAACCGGCGCTGGTGGAGAATGCGGCAAAGCTCGTCGGCATGCCGCTGGGGCCGCTGCAACTGGTGGACGAGACTTCGATTGATCTGGGGGTGAAGATTGCCAAGGCGACGAAGGCGGCGATGGGCGACGCCTATCCCGACGGGGCGGTGGACGAGGTGATCTTCTGGATGGCTGATCAGGGCCGCATGGGGCGCAAGGCCAATGCGGGCTTCTACGCCTATTCTGACAAGGGCGAGCGTCTGGGCCTGTGGGACGGGCTGGAAGCGTGCTATCCGGTGGCGGAAGCCCAGCCGGAACTGGCCGAGGTGCAGCATCGTCTGCTGATGGCGCAGGTGCTGGAAGCTGTGCGGGCGCTGGAGGAAGGCGTGCTGACCGACATCCGCGAGGGCGATGTGGGGGCGATCCTCGGTTGGGGCTTTGCGCCCTGGTCGGGCGGGCCGTTCGGCTGGCTGGACATCCTTGGCGCTGCGCGCGCCGTCGAGATCTGTGACGTGCTGACCGAGCGTTTCGGCGCGCGCTTCGCGGCGCCGAAACTGCTGCGGGACATGGCGGCGAAGGGGCAGAGCTTCTATCCCGGCGCCACCGCCCAGGCGGCCTGAGGTGGCACCGGGGGCTTCGCGCCCCCGGACCCCCGCGGGATATTTTTGCCAAGATGAAAGCGGCTCAGGGATCGAAGCAATAGCCGAAGCGGGCGATATCCTCGGCGCTGTCGGTGGCGACCATGGCGGCGGTCTCATTGTTGAAATAGCCGCGCCAGTCTTTGGCGCGGCTGCTTTCATTGGTTTGGGGGAGGGGGCCAAGGCGGAAGCCCAGATGTGCTTCGACCGGGGCAAGGTCTTCTGCCAGATGTTCGAGCCGCACATAGGCCGAGGCGCGTTCCTGACCGAAGCGGTCGGTCAGGTAGCTGCGGGCGGGGCTGGCGCGGAAGGCCGCCCGGGTTTGTGGATGCGCGGTGAAAGCGGTGAAATCAAGGCTTTGGGCAAGGCTCACCGCCGGATGGGCGAAGCTTTGGCCGCGCAGCCAGTGGTAATAGCTGACGGCACGGTCCCACGGGTTTCGGATCAGTGTGAAGGTGAAGAACGCGGCGATTTCATCGTCGCTCGCAAGACCTGCGATGTCGGCCAGCGTCGAGTGTTTCCAGAGCCGCCCGTGACTTTGCACCCCCTGCCAGCGGCCTTTTCGGGCGCGGGCCTTGGGCGTGTCGCCGATCAGGATGTCATCTTTCATCGCCCGCGCTTCCAGTGCGAGGGCAAGCGCGGTGCCGCCGGTCTTTGGTATATGGATAAAGATGAAGCGGCGCCCGCGCGACAGGATCATGCGACGGCGTTGGGCAGGGCGCGGCCTTCCGCGAAGGCGATGATGTTGTCGAGCGCCATCATCCCCATCGCCTCGCGCACTTCCAGCGCGGCGGTACCCAGATGCGGCAGCAGCGTCACAGTGTCGAGCACGCGCAGCGCCTCGGGCACCAGTGGCTCGCGTTCGTAGACGTCCAGCCCGGCACCGGCGATCCGGCCCTGCTCCAGCGCTGCGATCAGCGCGGCCTCGTCCACCACATCGCCGCGCGCGATATTGACGAGGATGGCATGGGGCAGCATCGCGGCCAGCGCCTCGGCACCGATCAGATGCCGGGTGGCGGGGCCGCCTGGCACGGCGATCACCACGACATCGGCTGCCATCGCCTCGGCCAGCGGCACCTGACGGGCGGGCAGGCCGGGATCGGTGACCGAGCGGTTGTGGAACACCACCTCCATCCCGAAGCCGAAATGGCAGCGCCGGGCGATGGCGCGGCCAATGCGGCCCATCCCGATGATCCCGACGCGCTTTCCGGTCACATGCAGGCCCAGCATCTGCACCGGATGCCAGCCCTGCCACTGGCCCGAACGCACCAGCCGTTCACCTTCGGCGGCGCGGCGGGCTGTCATCAGGATCAGGGTCAGCGCAATGTCGGCGGTGGCATCGGTCACGGCGCCGGGGGTATTTGTCACGGCAAGGCCAGCGGTGCGGGCAGCGGCCACGTCGATGTGGTTGTAGCCCACGCCGAAATTGGCCAGGAGCCGCGCGCGGGGCTTCGGTACATCGGCAAAGACGGGCGCCGCGTAAAGATCGCCCAGTGTCGGCAGCACCAGATCGAAGTCACGCAGCGAG
Source organism: Gemmobacter sp. LW-1 (assembly GCF_001303875.1). Taxonomy (NCBI): domain Bacteria; kingdom Pseudomonadati; phylum Pseudomonadota; class Alphaproteobacteria; order Rhodobacterales; family Paracoccaceae; genus Gemmobacter; species Gemmobacter sp. LW-1. The sequence goes on along the minus strand of NZ_LJSC01000005.1, from coordinate 83,020 downwards.
GCGCGCAGTTCTTCGGGCGTCAGCGGCAGGGTGCTTTCCCGCGCGGTCACGTCGAACCGGGTGCGGGCGGCCTGCATGACCTTGTCGGGCAACGGGCGGGTGATCAGCAGCCGCATCAGAACAGCCGCCCGCCCAGTGGCACGTCATGCCCCGGCCCGATCAGCACGACCTCGCCCGCCGCATCGGGGACGCCCAGCACCAGCACCTCGGATTTCACCGGGCCGATCTGGCGCGGCGGGAAGTTCACCACCGCCAGCACCTGACGGCCGATCAGCTCTTCGGGCTTGTAATGCACGGTGATCTGCGCGGAGGAGCGCTTCTCGCCGATCTCCGCCCCGAAATCGACCCAGAGCTTGATGGCGGGCTTGCGCGCCTCGGGAAAGGGTTCCGCGCGGGTGATCACGCCGACGCGGATGTCGACCCTGGTGAAATCGTCATAGGTGATCGTCATTTGCCCAGTTCCCGCCCGCGATCCGCCGCTGCCTTCACTGCGCGCCGCAACAGGGGCGGGAAGCCGGTTTCGGCATCCATCAGCACCGCCAGCGCGGCGGCCGTGGTGCCGCCGGGGGAGGTGACGTTGATCCGCAGCTGGCTGGCGGTTTCCGGCGATTGCTGAGCCAGTTCACCCGCACCGCAGACCGTGGCGCGGGCAAGCTGCATGGCGAGGGGGGCGGGCAGGCCCTCGGCCTCACCCGCTGCTGCCAGCGCCTCGATCAGGTGAAAGACATAGGCGGGGCCGGAGCCGGAGACGGCGGTAACGGCATCCATCTGATGCTCACCTTCCAGCCGCACAACCTGACCCACCGCCGACAGCAGCGCCTCGGCCAGTTGCAGGTCGGCCTCGGTTGCGCGGGGGTTGCCGGTGATCGCGCTGATGCCGCGTCCCACGGCGGCAGGGGTGTTCGGCATGGCGCGGATGATCGGTGTCGCGGCGCCGAAGGTTTCCTCAAAACTGGCGATGGTGGTGCCGGCGGCGATGGAGAGGAACAGCGTGTCACCGCCGCCCAGGGCCACGACTTGCGGCAGCGCCGCGCCCATCATCTGCGGTTTCACGGCCAGCAACACGATGGCGGGGGCGGCAGGCAGCGGTTCGTTCAGGTGAACGCCAGTGGATTTCAGCCAGTCCGAAGGATAGGGTTCGATCACATGGACCGAAGCGGGGGGCACGCCCTGCGCCAGCCAGCCTTCCAGCATGGCAGAACCCATCTTGCCGCAACCCAGCAGTACAAGCCCCCGGTCCTTCACCCTATCCAGCATCGCATCCCCCGCGTCTTGCCCATGTTCGGGCGCAGCTTAGGCAGCCGGACGGGCGGGGGCAATGGCCGGTTTGGGGTGGTTCAGGCGCGGCCGTAAGCTTCGGCCATGGCGACGCCCATGGCCTCGGCCGGGTCACGCTCGCCCCAGACAACCAGCTGGAAGGCCGGGTAATAGCGTTCGCAGGCGGTGATGGCCGCCTCGATCATGCGGCCGATCTGTTCGCTGCCCGCATATTGGCCGCCTGCCAGCGACAGGCCATAACGCCAGACCATCAGTTGCTGTTCGGCCCAGAAGGTGAAGGCACCGGCCCAGACCTGATCGTTGCAGCGGTTCAGCACATCGTAAAGTGCGGGCAGGCGCGGGGCGGGCGGCTCCATCTCGAAGGTGCAGATGAGCCGCAACTCCTCGTCCTGCGGCGACCAGGCAAGCGTCAGCGAATAGGTACGCCACAACCCTTCAACCGACATGGCGATCTGGTTGTCGGTCAGGCGGTCGAATTCCCAGGCATGGTCTGCTGCAAGCGTTTCGGCCATGTCGATCGGGTGCAGGTCATCATGCACCAAGAAATCTTCTGCGAGCGACATCCCTGACCTCATTCACTGCTTGTGTTAGCTTCGCCCCACAACCTCATGTGGTTCAGGCAGGTAACTGCGGAACACTTTGTGGCCCCTTACTAGATATGGTGTCGCCAAAGGGGAAGCCTGTAAAGAACTTTCAGGGCAAATCTTCTGTGCATAACTGCGCAAACATGCCGATTCCGGGGAAAAGGGTGCTGCGCGCCGGGCTGCTCTGGCATTGGCCCTGGCTGCAAGCCTGAAGGCCGCATCGCGCCCCTGTCAGAACAGCGCCAGCAGCACCGCAACGGCCAGCATGGCTGCCCACGCCCGCCAGAGAGCGTCACAGGCCGCCTCGATTTCCGCCGGGCCGGGGTCGCGACGGCCTTCCGAATGGACCCAGGGGAAATCGCGCATCTCGCCGTGATAGCTGCGCGGACCCGAGAGGGCGATGCCCAAAACCACGGCCATCGCCGCCTCAGGCCAGCCTGCATTGGGGGAACGGTGCAGCGGGGCGTCACGCAGGATGATCCGCGTCGCATCGGGCCGCCAATGCGCCAGCGCCAGCAGGAAGGCGGTCAGCCGTGCGGGGATCAGGTTCAGCAGATCGTCGAAGCGCGCAGCAGCCCAGCCGAAGGCTTCGTGCCGTGGGGTGCGATGGCCAATCATGCTGTCGGCGGTATTGGTGATCTTGTAAAGCAGCAGGCCCGGAAGGCCCGCGACCAGAAACCAGAACAGCGGCGCAATGACGCCATCCGACAGGTTTTCAGCCGCGCTTTCGATGGCGGCACGCGCAACGGCAGGGGCATCCATCGTGGCGGTGTCACGCCCGACGATCCGCGCCACCATGCGCCGCCCCTCGGGAAGCGACTGTCGCAGGCCATCCCCGACGGCGCGGACGTGATCGACCAGACTGCGCTGGGCCAGAAGAACCGCGACCACCAGCACTTCGATCAGGCCGGCGTCCGGCAGCGCGGAGATCAGCAGGCCCAGCAGCCAGCCGCCCCCGGCCAGCAGGGCCATGGCAAGGATGCCACGCGCGCGCCGCATCCGGCCCTTGTTCAGGGCATGGTCCAGCTTCCCGACCGCGCGGCCCATCAGAACGGCGGGATGCGGAAAGCGGTTCCACAGCGCTTTCGGCTCGCCCAGCGCGGCGTCCAGCAGCATGGCGGGGACCAGCAGCGCCGCGCTCATGCGTGAAGCCCTTGCAATGCGGCGGCGAGACGGTCCCACCCTGTCGCCGGGGGCAGGCCCAGCCGCAGCCAGCGGCGGGAGTAGGGAAAAATCCGGCTCCAGATCTGCCGCTCTGCCAGAGCCTCCTGCCAGCGGGCGGCGTCATCGACCTCGTAAAGCCGGAACAGCGGCGTGCCACCCACCAGCGGCGCGCGCACCAGGGCGTCGAGCCGCGCCGCGTCACGCAGAAGCCGCAGGCGGGTGGTCTCGGCCCATTCGGTATCTTCCAGCGCGGCGGCGCCGATTTCCAGCGCGGGGCCGGAGACGGGCCATGGCCCGAGCCGCTGCGAAAGCGCCCCGATCAGTTCGGGATCGCCGATGACAAAACCGAGCCGCAGCCCGGCCAGCCCCCAGAACTTGCCAAAGCTTTTCAGCACCAGTGTGCCGGGGCGGGTGGCCAGATGGATCAGGCTGCGGTCGGGCGCGATGTCGCAGAAGCTTTCGTCGATCACCGTCAGTGGCAGCGCGCCGGGCGCCGCGTGAAAGCGGCCATCGGGATTGTTCGGATGCACCAGGACCTGCGCAGTGGCGCCGGTATCGACCACCTCCCACCCGGCCGCACGGAAGGCGCGGGCATGTTCGTTGTAGGTCGGGCCGGGGATATGCACGCGGCCCGCAGACCGCAGATGCGGCACCAGCGCAATGGGGGCCGAGGCACCGGAGACGGCCAGAACCGCAGCTCCGTCCGGCACCGACCAGACCTGCCGTGCCGCCGCAATCAGCCGGTCCAGCGCCGTCTGGTCAGGCAGCGCGGTCCAGGCGTCAGAGGGCAGGGCGGGCAGCGGGAAGGGGTTGGGGTTGATGCCGGTCGACAGGTCCAGCCAATCGGCGCGCGCGCCGCCGAACCGCCGCGCCGCCGCGTCGATTCCGCCCCCGTGATCTGCCTGAGCTTCTGCCATTCCCGCACCTCCGACCCGCAGGGATGGCCGATTTGGCGCCCAAGCGCAACCATTCCGAGTGCGCGTCGTGTCTTGCGGCCCACGATGGCGGAATTGTTTCGCAAATGTCGGTTGTTGCCTTGTTGTCAATCACTTCTGGCAGCGTAATGATCAAGGGACGGCGACGGGAGGAACGCCATGCTGGAATTTCTGCCACAGGAACTTCGCGAGGGATTTGCCCTTGCACAGTCGCGCAGGGCGCGGCGCAGCCGGTTGCGGGTTCAACTGGGCGAGGCGGTCTTTCCGGTGCTGAGCCTCAGTGAAGAGGCAATGGTGCTGGATGCGGCCAAAGTGCCCCGCCTGCGTGGGATGGTCGATGTCTATGATGGCGCGCGTCATATCCTTCAGGGGCTGATCGTCGCGGCGCAGGTCGAGAACGGGCGTCTTGTCTGCACCTTCAAACGCAGCAACCGTGTCAGCGAAACGCCGCCGCTGGATTATCCGCGCGACGAGAACGCGCCCTCCGGCTATCTGCCGTGGCGCTGATCGGGCCGGAAGCGCTGTATCACGATCCCGCTTTCACGCGGTTCTATGACCATGAAAACGGCTGGGCCGCCGACAGTGCGGCCTGTCTGCGGCTGGCGCGGGGCTGCGCCTCGGTGCTGGATCTGGGCTGTGGCACCGGCATGGTTGCGGCAGCGATTGCGGAAAGCGTGCCGCGTGTCGTCGGGGTCGATCCGGCGGAGGCCATGCTGGAGGTGGCGCGCAGCAGGCCCGGCGGCGACAGGGTGCATTGGGTTCAGGGCGATGCGCGGAAGCTTGATCTGGGAGAAAGCTTCGATCTGGTGATCCTGACCGGCCATGCCTTTCAGGTCTTTCTGACGGTGGAAGACCGCGCCGCCGTGCTGGGTGGCATTGCCCGCCACCTGCGCCCCGGCGGGCGCTTCCTCTTCGACAGCCGCAACCCGGTGTGCGAGGAATGGCGCGACTGGGTGCCCGAACGATCAGAAAGCCGGTTTATTCATCCGCAGGCAGGCGATGTGCGGGTGTGGAACGATGTTTCCCACGATGCGGCGACCGGCATCGTTACTTACTGGACCTTCTACCAGCCCGAGGGGCAACCGGCGCAGCGGGCCGAATGCCGCATCGCCTTCGCCCCGCAGGCGGAAATCGCCGCGCAGATCGCGGCGGCGGGGCTTGAGGTCGACGAATGGTGGGGCGACTGGGCTGGCACCCCCTGGCATGCGACGGCCCCCGAGATCATCCCGCTGGGCCGCCGCGCCTGAGCCTTATTGCAGATCGGCGAAGGCCGCTTGCAGACGCGCCACCGCCTCGGCCACCTGAGCGCGGGGGGCGGCCAGGTTGAAGCGCAGGAAGTTGTCGCCGCCCAGACCGAAGCTCGCGCCGTGGTTGGTGGCGATCTTCGCGCCCTTTTCGACACGGGCAATGAATTCGGCCGGGGCCATGCCGGTGCCCGCGAAATCGACCCAGGCCAGGTAGGTGGCTTCCAGTTTCATCGAGGCAAGACCCGGAATCGCGTTCACGCCCTCGTCGAACAGGCGGCGGTTCCCGTCCAGATAGGCCATCAGCGCATCGACCCAGGCCGCGCCCTCGGCGCTGTAGGCGGCGGTCGCCATGAACAGACCGAAGGAATTGGCCGAAATCCCGAGCGCATTCATCCGCGCGGCGAAGCGTGTCCGAAGTTCCGGGTTGAGGATGATCACATTGCCGGAATGCGACCCCGCGATGTTGAAGGTCTTGGTGGTGGACGACATGACGACCAGCCGGTCCACGATGCCCGGTGCGGCCAGCGGCATCACGGTATGTTTGTGGCCCGGATAGACCAGATCGTGATGGATCTCGTCGGAGACGAGGATCAGGTCATGCTTTTCGCAGAAAGCGGCGATGGCCTGCAATTCCGCCACGCTCCAGACCCGGCCGCCGGGATTGTGGGGCGAGCAGAGCACGAACATCTTTGTGCGCGGCGTGATCCGCGCCTCCCAGTCGGCGGTGTCAAAGACATAGCGCCCGGCCTCGGTCTTCAGCGGGCATTCCACCACCTCGCGCCCGGCGGCGCGGATGACGCGGGCGAAGGCGTGATAGACCGGGCTCATCAGCACCACGCCATCACCGGGCGCGGTGAAGGCATCGACGCAAAGGGCGGTGCCGTTCACAAGGCCATGGGTGGTAAAGATCGCCTCGGCCGGAACCTCCCAGCCATGGCGATGTGCCATCCACCAGCGGATCGACTCCAGATAAGCGCGGTCATCGCCATAATAGCCGTAAAGGCCATGGGCGGCCATGTCCTCGACGGCCTTCTGCACGCAATGCGGCGGGCGGAACTCCATATCCGCGACCCACATGGCGATCCCTTCCGAGGCCGGCACGCCATAGAGCTTTTCCATCATGTCCCATTTCACGGAATGGGTGCCGTGGCGGTTGATGATCTCGTCAAAGTTCGGGGCGGTGCTCATGCGGTTTCCTTCCGTTCGGGCGGTCTTGCGGGGCAGACTAGGCCGGGTGGGAGGAACGGGCAATCCATCGCTTTGAAGTGATCATATGTTGCGGACTGATGTTGCATGTCGGGAAATATTCTCAATCATCATGCGAATGATGGGCATTGTTCTGCATGAAGGGCGGGCGGGCACCCGCTTCGCATCACGACCTCCCTTTGCCATGGTTGCGCGGCGGGCGGACTGCGCGTAAATCAGAGCCATGAAGCGCCCCATCCTTATTCATCCCGATCCGCGTCTGAAAAAGACCTGCGAGCCTGTCACCGAAATCACGCCCGATCTTGCGGCGCTGGCCGAGGACATGCTGGAAACCATGTATGATGCGCCGGGCATCGGGCTGGCTGCGCCGCAGATCGGTGTGATGCGCCGGGTGATTGTGCTGGATTGCGCCAAGGCGCCGGATGAGCCGCGCCCGCTGGTGATGATCAATCCCGAGGTTACATGGGCCTCCGAGGATCTGTCGACCTACGAAGAGGGCTGCCTGTCGATCCCCGAGCAATATGCCGAGGTCGCGCGCCCGGCCCGTGTGCGTGTCGCATGGACCGCGCTGGATGGCAGCGCGCAGGAGGAAGAGTTTTCCGATCTCTGGGCGACCTGTGTGCAGCACGAAATCGACCATCTGAACGGCAAGCTGTTCATTGATTTTCTGGGCCCGCTGAAGCGGCAGATGATCACGCGCAAGATGGAAAAGCTGAAGCGCGAACGCGCGCGGCAGGGCTGAATGACCGTTCTGCCGATCCTGCGCTGGCCCGATGTGCGGTTGGCGACCCGCTGCATGCCGGTGGGTCCGGTGGACGATGCGACGGCGCGTCTGGCCGCCGACATGCTGGAGACGATGTACGCTGCGCCTGGGCGAGGGCTGGCAGCACCGCAGGTCGGGGTGCTGCGGCGCATCTTCGTAATGGACACCACCTGGAAGGAAGGCACCCGCAGCCCGCGCGTCTGCATCGACCCCGATATTCTGTGGATGTCAGACACCCGTGCCGAGGGGCCGGAGGGCTGCCTGTCCATCCCTGGCGTCACCATGCAGGTGCGCCGCGCGCAGGCGATCCGGCTGCGCTGGACCGGGCTGGACGGTAAGCTGCACGAACAGGAGTTGCATGATTTCGACGCGATCTGCGCCCAGCATGAATTCGATCATCTGGACGGGATCGTGATTTTCGACCGCATTTCCCCTGAAGCCCGCGCCCGAGCGCTGGCGGAGTATGAGACATGACCGCCCGCCGCTGTATCCCCTGGCCCGACAAGCGCCTGCAAACGGTCGCCGCCCCGGTGGAGGCGATCACCGACGACGTGCGCGCGATCTGGCGCGACATGGTGGACACGATGGAGGCAATGCCGGGCTATGGCCTTGGCGCGCCGCAGATCGGCGTGATGCAACGGCTCGCCGTGGTGGATTGCAGCGAAGAGCGTGGCAAGGTCGTGCTGATGGCCAATCCCGAGGTGCTGCATGCCAGCGTGCAGTTCCGTGAGCACGAGGAAGCCAGCCCCAACCTGCCCGGTGTGTCTGCCGTCATCAGCCGCCCGCGCGCGGTGACGGTGCGGTTCGTGAATGCGCAAGGCGAGATGGAGGAGCGCGATTTCGTGAACCTCTGGGCGACCTCGGTGCAGCATCAGATCGACCATCTGAACGGCCGGATGTATTTCGACCATCTGAAACCGCTGAAACGCAAGATGCTGCTGCAAAAAGCAGAAAAGCTGCGGAGGCGCGGATGAAGGTCGTGTTCATGGGGACGCCCGATTTCTCGGTCCCCGTGCTGGAGGCGCTGGCAGCGGCGCATGAGGTGGTTTGTGTCTACAGCCAGCCGCCGCGCCCGGCGGGCCGGGGCAAGAAAGACCGTCCCTCGCCGGTGCAGGCCAGGGCCGAGGCTTTGGGCATTCCGGTGCGCCATCCGGTCAGTCTGAAAGGCGCGGCGGAACAGGCGGAGTTCGCGGCGCTGGGTGCCGATGTCGCTGTGGTGGTGGCCTATGGGCTGATCCTGCCGCCAGCGGTGCTGGACGCGCCGCGCCACGGCTGCCTGAACATCCATGCCTCGCTTCTGCCGCGCTGGCGTGGGGCGGCGCCGATCCATCGCGCCATCATGGCGGGGGATGCGGAAACCGGCATCTGCATCATGCAGATGGAGGCGGGGCTGGATACCGGCCCGGTTCTGCTGCGCGAGGCGACGGTGATCGGCCCCGAGGAAACCACCGGCGCGCTGCACGACCGGCTGAGCACGATGGGGGCACAGCTGATCCTTCAGGCGCTGGACCGTCTGGCGGAACTGCGCCCCGATCCGCAGCCCGAGGACGGCGTGACCTATGCCGCCAAGATCGACAAGGCCGAGGCGCGGGTGAACTGGTCCGCTCCGGCAGCCGAGGTTGATCGGCTGATCCGCGGACTTTCGCCCTTTCCCGGTGCCTGGTGCGAGGTGGCGGGCGACCGGGTGAAACTGCTGGGCAGCCGTCTGGCCGAAGGGCAGGGCGCACCGGGGCAGGTGTTGGGCGGCCTGCGCATCGCTTGCGGCAGCGGCGCGGTGGAAATCACGCTGGCACAGCGCGAGGGCAAGCGCGCCATGGCGCCCGAGGATTTCCTGCGCGGCTTCACTTTGCCGGAAAGAGTCGACTGATCCTGACAGCTTCTGTCAGCATGGGTCTGGCAGGGTGTCCCCGAAAGGGGAAAACCATGTCACATCAAGAGCCACGATACTGGGTCATCACCGCCTCTGCCGATCATGCGGCCACCGGGCGCGCACTGGGTATTGTCCAGACCTGCCATGGCAAGGTGGCCCCGTTGCGCCGGATGCGTCCGGGCGACGGGGTGGTGATCTACAGCCCGCGGGATCGTTTTACCGGCGGGGCGCCATTGCAGGCCTTCACTGCGCTGGGGCGGGTGGCGGACGGTGACAGCTGGCAGGTGGATATGGGCGGTGGTTTTCATCCGTTCCGGCGCCGGATGCTGTGGCGCGAGGCCCGGCCTGCGCCGATCCGCCTGTTGCTGGACCGGCTTGACCTGACGCGGGGGCTTGCGTCCTGGGGCATGGCTTTCCGCTATGGCCTGCGTGAACTGACGGCGGCGGATTTCGCATGTATCGCGGGGGCCATGGGCTGTGGCATGGACATGGGCTGGCCCTTGCGCCAAGCTGAGGCCGGATGATCCGCTGCGAGGCATGGCCATGAACTTTCTGCTTATCCTGATCGTCGGCGCGGCGGCAGGGTTTCTTGCCACCCGCTTCATGCGCGTGCAGGCTGATGTACCGACCACCGTGTTCATCGGCACGGTCGGCGCCGGGTTGGCCTGGGTCATCGTGCGGCTGCTGACGCGGCTGGCAAGCTCGGGCCTGATGTTCGTGCTGGCCGTGGCGGGCGCGATGGCGCTGATCTGGCTGTGGCAGCGCTTCAGCCGCTGAGCCGTTTGACCGCGTCCTTCAGGCGGAACCCCTTGCCACCTGCGGGTTGCCAGAGCCTTTGGCCCTGCCATGCCGCAAACAGCAGCGCGGCGGCCTCTTGTGCTTTGGCGCCGCCACCCAGACGCAGGGCAATGGCGGTTTCGACCCGCTGACGCCAGCGGTCGGCGCGGTCCCGCAGCACCGGATCGCGGAAATCGGCAGCCAGATGAGACAGGTCGGCCGCTTCCGGCGTATCGGCCCCCAGAGCCTTGAGGAAGGCCTGCGCCCCCTTGGCGTTCAGCGGCGCGTCGGCTTCGGCGGCTTCGGTTGCGGCCTCCAGCGCCTCCCACCCGGCGGCCAGGGCGCTGTGCACCATCGCCTCGCGCGATCCGAAGCGCTGTACCAGCGTCGGCGCGGCAAGCCCGGTGGCGCGGGCAACGGTCTGGAACGAGACCGCGCGTTCGCCATCACGGGCAATCATGCGCCGGATTTCGGCGTAGACATCAGTATCGGGTATGATCTTCCTGCGGGCCATGTGCCGATCATAGCCACAGGATTGTAAAGGAAAAGCCTCAGCGCAAACCGTCGCGCGGCGGACGGGGACGATAGACCGGCAGGCGCCATCCCAGCGCCACCGATCCGGCCCGCAGAACGAAAGTGGCCGCGGCGCAGCCGATCAGTGCGGTTTCACGACCCGTGCCTGCCAGAGCCACGGCAGCCAGCGCACCCGCGAAGGCGGCGGTGACGTATAGCTCGCCCTGTTTCAGCACCAGCGGCACCTCGTTGCACACCACATCGCGCATGAGGCCGCCCATGCAGCCGGTGGCGACCCCCATCAGGATGACGACCGGCCAGCCCAGCCCGGCATCCAGCGCCACGGCCACGCCCGCAGGCACCGCCACGGCCAGCGCGAAGGCATCAAGCCAGAGGAGCGCCTTGTAGCGGCTTTCCAGAAGATGCGCGGTGAAGAACACCAGAACGGCGGCAAGTGTGGGCACCGCCAGAATGCCGGGATCGGCGATCCAGAACACGGCCTCGCGGTTGATGAGCACATCGCGCAACGTGCCGCCGCCAAGGGCCGTCAGGCAGGCGATGAAGACGAAACCCACCAGATCAAGCTGCGCCCGGCTGGCAACCAGCGCCCCGGTCAGTGCAAAGACCAGAACCGAGGCGTGATCCAGCGCCCCGATCAGTGTCATGCCGCGCCCTGTTTCTTGAAGGGGGCCATGCCCTCACGCGCCAGTTCGTCGGCGCGTTCATTCTCGGCGTGCCCGGCATGGCCCTTGATCCAGCGCCATTCGACCTTGTGCCGTGCCTGCGCCTCGTCCAGCCGCTGCCACAGATCGACATTTTTCACCGGCTTGCGATCAGCGGTTTTCCAGCCGTTCTTCTTCCATCCGAAGATCCAGCCGGTGACACCGTTCTTCACATAGGCGCTGTCGGTGACGACGATGATTTCGGAGGGACGGCTCAACGCCTCCAGCGCGGAAATGGCGGCCAGAAGCTCCATCCGGTTGTTGGTGGTATCGGCCTCGCCGCCATTCAGCGTGCGCTCCTTGACGACGGTTTCGCCCTCGCGCGCGAGCAACAGCACCCCCCAGCCGCCGGGGCCGGGGTTGCCGGAGCAGGCTCCGTCGGTATAGGCGAAAAGCTGGGGCATCGGGTTTCCTTTCCTTGGACGCCCGCCTTACAGCGCCGCGCTCAGGGATGCCAGAACCCCGACGGTGAGCCAGAGCCGCAGCCGCATCCACCAGGCCGGGGCCAGCCCTTCGTTCCAGAACCAGAAATCGAACACCAGCAGCACGGCATATCCGGCCATCAGGGCAAGGATCGGATAGGGGTGCCCCGGCGCCAGCGCCAGAAAGGCCCAGAGCGCGGGCAGGGCCGAAAGGATATAGGCGACCCAGGCCTCGCGCCCTTCGGCCCGTGTGGCAAAGCCCCACAGGGCGCCGGACAGGAAGCACAGCATGACGACACCGTAATGCACCAGCATCCGGTTGCCATCTGCCAGCATCGCGAGCAGCGGATGCGCCACCGGCCAGCGCGCCAGTGACGCCCCGGCCAGAAACGGCGTCAGGCCCAGAAGCCCCAGAACGGCGACCGGCTGCGGGATCATGCCGCCCGCTCCATGGCCAGTTTCAGGCCGAGGCCCGCGAAGGACACGGCAAATGCGCGGCGCATCCACGTCATCACCCGTGCACTGCCCAGAATGGCCCGACGGCCCGAGGCGGCAATGATGGCGTAAAGCAGGAAGGTCACGAAGGTCATGGCGGCAAAGCCTAGGCCAAGTTCGATCATCTGTCCCGGCGTTGCGCCGCTGGTCGGCAGGAACTGCGGCAGGAAGGCCACGAAGAACAGCGGCAGCTTGGGGTTGAGGATGTTCAGCATCACCCCGCGCGTGACGATGCGGGCCGTGCTGGCCGGGGCGGCGGGGGCAATATCCATCCCGCCCCGTCCGCGCAGGACCGCCCAGGCCATCCACAGCAGATAGGCGACGCCCGCATATTTCACGGTCTGGAACAGCACCGCGCTGGTCAGCAGGATCGCCGCCAGACCGGCCAGCGCGACAACCATGTGCAGGATGGTGGCCAGCGTGCAGCCGGTGGCGGCCCAGACCCCGGCACGGAACCCGCCGCCAAGGGTGACGGACAGCGTGTAGACCACGCCGATACCGGGGCTGATGCAGACGATGAAAGCGGTCACGAGAAATTCGGGCGACATGGAAACCTCCGCTGTTTGCGACAGACTAGGCACTCGCGCGGTGGTGGCAAGCCCTTGGATGCGGGTTCACTCGGCCATGCGCAGGATGCGGGGCACCTTGAACTCCACATGCTCCTTCGCGGTTTCCACCAGTTCGACCGTGGTGTCGAACCGTGCCCGGAAGGCATCAATGACCTCGTTCACCAGCACCTCGGGGGCGCTGGCGCCTGCGGTGATGCCAACGGCGCGGATGCCCTCCAGCGCGCGCCAGTCGATGTCGGTGGCACGCTGCACCAGTTGGGCATAGGCGCAGCCATTGGCGCGGCCCACCTCCACCAGACGCCGCGAGTTCGAGGAATTGGGAGCCCCGATCACCAGAAGCGCGTCGATCTGCCCGGCAATGGCCTTGACGCTGGCCTGCCGGTTGGTGGTGGCATAGCAGATGTCTTCCTTATGCGGCCCAATGATGGCCGGAAACCGCGCTCGCAGTGCCGCGATGATGTCGGTGGTATCATCCACCGACAGCGTGGTCTGGGTGATGAAGGCGAGCTTTTCGGGATCGCGCGGGTGAACCTCGGCCACATCGGCAACAGTTTCCACCAACAGAACTTCGCCCGCGGGCAGTTGCCCCATGGTGCCGATGGTTTCCGGGTGGCCCGCATGACCGATCATGATCATCTGGAGACCGTTTTCATGATGCCGTTCAGCCTCGATATGCACCTTACTGACCAGGGGGCAGGTGGCATCGACCCAGATCATCTCGCGTGCCTGCGCAGCGGCCGGGACCGATTTGGGCACGCCATGGGCAGAAAAGATGACGGGACGGTCGTCGGGCACCTCGTCCAGTTCCTCGACGAAAACGGCGCCGAGCGCCTTCAGCCCGTCGACCACGAATTTGTTGTGCACGATCTCGTGCCGCACATAGACCGGGGCGCCCCATTTCTGAAGCGCGATCTCGACGATCTTGATGGCGCGGTCCACACCCGCGCAAAAGCCGCGCGGGGCGGCAAGGTAAAGGGTCAGCGGCGGCTTCGGGTCGGTCATCGGGGGCCTCGTTCGCGTCTGGCTTCCAGCTAAGCCCTCGGACGGCTCAGGTCCAGCCCTCCATCACGTCCAGCCCCAGGAGATGACACCGGCGGTCAGACCGGCAAGAACCGCATAGCGCGCTGTCTTGGCAAAACCGACGATCAGCAGGAACTGCCACAGCGGCACGCGGAAGGCCCCGGCCAGCAGGCAGATCACATCGCCGAGCGGCGCCCAGCTGAGCAGGAGGCTCAGCTTGCCCCAGCGCCGATACCAGCCTTCAGCTCGGGCGAGCTTTTCGGCAGGCAGGCGCAGACGGTGTTCCAGCCTGCGCGCTCCGCGCCCCATGGCCCAGGTCACGGCGGAGCCTGCGGTATTGGCCAGACCGGCCAGCAGGATCATCGGCACAACCGGGGCAGAGCCTGCCAGTTGCAGACCCACGAAAACGGCTTCGGATTGCATCGGCAGGGGCGTGGCCGCCAGAAAGGCGGCCAGCATAAGGCCGGCGAGGGCGAGGAACACGGGTGTCAGATCCGGGCAGGAGACCGGCCACCCTTCTGGGGAGGGGGCCGGAGCCGTGTCACTGGCCGCTGGCTTGCGGCAGATCCTCGCGTTCAACCGCGCGCGGCTCGCGCGGGGGGCGGCCGATCACTTCGCGCAGTTCATCCAGCTCGATGAAATTGTCGGCCTGACGGCGCAGTTCATCGGCGATCATCGGCGGCTGGCTGCGGATGGTCGAGACGACCGAGACGCGAACGCCCTGACGTTGCAGGCTTTCCACCAGCGGCCGGAAATCGCCATCGCCCGAGAACAGCACGATATGATCAACCCGCGGCGCCAGTTCCATGGCGTTCACGGTCAGCTCGATATCCATGTTGCCCTTGACCTTGCGGCGCCCCTGGCTGTCGGTATATTCCTTGGCCGGCTTGGTGACCATGGTGAAGCCGTTGTAGTGCAGCCAGTCCACCAGCGGCCGGATCGGCGAATAGTCGTCGTTTTCCAGCAGCGCGGTGTAGTAGAAGGCCCGCAAAAGCTTGCCCCGGCGCATGAACTCCTGCCGCAGAAGCTTGTAGTCGATATCAAACCCGAGCGCCTTGGCCGCCGCATAAAGGTTTGATCCGTCTATGAACAGCGCAAGCCGTTCGTCCTTGTAAAACATATCATTTTCCCCTCAAATGTCTCGCGCAAACAACGTGTAAACAGGTAAGGCTGTCCGGCAGGCTGCCGCGGGAAACGATAATCGATACCAAGCTGTCCGCGATTTGCACAACCTATACTTAAGAGACTATCATTGAATATGATAAAGGCAAATCAAGCTCTGATTGCATTGGGCGGAAATCTTCCTGCCGAAAATCTCCCTGTGGTTGATGTTTTGCGCGCAGCACTTGCAGAGCTTGCGGGATGCGGTCTGCCACCGACAGCGGTCAGCCGGTTCTACAGGACGCCGTGCTTTCCGGCAGGGGCCGGACCGGATTATGTGAATGCTGCGGCGGTGCTGGACTGCGGGGACAGGACTGCGGTGGAGGTGCTGGCGACCCTGCATGCGGTCGAGGCGCGGTTCGGCCGCGAGCGGGTGACGCGCTGGGGCGGCCGGACGCTGGATCTGGATCTGCTGGCCATGGGCACCCAGGTGCTGCCGGATGCCGCGACGCAGGTGGCCTGGCGCGACCTGCCGCCGGAAGATCAGGCCCGGCAGGCCCCGGACCGCCTGATCCTGCCGCATCCGCGCATGCAGGACCGGGGTTTCGTGCTGGTGCCGCTGGCCGATGTGGCGCCCGACTGGCTGCATCCGTTACTGGGGCAGAACGTGCGGCAGATGCTGGCGCGGCTGCCCGCCGGGGATCTGGCGGATATCACGGTGATTTGACCTTGGGCGCCTCGGACGATCCTCTCTTGTCAAGGGGCAAACTTGGGCTTAAAGAGACCGTTCCATGCCCCATCCTTGACGGAGACACCCATGGCCCGCGTGACGGTCGAAGATTGCGTTGACAAGGTTCCCAACCGGTTCGAGCTGGTGATGCTGGCCGCGCATCGCGCCCGCGAGATTGCTTCGGGCGGGGTTCTGACCGTCGAGCGTGACAACGACAAGAATCCTGTCGTGGCGCTGCGCGAAATCGCCGAGGAAACCCAGTCGGCCGAAAATCTGCGCGAGCGGATGATCGAAAGCCACCAGACCCAGATCGAGGTGGACGAGCCGGAAGACGACCAGATGGCCATGCTCATGGGCAATGGCGAGATGGTCGACCGCCCGGCGCAGGACGACATGTCGGAAGAAAAGCTGCTGCGCGCCCTGATGGAAGCGCAAGGCGACCGCTGATCGGCGGGCAGATACAGGCGGGCAGGGCAGCATGATCGACGTCGAGGATCTGATTGCCCTCGTCCGCAACTACAATCCGCGCACCAATGCCGATCTGATCCGCACGGCTTATGCCTATGGCAAGGCCATGCATGAAGGGCAGTTCCGCAAGTCGGGCGAGCCCTATTTCACGCATCCGGTGGCCGTGGCCGCCATTCTGACCGAACAGCGTCTGGATGATTCGACGCTGGTCACGGCACTGCTTCACGACACGATCGAGGATACCAAGGCCAGCTATGGCGATATCGCCGCCAAATTCGGCGAGGAAGTCGCCGAACTGGTGGATGGCGTCACCAAGCTGACCAATCTGCAACTGACCTCGACCGAGTCGAAGCAGGCCGAGAATTTCCGCAAGCTGTTCGTCGCCATGTCGCGCGACCTGCGGGTCATTCTGGTGAAGCTGGCCGACCGGCTGCACAACATGCGCACCATCAAGAGCATGCGCCCTGACAAGCAGGTGCAGAAGGCGCGCGAGACGATGGAAATTTTCGCGCCCCTCGCCGGCCGGATGGGGATGCAGTGGATGCGCGAGGAGCTGGAAGACCTCGCCTTCCGGGTTCTCAACCCCGAGGCGCGCAATTCGATCATCCGCCGCTTCATCGCGTTGCAACGCGAGGCCGGGGATGTGGTGCACAAGATCACCGCCGATATCCGCAACGAACTGGAAAAGGCGCAGATCGAGGCCGATGTCTATGGCCGCGCGAAAAAGCCTTACAGCGTCTGGCGCAAGATGCAGGAGAAGGATCTGGCCTTCTCGCGTCTGTCCGACATCTACGGCTTCCGCGTCATCTGCGCCTCCGAGGCGGACTGCTACCGCATTCTTGGCGTGATCCATCAGCGCTGGCGCGCGGTGCCGGGGCGATTCAAGGATTACATCAGCCAGCCGAAATCCAACGGCTATCGCTCGATCCATACCACGGTTTCGGGGCGTGACGGCAAGCGGGTCGAAGTGCAGATCCGCACCCGCCAGATGCACGAGGTCAACGAATCGGGCGTCGCCGCGCATTGGTCCTACCGCGAGGGGGTGCGGGTCCAGAACCCGTTCGCGGTCGATCCGGCGAAATGGGTGGCCGCCCTGACCGAGCGTCTGGGCGAGGAAGATCACGACGACTTCATGGAGAATGTGAAGCTGGAAATGTACACCGATCAGGTGTTCTGCTTCACGCCCAAGGGCGATGTGATCCAGTTGCCGCGCGGTGCGACGCCGCTGGATTTTGCCTATGCGATCCACACGCGGATCGGCAATTCCACGGTTTCCGCCAAGGTCGATGGCATCCGCGTGCCGCTGTGGACGCGGCTGAAGAACGGCCAGTCGGTCGAGATCATCACCGCCGAAGGCCAGCGTCCGCAGGCCGCCTGGGTCGATCTGGTGGCGACGGGCCGCGCCAAGGCGGCCATCCGGCGCGGCCTGCGCGAGGATGATCGCGGCAGGTTCGTCAAGCTGGGGCTGGAACTGGCACGTGTGGCCTTCGATCACGCGGGCAAGCGGGTGTCGGACAAGGCGCTGCGTACCGCCGCGCGCATGATGGGCCTGCCCGATGAAACCGAGCTTCTGGCCCAGATCGGTTCGGCCGAGACGACGGCGCGCAAGGTTCTGGAAACGCTTTACCCCGAATTGCAGACCGCGCAGCCCGACGAGGTGGATGTGCAGCGCCCGGTTCAGGGCCTGACGGCCGACCAGAGCTATCGCCGTGCGCCCTGCTGCCAGCCGGTTCCGGGCGAACGGATCGTGGGCATCACCTATCGCGGGCAGGGCGTGGTGATCCATGCCATCGACTGCCCGGCGCTTGCCGAATACGAGGAGCAGCCGGAACGCTGGATCGACCTGCGCTGGCAAAGCGGGCGCCATGCGGCGGTGAATACCGTGACGCTGGATGTCACCATTGCCAATGACGCCGGCGTATTGGGGCGGATCTGCACCTTGATTGGCGAGCAGAAGGCCAATATCTCCGATCTGAACTTCGTGGACCGCAAGCCGGATTTCTTCCGCCTGCTGGTCGATGTGGATTTGCGGGATGTCGAGCACCTGCATATGGTCATGACCGCCCTTGAGGCGGAAAGCGACGTGGCGCAGGTTTCGCGCTACAGGGATCTGGGCCGGAAGCCCTGAGCAAGCCGGGAAAGGCGGGGGCGTGGTCTTCAAACGGCGCAATCCAAGAAGCTACGCACAGATCGTCCGCGATCTGGTCTATCCGCGCGGGGGCATCCGCAGGTCAATCCAGTATGTGCTGCACCGGATGCGCCGCCTGCCGGATCAGCCGCACCGCATCGCCCGCGGCATCTTTGCCGGAACCTTCGTGAACTTCCCGCCGGTCTTCGGACTTCAGATGCTGCTGGCAGCGGGCCTGGCCTGGGTGATCCGGGGCAATATCGTTGCTGCACTGCTGGCGACCTTCATCTCCAATCCGCTCACGACGCCCTTCATCGCTATGCTGTGCCTGAAGCTGGGCCACTGGATGCTGGGCATCGAGGCCCCGATGACCTTTATGACGGTCTATGCCGCCTTTACCGAGGCCGGGGTGCAGCTCTGGCACAATTTCAGTGCCATCTTCACCGGCGAAGTGGCGCATTGGGACAAGCTGGAAAACTTCTTCTGGTTCATCTTCTGGCCCTACACTGTGGGGTCGATCCTCCCCGGGCTGGCGGCCAGCGCCGCGGGCTATTACCTGACCCTGCCGCTGATCAACGCCTATCAGAAACTGCGTGCCGCACGGCTGCGCGAAGGGGCAGAGCGGCGGAAGGCGATGAAGGGCCTTCTTCCTGCGCGGCGTGCCGCAGGGAAAACGCCCTCATCAGGGGATGACGACACGCCCGGCGCAGCCTAAGGTGCCGCCGATGGCAAGGAGAGGCATGATGACTTCGGGCAAATTGCGGCTGGGTGTGAACATCGACCATGTGGCGACGGTGCGCAATGCGCGCGGCTCGGCCTGGCCAGACCCGCTGCGCGCGGCGCTTCTTGCCGAGGCGGCGGGGGCCGACGGGATCACGGCACATCTGCGCGAAGATCGTCGTCACATCCGCGACGCCGATATGGATGCGTTGCGCGCCGGTATCGGCATTCCGCTCAACTTCGAATGTGCGGCAACGGACGAGATGCAGGC
The DNA here is from genome assembly GCF_001303875.1 of Gemmobacter sp. LW-1. NCBI lineage: Bacteria > Pseudomonadati > Pseudomonadota > Alphaproteobacteria > Rhodobacterales > Paracoccaceae > Gemmobacter > Gemmobacter sp. LW-1. The sequence continues at coordinate 64,037 of NZ_LJSC01000005.1, read as the reverse complement.
GATCGTGCTGCGGCTGAAGCCACATGCCGTCTGTCTGGTGCCGGAACGACGTGAGGAGCGCACGACCGAGGGCGGGCTGGATGTGGCAGGCGACGAGGCGCGGCTGACGCAATATATTGCCCCACTGGCCTCCGCAGGATGCCGGGTCAGCATGTTCATCGGCCATGATCCGCGCCAGATCGAGGCTTCTGCCCGGATCGGCGCTGCCGTGGTCGAACTGCATACCGGCCATTACTCTGACCTCCATGCCGAAGGGCGGATGGCCGAGGCGGAAGCCGAGCTTGCGGCACTGCGCGAGGGTGCGCGCCTGGCGGCCAGTCTGGGGCTGGAGGTCCATGCCGGACACGGGCTGACTTATGACAACGTGGCCCCTGTCGCGGCCATGCCTGAACTGGCCGAGCTGAACATCGGCCATTTCCTGATTGGGGAGGCGATCTATATGGGGCTTGGCCCCGCCATCGAGGAAATGCGCCGCCGCATGGACGAGGCGCGCGCGTGACGCCGGGCACCAGAATTCTTGTGAGAATCTTGCAAATTCCTTTGAAGGGATTCGCGGTCCGAGGGTGGCGATGATCCTCGGCGTTGGCACCGATCTGGCCAATATCGACCGCATTGCGGCCGTGCTGGAGCGGCATGGCGACAGGTTTCGCGACCGCGTGTTCACGCCGCGCGAACAGGCCAAGGCGGCGCGGCGCAGCCGGGCTGAGGCCGCAACCTATGCGAAACGCTGGGCGGCGAAAGAGGCCTGCTCCAAGGCGCTGGGGACGGGGCTGCGCATGGGCATCTCCTGGCGCGACATGGCGGTATCCAATCTGGCGACGGGGCAGCCCGTCATGCATCTGACCGGCTGGGCGGCGGAGCGGCTGGCAGGTATGACACCGCCTGGGCATGAGGCGGTGGTGCATGTCAGCCTGACGGATGATCACCCCTGGGCGCAGGCTTTCGTGGTGATTGAGGCCCGGCCGATGGCCGCCGGGGCGCCGCCGCAAACTTGACTCCCGGCCCACCCGCGCGCATGTAGCGGCGATACCATCTGGCGCCGGTGCGCCGGCAACAGACGAGAGGCGCAGGCATGGCACGCAAGGCGAAATCGGACGGCGGGATTGTCGAGACCATCAAGACGGTGGTTTACGCCCTGCTGATCGCAGGCGTGTTCCGCACGCTGTTCTTCCAGCCGTTCTGGATTCCTTCGGAATCCATGAAGGATACGCTGCTGATCGGCGATTTCCTGTTCGTCAACAAGATGGCCTATGGCTATTCGCAATATTCCTGCCCCTTCGCGATGTGCCCCTTCTCGGGCCGGATCTTGGCCAGTGAGCCGGAGCGTGGCGATGTTGTCGTGTTCCGCCATCCGGTGAACGGATCGGATTTCATCAAGCGGCTGATCGGTCTGCCGGGTGATACGATCCAGATGAAGAATGGCATCCTGTGGATCAATGGCCAGGAAGTGCCGCAGGAACCGGCGGGCACCTTTGAAGAAATCTACGAGCCGCAGGGGCCGATGGGCAATCTTCCGCGCTGCGAGAACGGCCCGGTCGGTGCTGGCGGCATCTGCAAACGCTCGCGTTTCATCGAGACGCTGCCGAATGGCGTGAAACATGATGTGCTGAACATCGACACCAACGGCTTCGGCGACAACACCGATGTGTTCACCGTGCCGCCGGGGCATTACTTCTTCATGGGCGACAACCGCGACAATTCCACTGACAGCCGCTACAGCCAGGCTGTGGGCGGTGTGGGCATGCTGCCTGCCGAATATCTGATCGGTCGTGCCGACCGGGTGATCTTCTCCTCCGCCGGGCGGTCGATGCTGTATTTCTGGACCTGGCGTTCCGACCGTTTCTTCAAGGCTATCGAGTGAAACTGGCTGCCGATCTCCGTGCGTTCGAGGAACGTCTGGGTTATCACTTCCGCAACCCGGAACTGCTGGTGCGGGCGGTGACCCATGGCTCCATCGCCTCTGCCACCCGGCCTGACAATCAGCGGCTGGAGTTTCTGGGCGACCGGGTTCTGGGGCTGGCCATGGCCGAGGCGCTGCTGGCGGCCGACCGTGGGGCGGCGGAGGGTACGCTGGCGCCTCGTTTCAATGCGCTGGTCCGCAAGGAAACCTGTGCCGCTGTGGCCCGGCAGATCGGTCTGGGTGATGTGCTGAAGCTCGGCCGGTCCGAGATGATGTCGGGCGGGCGGCGGAAAGAGGCCTTGCTGGGCGATGCGATGGAGGCGGTGATCGCTGCTGTCCATGTCGATGCCGGTTTCGAGACAGCCCGAGACCTTGTGCTGCGGCTGTGGGGCGGGCGGATCGAGACCGTGGAAACCGATGCCCGCGACCCGAAAACCGCACTTCAGGAATGGGCGCAGGCGCGCGGTCAGGTGCCGCCAAACTATCTTGCACTTGGCCGCGAGGGGCCGGATCATCAACCGATCTTTACCGTCGAGGTGCGGCTGGAAAGCGGCGAGAGCGAACAGGCGAAGGCCGGAACGAAACGGGCGGCCGAACAGGCGGCCGCAAGGGCGCTGCTGGCGCGGATGGAGAACGGACATGGCTGACACGCGGGCGGGGTTCGTGGCGCTGATCGGCGAGCCGAATGCCGGAAAATCCACATTGCTGAACCGGATGGTGGGGGCGAAGGTCTCTATCGTCACCCATAAGGTGCAGACGACGCGCGCGCGCATTCGTGGCGTTTGCATGGAGGGGGCGGCGCAGATCGTGTTTGTCGATACGCCCGGCCTGTTCCGCCCCCGTCGTCGCCTTGACCGCGCGATGGTGGCCGCAGCCTGGGGCGGCGCGGCGGATGCCGATATCGTGGTGCTGCTGATCGAGGCGCATCGCGGGCTGACCGATGGCGTGCAGGCGATTCTGGATGCCCTGAAAGAACGCGGCGAAGGCCAGAAGATTGCCCTCGCGATCAACAAGATCGACAGGGTGAAGGCGGAAAGCCTGCTGGCGCTGGCGCAGGAGCTGAACACGGCGTTTCCCTTTGTCGAAACCTTCATGATTTCCGCTGAACGCGGATATGGTGTGGACAAGCTGCGCGAGTGGCTGGCGGGGCAACTGCCAGAGGGGCCGTGGTTTTACCCCGAGGACCAGATCGCCGACCTGCCGATGCGCATGATCGCCGCCGAGGTTACGCGCGAGAAGTTGACTCTTCGTTTACACGAAGAATTGCCCTACCAGCTGACCGTCGAGACCGAGAAATGGGAAGATCGCAAGGACGGCTCTACCCGGATCGACCAGGTGATCTATGTTGCTCGCGACGGCCACAAGGGAATCGTTCTGGGCAACAAGGGCGAGACGATCAAGGCGATCGGTCAGGCAGCGCGGGCCGATCTCATGGAATTCCTCGACCGCCCGGTGCATCTGTTCCTTCAGGTCAAGGTGCGGCCGAACTGGCTTGACGAGCCTGACCGCTATTCCGAGATGGGTCTGGATTTCCGCGACGGCGACTGAGCCATGCAGCCGCGGCTTGCCACCGATCTTTGGGTCTCCGCCTATCTTGCGCGGCTCCGGCTGGCCGATATTCCCGTCTATGTGACGGCGAAAGGCGATGCCACAGCGGGGGCCGTTGTGGTGAAATGCGCCACGCTGGACGGGCAGGCGCAGGCTTGGCAACGGAGTTATGACCTGACAGCCGACCGGCGGGTCTGGGTGATTCTGGCCGCAGGATCAGAGACGGAGGTCGATGCCGCTATTACGCGCGCGCGGCGGGGCGACCCCGATCTGTGGGTGATCGAGCTGGAAGATCGCGCTGGCCGCAGCCTTCTGGAGGAACCGGGGCTGGACTGACGACCCGCGTTAACCGCCTCTTGGCATCTTGCCGCCATTCTGGACGCATCGGATAGTGCAGGGATGGAGTGGCAGGATGAAGGCACGCTGATCGGCTCGCGCCCGCATGGCGAGACATCGGCTATTATCGAGGTATTCACGGCGCAACACGGGCGCCATGCCGGGGTGCTGCGGGGCGGCGCTTCCCGGAAGGTGGCGGCCATGCTGCAACCGGGCAGTCAGGTCACAGTGAACTGGCGCGCGCGTCTGGACGATCATCTCGGGGTCTTTCAGGCAGAGCCTCTGCGCAGCCGGGCCGGGTTGATGGCGGATCGGATGGCACTGGCGGGGCTGAATGCGATATGCGCCATGCTGCGGTTTGCCCTGCCGGAACGTGCCGCCTATCCTTTGCTTTATGGGCGAACACAGGATCTGTTGTCCCGGCTGGACGGTGCAGGCTGGGCGGCGGATTATCTGCGCTGGGAAATGCTGCTGCTGGAGGAGACGGGGTTCGGGCTTGATCTTGCGCGTTGTGCGGTGACGGGCAGCCGCGAGGATCTGGCCTATGTCAGCCCGCGTACGGGGCGGGCAGTCAGCCGGGGCGGAGCCGGCGACTGGACGCCGCGCCTGTTGCCACTTCCCCAGGGGCTGCTGGGGCAGGGGGCCATGTCAGGCACGGAGCTGGCGCAGGGCTTTGCGATCACAGGGCATTTCCTGTTGCGGGAGCTTTCTGCCCTGCATCATGGTCGGCAGCTGCCCGAAGCGCGGGCGCGGCTGATTGATCGTCTGGCGCGAGAAAGCTCATAGCGGGCCTGCTGCCTTCTCTGGTGGAATGCTACACGCGACATCCGGTGTCGCCTCCGGTCAAGACCTGCCCACCGGAACGCGGCCAAGGTCGGGGCGGGAGACGAGCATGGCCAACAAATACATACCGCTGTTCCTGCGGCATTCGCCGACGCCGCGGATTCAGAATTTCGCATTGCTGGCCGGTCTGGAGGCGGCGGTGCGTGGCACGCTCATCTCGGTCATGCCCCTTGTGATGTATGATGCCCTTCAGGATGCGGCGGCGGTCAGCCGGGCCTATTTTGTGGTCGGGCTGATCTCGATGCTCTGGGGGCTGATGGTGCCCTGGGCCACACGTTTTGTGGCCCGCCGCTGGGTCTATACGGCTGGGGCGCTGTCCTATCTGGTGGCGATGACGCTGGCGCTGGTCGGTGGCCCGGTGGCGGTGCCGCTTGCGCTGCTGGCCATGGCGCTGGCCACGGCGACCTGTTTCGTGTGTTTCAACGCCTATGTGCTGGACTATGTGGCGCGGGCTGACCTGGGGCGAACCCAAAGCCTCCAGATGGTTTATGCCGCCGCCCCCTGGGCACTGGGGCCGCTGCTTGGCGTCTGGTTGCGGGATGCCTGGCGGCCCTTGCCTTTCCTGATCGCAGGCGGCTTTGCCATTGCGCTGCTGGTCACCTTCTGGATCCTGCGTCTGGGCAACGGCAAGCAGATCCAGCGCGCGCGCGGCCCGGCCATCAACCCGCTGGCCTATCTGGGCCGGTTTTTCCGACAGCCCCGGCTGATTGCCGGCTGGCTGTTTGCGGTGCTGCGAAGCTGTGGATGGTGGGTTTATGTCGTCTACCTGCCGATCTTCTGTATCGAGGCGGGTCTGGGCGACAAGGTGGGTGGCGTGGCCCTGTCGCTGTCGAACGGGCTGCTGTTCATCACGCCGCTGATGCTGCGGTTCGTGCAGCGCCATTCGGTACGGCGCACCGTGCGGGGAGCTTTCGCGCTGTGCATGATCACCTTCTCGGCATCCGGTCTGCTGGCGGGCTGGCCATGGGTCACCGTGCTGTGCCTGCTGGCAGGTTCGATCGGGTTGGTGACACTGGACGCTGCGGGTGGTCTGCCCTTCATGCTGTCGGTCAAACCATCGGAACGGGTCGAGATGGCGGCGGTCTATTCCAGCTTCCGGGACGTTTCCGGCGTGCTGACACCCGGTGTTGCCTGGGCCGTGCTGCTGGTGGCACCGCTGTCAGGGGTGTTTCTGGCCAGCGGTCTGGGATTCGTTGCCGCCTATTTCATTGCAGGACGTCTGCATCCCCGCCTCGGGGTGGTACGGCCATCCCGAGGCGGGGTGTAGGCACAGCCAGGGGCCATCCGGCTGCGCCCGCTCTCATCCCGTCAGTCCAGCAGACGGCGGGCGATGACCTGGGCCTGAATCTCGGCGGCCCCTTCAAAGATGTTCAGGATGCGCGCATCGCAAAGGATGCGGCTGATCTGATATTCCAGCGCGAAGCCGTTGCCGCCATGGATTTGCAGCGCGTTGTCAGCAGATGCCCAGGCAACGCGGGCGCCCAGCAGCTTGGCCATGCCCGCCTCAAGATCGCAACGCTTGTCGTGATCCTTTTGCCAGGCGCTGAAATAGGTCAGTTGCCGGGCGATATTGATTTCAACCGCCATCATGGCGAGCTTGCCCGCCACGCGCGGAAACTCGATCAGCGCCTTGCCGAATTGCTTGCGGTCCTCGGCATAGCGCATGCCGGTTTCCAGCGCCGATTGCGCCACGCCGATGGCGCGGGCGGCGGTCTGGATGCGGGCGGATTCGAAGGTCTGCATCAGCTGCTTGAAGCCCTGGCCGGGCTGGCCGCCCAGCAGATTTTCGGCCTTCACCTTGAACCCGTCGAAGCCGAGTTCGTATTCCTTCATGCCGCGATAGCCCAGAACCTCGATCTCGCCGCCTGTCATGCCGGGGGTGGGGAAGGGGTTTTCGTCGGTGCCGGGAGTCTTTTCGGCAAGGAACATCGACAGGCCGCGCCAGTCGGTCGTGTCGGGTTCGGTGCGGGCCAGCAGCGTCATCACATGGGTGCGCGCGGCATGGGTGATCCAGGTCTTGTTGCCGGTAACCTCCCAGCCGTCCTCGGTGCGGACGGCGCGGGTGCGCAGGCTGCCGAGGTCAGAGCCGGTGTTCGGTTCGGTAAAGACGGCGGTGGGCAGGATCTCGCCGCTGGCGAGTTTCGGCAGCCATTGCGCCTTCTGTTCCGGTGTGCCGCCGCAGAGGATCAGCTCCGCTGCAATCTCGGACCGGGTGCCCAGTGAGCCGACGCCGATATAGCCGCGCGACAGTTCTTCGGAGACGACGACCATCGAGGCCTTGGACAGGCCGAAGCCGCCGAATTCCTCGGGGATGGTCAGGCCGAAGACGCCCATTTCGGCCAGCGCCTCGATAATGTCCATCGGGATGAGTTCATCCTTCAGGTGCCAGTCATGCGCGTTGGGAATTACCTGTTCATCGGCGAAGCGGCGGAACTGGTCGCGGATCATCTCCAGTTCTTCCTCAAGGCCGGTGGCGCCGAAGGTGGCACGGCCATGATTGTCGCGCATCAGCGCGACCAGCGCTGCCCGCGCGGCGGGGCTGTTGCCGCCGGCCATCAGGGTTTGCGCGGCCTCGCCCGGCGCCCAGTGCAGCCCGAGGTCGGACAGACGCGCGGTTTCGTTCTGCGACATCGGAATGCCGCCCGCGAGTTGTGAGAGATATTCACCAAACCCGATCTGAAGTAGCAGGGCTTCCATTTCGCCGAAGCTGCCCTGGTCGGACAGGCGCGCGGCCCAGGCGTTCAATTGGCGGAGGCTTTCCACATAGGTGGCGAGCCAGCTGAGCGTATGGGCCGCGAATTGTTCGGTTTCCAGCGCGGCGGCGGAAATCTTGCCGCCGACGGTGACGCGGGCACGCAGCGCCTCGCGCGCGTCAGTGAAAAGTGCCTCAACCTCAGGCAGGGCGGCGGCGGTCAGCGCCGTCAGATCGGCGAGACGGGGCGAATTCGGCGCGGCTTGTCCATCATGCGGCATGGCGATTCCTCGGGGTTCTGCGGTTGCGAAAGACGTAGTCCTTTCGCAGTCGCAGCGCAACAAAAATTCAAAGCATGCGTGTTGTGAGTAGGAAAGTGTCGCATCCGAATAGGCCGTGCAGTTGCCCCCCTCAACGGGTAAGCAAGGAAAAACAGGAGGGCGGGCATGGATTTCCTGATGGCGGGGCAGACGGAGGCGGTGTTCTGGGCCGCGATGGTGGTGACGCTGTTTGCGGGCTTCGTGAAAGGCGCCATCGGTTTTGCGATGCCGATGATCATGATCTCTGCCTTTTCAAGCTTCCTGCCGCCTGAACTGGCGCTGGCCGGGCTGATCCTGCCGACCGTGGTTGCCAATCTTGGTCAGGCATTCCGGCAAGGATGGCAAGCGGCGCTGGAATCCTGCCGTGCCTATTGGCGGATGATCACGGCGACGGTGGTGTTCATCGTCATTTCGGCGCAATTCGTGCGGGTCATTCCGCAGGATCTGTTCCTGTTCTGCCTTGGCCTGCCGATCACGCTGTTTGCCCTGGTGCAGCTTGCCGGGCGCAGCCTTGCGCTGAACCTCCATCACCGCAACCGAGCGGAATGGGCCTTCGGCATGGTGGGCGGGCTGTACGGCGGGATTTCCGGGGTCTGGGGGCCGCCGGTGCTGGTGTTCCTGCTGTCGGTCGATGCCGACAAGCGCGAAATGGTGCGGGTTCAGGGCGTGATCTTCCTGATCGGCGCAGTTGTGCTGACGACGGCGCATCTGCAATCGGGGGTGCTGAATGCGCGGACATTGCCGTTTTCGATGGCGCTGATCTTGCCCTCGGTGATGGGCATGGTTGCCGGGCAATGGGTGCAGGACCGGCTGGACCAGCAGCGATTCCGCTGGTGGACGCTGGTGCTTCTGGTGCTGACGGGCGCCAATCTGATGCGGCGGGCCATCATGTGAAAAGGCCCGCCTGAGCGGCGGGCCCTTCTTCAAGATCGGGTGGGCCTCAGCCGATGGCGGCGGCCTTCACGTCCTGGTCGATATAGGGCACATATTGCCCGAAGTTTTCGGCGAACATCGACACCAGTTTGGCGGCCTGCGCGTCATAGGCGGCCTTGTCGGCCCAGGTTTCCCGCGGGTTCAGCAGGGTCGCATCGACGCCCGGCACCGAAACCGGCACTTCGAAGCCAAAGTTCGGGTCCTTGCGGAATTCGACCTTCGAGAGCGAGCCGTCCAGCGCGGCGGTCAGCAGAGCGCGGGTCGCCTTGATCGGCATGCGCTTGCCGGTGCCGTGCTTGCCGCCGGTCCAGCCGGTGTTCACCAGCCAGCATTCAGCGCCGTGCTGCGCGATCTTCTCTTGCAGCAGCTTGCCATAAACCTCGGGGCGGCGCGGCATGAAGGGCGCACCGAAGCAGGTCGAGAAGGTCGGGGTCGGCTCGGTTACGCCACGCTCGGTTCCCGGCGTCTTCGAGGTGAAGCCCGACAGGAAGTGGTACATCGCCTGCGCCGGGGTCAGCCGCGCGATGGGCGGCAGCACGCCGAACGCATCGCAGGTGAGCATGATCACGTTCTTCGGATGGCCGCCCATGCCATTGTCCGAAGCATTCGAGATGTAATCCAGCGGGTAGGCGCAGCGCATGTTCTGCGTCAGGCTGGCATCATCGAAATCCAGCTCCAGCGTCTCGGGATCGTAGACCATGTTCTCGATCACGGTGCCGAACTTCGAGGTGGTGCCATAGATCTCCGGCTCGGCTTCGGCCGAGAGGTTGATCGTCTTGGCGTAGCAGCCGCCTTCGAAGTTGAAGGTGCCCTTGTCCGACCAGCCATGTTCATCATCGCCGATCAGGATGCGCGACGGATCGGCGGAAAGCGTGGTTTTGCCGGTGCCGGACAGGCCGAAGAACACGGCAGTATCCTCGGGGTTGCCAATCGCATGGTTGGCCGAGCAATGCATCGCCATCACGCCCTTTTCGGGCAGGATGTAGTTCAGCAGGGTGAAGACCGATTTCTTGTTCTCGCCGGCATAGGCGGTATTGCCGATCAGGATGAGCTTCTTTTCGAAGTTCAGCGCGATCACGGTTTCCGAGCGGCAGCCGTGTTTGGCGGGGTCGGCCTTGAAGCTGGGGCAGTTGATGATGGTGAATTCCGGCACGAAGCTGTCAAGCTCGGCCCGGTCGGGGCGGCGCAGCAGGTGACGGATGAACAGGCCATGCCAGGCGAGTTCGGTCACGACGCGCACATCCAGCCGATGCTCGGGGTCGGCCCCGGCATAGAGATCCTGCACGAAATAGTCGCGGCCCTTCATGTGTTCCAGCATGTCGGCATAGAGGCGGTCGAACGCCTCCGGTGCCATGGCGGCATTGTTTTCCCACCAGATCGTGTTTTCCACCCCGGGGGTGCGGACCACATGCTTGTCCTTGGGCGAGCGGCCGGTGAACTGGCCGGTGGTGCAGAGGAATGCACCGCCCTTGCCCAGACGCCCTTCGCCGCGCTGCACCGCCGCTTCGACAAGCGAGGGTTCGATGAAGTTGTAATAGACCGTTCCCAGACCGCTGATGCCTTGGGTTTCCAGCGTTTGGCTGGGGTTCACGCGTCCATGCGTCATTGTGCAAGCTCCCGGTGCCGCAAGCGCGGCGTCTTCAGGTTCACGTCGGCAGCCAGGGCCAAAAGGCTACCGGTCGGCCCGGACGGGCGGGTCGACACCCGCGCTATAACACGACCGTTTCGTGACGGAACAGCGCCCTTTGCATCGGTTAGCGCAACCAAGTACGGTTTAGCGCAACCATTTGTCGTCGGAACCTCAAGGTGAGACATATTAGTCATTCCTTGAACCTTTCGGGCCGATGCTTGGGGCGCTGGCGGTCCTGATTCGTGATTTCCTGTTGATTCTGGAACAAGGAAAAACCACAATGTTGTCAAAATTCATAACAACGAGCAGTACGGGAAAACCCTAGATGTCCAGGATCGCCCTTGTGGACGACGACAGGAATATCCTGACGTCGGTTTCCATGACTCTTGAGGCCGAAGGCTTTGAGGTCGAAACTTATAATGACGGTCAATCCGCGCTTGATGCCTTCAACCGGCGCCTGCCCGATATGGCGGTGCTTGATATCAAGATGCCCCGGATGGATGGTATGGATCTGCTGCAACGGCTGCGGCAGAAGACCAGCATGCCGGTGATTTTTCTTACCTCCAAGGACGATGAGATTGACGAGGTGCTGGGCCTGCGGATGGGCGCTGACGATTATGTCAAGAAGCCCTTCAGCCAGCGTCTGCTGGTCGAACGTATCCGCGCTCTGCTGCGGCGGCAGGAGGTGATCGCCACCGGCGAGGTCGCGGTGACCGAGGAAAACAAGATCATGGAGCGCGGGCAGCTTCGGATGGATCCGCTGCGGCATGCGGTGGCCTGGAAGGGGCAGGACGTGTCGCTGACGGTGACCGAATTCCTGCTGCTTCAAGCACTTGCCCAGCGGCCCGGCTTCGTGAAAAGCCGCGATCAGCTGATGGATGTGGCCTATGACGATCAGGTCTATGTCGACGACCGCACGATCGACAGCCATATCAAGCGCCTGCGCAAGAAAATGCGCGCGGCCGATCCCGACTTCTCGGCAATCGAGACGCTGTATGGCATCGGCTACCGCTATAATGAGGAGTGAGCGTCGGCCATGACCGTCGCGCGGCGGATCGGCACGAACCGGCAGGAAAACGGCACGCGCAAAAGCGAGGTGCTGATCGGTGAAGATTGGGAAAAGCCCGAGGCTCTGGCCGAGCTGGAGCTGCGGGCCCGCAGTTCCCGGCGCGGGCTTGTGGCGCTGAACCATTCTCCGCTGGCCCGCAAGATCGTGATCTTCAACATGATGGCGCTGGTCATCATGGTCGCCGGGGTTCTGTTCCTGAATCCTTTCCGCGACAGCCTTGTGCTGCAACGCGAACAGGGGCTGGTGACTGAGGCACAGCTTTCGGCCCGCGTGTTCGAGGCCAGGCTGGCGGATGGTGGCGTGCTGGATGCGGCGCTGCCGGTCGCGCCTGATCTTGGTCCGGGGGTCGAAATGCATGTCTTCGACGCCACCGGGGCGGTGGTGGCACGGGGCAGGGGCACCGCGCTTCCGGTACTGGAGGATGCGCGGGCAACGATCATCACCGATTTTCTGAACCGGTCGTGGGACTGGGTCTCCAATCTTCTGACTGCGCATGAGCCGCAACCGGGAGCGCCGGATGGCGAGGCCCTGGCGCGCGCGTTGCTGCCGGTCGCGCAGGCGGGGGAGACGGCGGTGGATACCGCTCGGACATCGGAGGGTGGCACTGTATTCTCTGTCGCCACGCCGATCCGCCAGAACGGCGCCGTTGTGGGGGTTCTGGCCCTGACTTCTGCTGAGGGCGAGATTGACCGGCTGGTCCGCTATGAACGTGAGCAGGTGTTGCAAATGTTCATTATCGCGCTGCTGGTTTCGGTCGGGCTGAGCCTCGTTCTTGCCTCGACCATTGCCAATCCGCTCAACGATCTGGCAACTGCGGCGGAACTGGGGCGCGACCGCGATGCCCGCAAGATGGCGCCGGGGCGTGTCCGCATCCCGGACCTGACCGCGCGCCCGGATGAAATCGGCCGTCTGTCGATTGCCATGCGCGGCATGGTTGCGGCGCTTTACGACCGGATCGACGCGAACGAACAGTTTGCGGCCGATGTGTCACACGAGATCAAGAACCCGCTTGCCAGCCTGCGTTCAGCGGTCGCCTCGCTGCATCTGGCGAAGCGCGATGACCAGCGTGTCCGCCTGCTGGAGGTGATTGACCATGACGTACGCAGGCTCGACCGGCTGGTCAGCGACATCTCCAATGCCTCGCGGCTGGACAGTGAACTGGTCAAGGAAGACGAAGAAGAGTTCAATCTTCTCAAAACCCTGTCGAACCTGACCGAATATCTGTCGCAGGAGGCCGTGGCGAAACAGGTCGAATTCATCACCGACCTGCCACCCGACCCGATCATCATTCGCGGCCTCGAAGGCCGACTGGCGCAGGTTTTCGTCAACCTGATCACCAATGCGATTTCCTTCTGCGACGAAGGTGATGCCGTGCGGGTCTGGGCGCGGCGGCGGGATAACCGCGTGCTGGTGGTGGTAGAAGATACCGGGCCGGGCATTCCCGAAGCGGCGCTGACCAAGGTATTCAAGCGCTTCTATTCGGAACGACCGCAGGGGGATTTTGGCAATCACTCTGGCCTTGGTCTTGCGATTTCCAAGCAAATCGTCGAGGCGCATGGCGGCGTGATCTGGGCCGAGAACATCCGCCCGACCGACGCCGATATCACCTCCGAGCCACTGGGGGCCCGTTTTGTCGTCGGCCTCCCGGTCTGACGGCGGGGGCGCGGCGCCGTCCGGGCTGATCCATGGCTCCTGTGTTGCGGTCGGCGGGCAGGGGCTGTTGATCCTTGGGCCGTCAGGCAGCGGCAAATCCAGCCTCGCGTTGCGTATGATGGCATCGGGGGCCACGCTGGTCGCCGATGACCAGGTTCAGATGCGGCGCGAGGGGGAGGATGTGATCGCCTCTCCGCCCCCCCGTCTTGCCGGCATGATCGAGGCGCGTGGCGTCGGCCTTCTGCATGCGGCGCATGTAAGTGGGGTGAAACTGCGGCTGGTGACCGACCTGTCGCGCCCCGAGACGGATCGGCTGCCGCCGCAACGACACATCCCCGTGCTTGGTCGTGCGCTCGACCTTGTGTTGGGGTGCGGTAACCCTCATCTTGAATATGCGCTTCTGCAATGGTTGCGGGGCGAAGGAAGGGTTGGATGATGGACGGCGCCACCGCCAAATCGGGGGATTTCCGCATCGTGCTGGTGACCGGCCCGTCGGGTGCCGGTCGGTCCACGGCCATTCACGCTCTGGAGGATCTGGGCTATGAGGTCATCGATAACCTGCCGCTGAGCCTGATCCCGCGCGTGCTGGATGGCCCGCCGCTGGGGCGGCCTATCGCGCTGGGCATTGACGTCCGCAACCGCGAGTTCAGTGCAACGGCGCTGATCGAGCTGGTCGATACGCTGACCGCCGACCCCTGGGTGGATCTGGAGCTTCTGTATCTGGATTGCGCACCGGCCGAACTGATCCGCCGATATTCGGAAACCCGGCGGCGGCATCCGCTTGCCGCAGCGGAAACCCCGGCCTTGGGCATTGACCGCGAGATTGATCTGCTGGCACCGATTCGCGTTCGCGCCGACCATCTGATCGACACGACCGAGATGTCACCGCATGATCTGAAGGCCGAGATCGCGGAATGGTTTCGTGGCGAAGGGGCGCCGGGACTTGCGGTTTCGCTGCAAAGCTTCAGCTACAAACGTGGGGTGCCGCGCGGGCTGGACATGATCTTTGATTGCCGGTTTCTCAACAATCCGCACTGGCAGCCCGAATTGCGCGCTCTGGACGGGAGAAATCCGCAGGTTGCGGCTTATGTGGCCGACGATCCGCGATTTCAGGAATACACGTCAAAATTGCGCGATCTGATCCTGTTTCTTCTGCCGGAACAAACGGCCGAGGGGAAGGCGCATCTGAGTATCGGCTTCGGCTGTACCGGCGGGCAACATCGTTCTGTCGCCGTAGCGGAATTCATGGCCAATGCACTTGCAGAAGCCGGCTGGGCGGTGTCAAAACGACACAGGGAACTTGAAAGACGGTCCGCCGGGGGGCGACCGCAATGATCTGGGTGATCGGGGTTTGATCGGTATTGTGATCGTGGCGCACGGCGGTCTGGCACGGGAGTATCTCGCTGCTGTCGAACACGTCGTGGGCGCGCAGCAGGCAATGAGCGCCATTGCCATCGAGGACGAACACGACCGTGGCGCCAAATCGGCCGAGATTTGCGCTGCTGCCGACGCAGTGGACCGGGGCGAGGGCGTCGTGGTGGTGACCGATATGTTCGGTGGATCGCCGTCGAACCTGTCGCTTCCCGCCTGTGCCGCGCGCAACCGGCGCATTCTTTATGGTGCGAACCTGCCCATGCTGATCAAGCTGACCAAATCACGCGACCTTCCGCTTGCGGAAGCGGTAAGTCTGGCGCTGGACGCCGGGCGCAAGTATATCAACAGCCTTGATCTGGGCGGGGAACCCGCGCCGGGGCAGGGGGGGAATGCATGATCAGTCGCGAGTTGCGCATCGTCAACGAGAAGGGGCTGCATGCCCGCGCTTCGGCCAAGTTCGTGGAATGTGTCGAGGAATATGATGCGCGCGCCGAGGTTTCCAAAGACGGAATGACGGTTTCAGGTGACTCGATCATGGGTCTTCTGATGCTGGGTGCCTCGCGCGGGACGTCGATTTCTGTCGTGACCGAAGGCCCGCAGGCCGAGGCGCTGTGCGAGGCCCTGTCGGCTCTGGTCGCCAACCGCTTTGGCGAAGACAGGTGACGGGGCCGAAAACCGTGACCGAACCCACCCCGCGCCCGACGGACGAGCGCCAGTATGACATGCGCCGCCTGTCATATGCAGGCACCTTCACGAATCCGTTCAAGGCAGGCACAATCCGCGCGATTGAATGGCTGACGGCCAAGATCACGCTCCTGCGGCTGATCCGCCAGTTCGAGCGTTCGGGTGCCCCGTTTGGCGCCCCGTTCTGGCCCAAGGCGATCCGCCAGATGGGGATCGAGATCCAGACCCCGTCGGACGAGATTGCCCGTATTCCCGCGACCGGCCCTGTGGTCGTGGTGGCCAACCATCCGCATGGGCTGGTCGACGGCATGGTGATGGCTGAAATGGTGTCGCGCGTGCGGCCGGATTTCAAGATCCTGACCCGCTCGCTGCTGACAGGCATCCCCGAGATCGAGGAATTCATGATCCCGGTCCCCTTCCCGCATGAGGAAAACGCGCGCGAGGCGGGGCTGGAGATGCGGGCGCTGACCATGGCGCATCTGAAGAGTGGCGGGCTGGTCATCCTGTTCCCGGCGGGCAAGGTGGCGGTATCAGAGGGCTGGTTCGGTCCGGCGATCGAGCCGGAATGGAACCCCTTCACCCACAAGATGATCATGCGTTCCGGCGCAACTGTGGTGCCGATCCATTTCACCGGGCAGAACAGCCGCGCGTATCAGATTGCCGACAAGTTGTCGGCGACGCTCCGGCAGGGGCTGCTGCTTTATGAAATCAAGCGCGCGCTGTTCAAGCCGCAGCGGCCTTTCATCGGGCAGCCGATCCCGCCCGAGGCGCTGAAGGAATGGGAAAGCAATCCGCGTGGCTTCCTTGCCTGGCTGCGGCAGCTGACCCTCGATCTTGGACGCTGAGCCGAAGGCTCAGCGCGTCGGGACCGGCGTGTCTCCCCGGTAATCATAGAAGCCCCGGCCGGATTTGCGGCCCAGCCAGCCCGCCTCCACATACTTCGTCAGCAGCGGGCAGGGACGGTATTTCGTATCCGCCAGCCCGTCATGCAGTACGTTCATGATGGCGAGGCAGGTATCCAGCCCGATGAAATCCGCCAGCTCCAGCGGACCCATCGGGTGATTGGCACCCAGCTTCATCGATTCGTCGATGGAGCGGACGTTGCCCACGCCCTCATACAGCGTATAGACCGCCTCATTGATCATCGGCACCAGAATGCGGTTCACGATGAAGGCCGGGAAATCCTCGGCCGAGGCGGCGGTTTTGCCCAGCTTGTTCACCACGGCCAACAGCGCCTCATAGGTCGGCTGGTCGGTGGCGATGCCACGGATCAGCTCTACCAACTGCATCACCGGCACGGGGTTCATGAAGTGGAACCCCATGAATTTTTCCGGGCGGTCGGTCCGGCTGGCGAGGCGCGTGATGGAAATGGACGAGGTGTTCGAGGTCAGGATTGTCGTAGGTTTCAGATGCGGCAGCAGCGCGTCGAAAATCTGCTGCTTGACCGTTTCACGCTCTGTTGCCGCCTCGATCACCAGATCGGTCTGGCCCAGATCCGTCAGGGTCAGCGTGGTCTTGATGCGCGCCATGGCGGCGGCCTTGTCCTCGGCCGAAACCTTGCCCCGTCCGACCTGACGCTCAAGGTTCTTGTCGATGGTGGTGACAGCCTTTTCAAGGCTTTCGGCACTGATGTCGTTCAGCAGCACCTCATAGCCCGCCAGCGCAAACACATGCGCGATCCCGTTGCCCATCTGTCCGGCGCCGATCACGCCCACCGTCTCGATTGTCATTCACGCCTCCACCAGTGTCCCCGGAACCTTATGCGCGGGAACGGGATGGGCGCAAGCCGGGAACGGATACAAGAAATTTGAAGCGAATGCCGGGGTTAGCGGTTTGGCAAGAACTGCGGCGCAATCTGGACGCGGGTGTAAAAGACATGGGTGGGACCAATGAGTTTTACTGGACCGGGCGCTGGTGCGCCGGATTATGCGCCATGCCGGTATGGCGCGTCGAAGCTGAGCTTCCGCGGGCCAGCCGCGCGACTGGATCAACCCTACTGGGCGATGCTGGGCGGGACGATGACCTACGGAAAATTCGTCGAACATGCCTATCCGGCGCTGGTTGCCCGCGCGACAGGTCATGCTGTGGTGAATCTGGGGATCCCCAACGCGGGCGTCGACGCCTATCTGGGGGACCCGGAAGTGCTTGCCATCGCGGCAGGCGCCGAGGCGGTGGTGCTTCAGATTCCAGGGGCGCAGAATCTGAGCAATCGTTACTACCGGGTGCATCCCCGGCGCAATGATCGCTTTCTGACCGCGCGCCCTTTGCTGCGGATGCTGTTCCGCGAGGTCGACTTTACCGAGTTCAACTTCACCCGGCATATGCTGACCGAATTGCGCCGGGTCTCTCCCCTTCGGTTCGAGCGTGTTGCCGATGAGTTGCGCGCTGCCTGGCTGGAGCGGATGCAAGCGCTGATCGAAGTGCTGGCGGTGCCGGTGACGCTGCTATGGGCGGGGGAGAACCCGCCACCGGTCGGCGGTGTGGACATGGCAGCCGACCCGCTGCTGGTGACACGGGCCATGGTGGATGCGCTGCGGCCCGCAGCAGCGGCCTATGTCGAGGTCATCATCAGCGCAGAGGCGCGGGCGCAGGGGACGGAGGGAATGTTGTTTTCCGCGCTGGATCTGCCCGCTGCCCGGCTGTTGCCGGGGCCTGCCGCGCATGCAGAGGTCGCGGCGCATCTGGCGGCCTTGTTGGCGCGATAAGAAATGAAAAGGCCGCGCAGATCGCGCGGCCTCTCCTTCACATCCCTTTCGGGATCAGAGTTTGTCGGTCATTTCCGGTACGGCGGTGAAGAGGTCCGCGACGAGGCCGTAGTCTGCGACCTGGAAGATCGGGGCTTCTTCATCCTTGTTGATGGCGACGATGACCTTCGAGTCCTTCATGCCGGCGAGGTGCTGGATGGCGCCCGAGATGCCGACGGCGACATAAAGCGCGGGGGCGACGACCTTGCCGGTCTGACCCACCTGCCAGTCGTTCGGCGCATAGCCCGAATCGACGGCCGCGCGCGAGGCGCCCACAGCAGCGCCGAGCTTGTCGGCCAGCTTTTCGATCAGCGCGAAATCGGCTTCCGAGCCTACACCGCGGCCGCCCGAGACGACGATCTTCGCCGAGGTCAGTTCCGGGCGATCCGACGCCGCCACCTTGTCTTCCACCCAGGACGACAGCCCCTCGGCCGTCGCACCCGAGACCTTCTCGACCGACGCCGAACCGCCGGTGCCTGCCGCCGCGAAAGCCGCCGTCCGCACGGTGAAGACCTTCACCTTGTCGCCGGATTTCACGGTCTGGATGGCGTTGCCCGCATAGATCGGACGCTCGAACGTGTCGGCGTCGACCACGGCGGTCACATCCGACAGCACCATCACATCCAGAAGCGCCGCAACACGCGGCAGCACGTTCTTCGCCGCAGCGGTCGCCGGGGCGCAGATGTGGCTGTAGTTGCCAGCCAGACCCACAACCAGAGCCGCCGTCGCTTCAGCCATGCCATGGCAATAGTCGTGCCCGTCGGCGAACAGTACCTTGGTCACGCCAGCAAGGCCCGCAGCCTCGGCCGCTGCCGCATCGCCGCCTTCACCGGCCACGAGAACGTGGATTTCGCCCAGACCGGCTACGGCCGTCAAGGTTTTCGCAACCGAATCGGTGGCAAGCTGGCCACCATTCACATCGGCCAGAAGGAGAACAGCCATCAGATCACCCCCGCTTCGTCTTTCAGTTTCGCGATCAGCTCGTCGACCGAACCGACCTTCACGCCTGCCTTCCGCCCGGCGGGTTCGACGGTCTTCACCACGGTCAGGCGCGGCGTGACGTCGACGCCGAAATCGGCAGCGGTCTTTTCTTCCAGCGGCTTCTTCTTCGCTTTCATGATGTTCGGAAGCGAGGCATAGCGCGGCTCGTTCAGGCGCAGGTCCACGGTCACAACTGCGGGCAGCTTCACCTTGATGGTCTGAAGCCCGCCGTCGACCTCGCGCGTCACCGTCGCGCTGTCGCCGTCCACTGCCAGTTCACTGGCGAAGGTCGCCTGCGACCAGCCCAGCAGCGCCGACAGCATCTGGCCGGTGGCGTTCATGTCATTGTCGATCGCCTGCTTGCCGGCCAGAACCAGACCCGGCTCTTCGGCCTTCACCACGGCTGCGAGGATCTTCGCAACCGCCAGCGGCTCGATGTCGGTATGCACGTCCGAAGCCGCCTCGACCAGGATCGCGCGGTCCGCGCCCATTGCCAGCGCCGTCCGCAGCGTTTCCTGCGCCTGTTTCACGCCAATGGACACCACGACGATCTCCGACGCGGTCCCCTTTTCCTTCAGACGGATCGCCTCTTCCACCGCGATCTCGTCAAACGGGTTCATCGACATCTTCACATTCGCCAGATCAACCCCGCTCCCGTCCGCTTTCACGCGAACCTTCACGTTGTAGTCAATCACGCGTTTGACAGGTACCAAAACCTTCATCAGCGGCAATCTCCCAGATTCCCGACCCCGCGGGGTCTTTCCAAGCTCTCCGCAGCGTTGTTAGCCCGTGCCGCATCCGGAAAACAATCCAAAAGCGACGCGGTGATGGCGCACGACGCCGCGTCATTGACGTTAGGTCAGGCCCCCCGCGCGCTTAACGCGACTGGCCTGGCACCCAGAGGATGTCGGCCCGGCCATCATCATTCGCGATGCGGGCGGCAACGAAAAACCAGTCGCTGAGGCGATTGAGGTATTTCACGGCTTCCGGGTTCACATCCTCGACCCCTGCAAGTTCCACCGCCAGCCGTTCAGCCCGGCGCGATACCGTGCGGCAGAGGTGCAGACAGGCGGCAAGCGCGCTGCCCCCCGGCAGGATGAAGCTGCGCAGCGGCTCCAGCTTCGCGTTCATCGCGTCGATCTCGGTCTCCAGCCGGGCGACCTGGGTGGCGATGATGCGCAGGGGCACATAGCCGGCCTCGTGATCCTTCGCCATATCGGGGCGGCACAGATCGGCGCCCAGATCGAACAGATCATTCTGAATGCGCTTCAGCGCCGCGTCCATGTCGCCGGTCGCGTGCAGCCGGGCCAGTCCGATGGTCGCATTGGTTTCATCCACCGTGCCATAGGCCTGCACGCGGGCATCATGCTTGGCAACCCGCGCACCGTTTCCAAGCGCGGTCTGTCCCGCGTCGCCGGTCCGGGTGTAGATTTTCGACAGAACGACCATCACATGCCTCCACGTTGATGCAGCCATGCGAAAAGAACGATCAGCAGCACCGCGATGGCTTGCGCGATGATGCGATAGCGCATCAGGCGGTTGGCATGTTTGCGGTTGAAATCGCCGCCCTTGGCAAAGCCGCCAATACCGATCATCAGCACGATCAGCACGACAAAGCTTGCCCCGGCGGCAAGCAGGAAAAGCGGGTCTTTCAGAAGCATGGCATTTCCTTCCTGAGCTTGCCGCAGATGTAGCGACCCCGGCGCGAAAGGCGAGGGCTTTCTTGTCCCGGGGCCTGATTTCAGCCCTTGGCGATCAGCCAGTCCAGTACCCGCGTCGGCAGGATCCGGCGCGCGGTGCCCATCAGATGCGTGGCTTTGGTGACATAGTAGCGCGGACGCGGGCGCGGGCTTTCCAGCGCGTGAATCAGTTTTGCGGTGACGGCGGAGCAGGGCAGTTCAAACAGGTCGGGCCTGGTGCGTTCGTTGTAAAGGCGGCCAAGAAGCGTGCGATATTCCTCGGCGCGGGCCGAATTTTCCCAGTCGATCCACTTCTCGAAATGGGGGATCGAGTTCTGACGGATGCGGGTGGGAATCGGGCCCGGCTCGATCAGGATGACCTCGATGCCGGTGCCCTGCATCTCGATCCGCAGCACATCGGTCAGCCCTTCCAGCGCGAATTTCGTGGCAACATAGGCGCCGCGCCATTTCATCCCGACCAGTCCGAGGACCGAGGAACAGTTGATGATTCGTCCATGTCCCTGTGCCCGCATCAACGGGATCACCCGGCGGTTGAGGTCGTGATACCCGAACAGATTGACCTCGAAAATTTCGCGCAGCGCGGCGCGGGGCAGGTCTTCGGTCGCACCGGGACAGGCGAAGGCGCCGTTGTTGTAAAGTGCGTCCAGCCGTCCGCCGGTGCGGCTTTTTACCTCGTCCACGGCTGCCGCGATGCTGGTCTCGTCAGCATAGTCCAGCACGAAGCTTTCCAGTCCCTCGCCGCGCAGACGGGCGCAATCAGCCTCCTGCCTGCAGGTGGCAAAGACGCACCAGCCGCGTGCTTTTAAACCCCGCGCTGCATCAAGCCCGATGCCGGACGAACAGCCTGTGATCAGGACGGTACGGGGGGTGGTCATGCGCTGCTCCGGGGTTTTTCCCCGGATTAGGCGCTGACCGGGCGCATTGCAATGCGCTTGGAGTCAGGGGGCGGTAGCGGACAGCAGATCGCCCGAGACGAAGCCGGAAATCCCGTCCCCCTCGATCACGATATGAACCCAGCCGTTATCCTCGACCCACATGACACGGATCGCCTCGCCACGGGTCAGACGTTCGACCACGGGAAACTCCGTGGATGGCCCTTCGCGCACATTCACCGCGCGGGCGCTGACATAGCGAATCTTTGCCTCGGGCTCGGTCGCTTCCGGTTCGGGCAGTTCGGCCACGGGTTTGATCAGAGGCAGTACGACCGGCAGATGGGCGGCGGCGGGTTGTGCCGCGGCCTCGGGGGTATAGGCGGCTTCAATCACCGCAGCCGGTTGTGCCGGGCTTGTGATCCGTGGGGCGGGCGCTTGGGCAAGGCTGTCCTGTGCGACGAGACCAGGGCGCAATTGGCCGTGATCCTCTCCTCCGATAAGGAGAATGGCGAACATTCCCGCGCAAAGAAAAGCCAGCAGCCGCAGCATCACAAATCCCAACCTGAATCACTCGGACCTGCCCGCATTATCACAGAAGTTTACGGTTTCGTGTGGAAAAAAGCGGCGGTTTTCCCCCTGACGGCAAATCCGGCTGGACCGGCGCGCGGGCCGCGATTACACCACATCCATGAGCAAGGAACCCGAGACCCCCAAGATCGAGCCCGTCACCGTGTCGGAGCCGCTGCGTCGCGCCATCGGCGAGCGCTATCTGACCTATGCGTTGTCGACCATCATGCACCGGGCGCTGCCCGATGCGCGCGACGGGCTGAAGCCGGTGCATCGGCGGATTCTCTGGGCGATGCGGCGGCTGCGGCTCAGCCCGACGGGCGGGTTTCTGAAATCCGCCAAGATCGCGGGCGACACGATGGGGGACTTTCACCCCCATGGCGATGCGGCGATCTATGACGCGATGGTGCGGCTCGCGCAGGATTTCAACATGCGCTATCCGCTCGTCGACGGGCAGGGCAACTTTGGCAATATCGACGGCGACAATGCCGCCGCCAGCCGTTACACGGAGGCGCGGATCACCGCGCTGACCGAGGCGCTGATGGAAGGGATCGACGAAACCGCCGTTGATTTCCGCCCGAACTATGATGGCCGTCTGGAAGAGCCTGCGGTGCTGCCTTCGGCCTTCCCGAATCTTCTGGCCAACGGCGCCAGCGGCATTGCGGTCGGTATGGCGACCAATATCCCTCCGCATAACCTGCACGAGCTGATCGATGCCTGTCAGGCGATGATTGCCGACCCCGATGTGTCGGACGAGGAACTGGTGAAGCTGGTGCCTGGCCCCGATTTCCCGACCGGCGGTGTGATCGTGGAACCGCGCGACAGCATCCTTGACGCCTATCGCACGGGGCGCGGGGCTTTCCGCCTGCGCGCCCGCTGGGCGGTGGAGGATCTGGGGCGCGGCCAGTGGCAGATCGTCGTGACCGAGATCCCCTATCAGGTGCAGAAATCCAAGCTGATCGAGCGTCTGGCCGAGGTCATCACCACAAAGAAGGTGCCCGCTCTGGCCGATGTGCGTGACGAAAGCGCCGAGGATGTGCGCATCGTGCTGGAACCGCGCGTTCGCACCATTGATCCTGACATGCTGATGGGGATGCTGTTCAAGAACAGCGATCTTGAGGTCCGCTTCAGCCTGAACATGAACGTGCTGATCGACGGGCGTGTGCCGAAAGTGTGCAGCCTGAAGGATGTGCTGCGCGCTTTCCTCGATCACCGGCGCGAGGTTCTGACCCGCCGCACCCAGCACCGGATCGAGAAGATCGACCACCGGCTTGAAATCCTTGAAGGGTTCATCATCACCTTCCTGAACCTCGACCGGGTGATTGACATCATCCGCTATGACGAGGACCCGAAGGCGGCGCTGATGGCCGAAAGCTGGGGCAAGAAGCACCGGCGGGCGACCTCTGAGGCCGATTATGTGCCGCCGAAACCCGGCAAGGGTGAACTGACCGAAGTGCAGGCCGAAGCCATTCTCAACATGCGGCTGCGCAGTCTGCGCCGGCTGGAAGAGATGGAACTTGTTGCCGAACGGGATGAACTGCGCGCCGAACGCGAGGATCTCATGGCCCTTTTGGGGGATCCGGGCCTGCAATGGCAGCGTATCGGCCGTGATCTGGCCGGGGTGCAGGTGCAATTCGGCAAGAATACCGAGGCAGGCCGCCGTCGCAGCACCTTCGCCGATCTGGCCGAGGTCGAGGAAGTGCCGCTGGAGGCCATGATCGAGCGCGAGCCGATCACGGTGATCTGCTCCAGGATGGGCTGGATCCGGGCCATGAAAGGCCACCAGCCGCTCGACATCGACGCCAAGTTCAAGGATGGCGACGAGGGCCGCTTCATCTTCCATGCCGAGACGACGGACCGGATTCTGGTCGTTGGCGCCAATGGCCGCTTCTACACGCTGCTGGGGGCCAATCTGCCGGGCGGACGTGGTATGGGCGAACCCGTGCGCCTGATGATCGACCTGCCGAACGACGCCGATATCACCGATCTCATGGTGTGGCGCGGGGGGGAAAAGCTTCTGGTGGCCTCGACCGCCGGAGACGGGTTCATCGTGCCTTCGGACGAGGTGGTGGCTCAGACGCGCGCGGGCAAGCAGGTGCTGACCGTAAAGGATGGCATCCGCACCGCGCTTTGCCGCCGCATCCGGGGCGATCATGTCGCTGTGGTGGGCGAAAATCGCAAATTGCTGGTTTTCCCACTGTCCGAACTGCCGGAAATGGCGAAGGGCAAGGGCGTCAGGTTGCAAAAGTACAAGGATGGTGGGCTGAGCGATGCCATCACCTTCTCGCTTGCGGACGGCCTGAGCTGGAAAGACCCGGCAGGTCGCACGAGGACCGAAACCGATCTGACCCAGTGGAAGGGTGGCCGAGCCGCTGCGGGCGCCATGGCGCCCCGTGGCTTCCCCCGCGACAACCGTTTTACCTGATCAGGGGAAATCGGGGTAAAACCAGTTGACGCATCACCCTCGGGGCGCGACCATTCGCTCCGATATTTCAGGAGGGCGTGATGGCGCGACTCGTTTTTACTCCGAATCGGGCGGTTCCCTATTTCGATATGTTCGAAATCCGCTCGTCTTTTTCTGAGCGGGTTTTTGGCTATGATTTCGTGAATGCCCAGAGCACGGCGCTGACCGTCTACGATTCCGGCTCGGATTCGCTGACCTTTTCGGGGCGGGGGCTGGCTTATCAGTTTTCCGGTGCCAATCTGGTCGCCGTTACCGGCGGGCGGCTGCAAGGGATTACATGGAAGGTCGATGGCGATACCGTGCTGAAGCTGAGCGGCCTCAGCATCCCGGCGGCGCAGTTTGCAGATCATCTGATCCGCGACGATTCGGCAGCAGCGGTGAACAAGCTTCTTGCCGGGAATGACACGATCATCGCCGGGGCAGGCAGTGACGCCCTTCTTGCTGGCGGGGGGCGCGACCGGGTTGAGGCGCGGGGCGGCGATGATCGCGTTTATGGCGGCGCAGGCAGCGACACGTTGCTGGGGCAGGCGGGCAGCGACAATCTGGTCGGGGAGGCCGGGAATGATCGTCTGTCAGGCGGCAGCGGCAATGATGCCCTGTCCGGCGGTGCGGGGCATGATACGCTGATTGGCGGTGCGGGATCGGATCAGTTCGTCTTCGATACCCGTCCGGGGGACGCGCATTTTGACACGATCCAGGATTTCCAGTCTTCGCGCGACATGATCCTGCTCGACAATGATGTCTTCAGGGCATTCAGCATGATCGGCGGCAGCCTGCCGGAGGATATGCTGACCTTCGGTCTGCGCGCCCGCGATGCCGATGATCACCTGATCTATCACCGGGCGAGCGGCAGGCTCTGGTATGATGCGGACGGGGTGGGCGGCCGGGCCAAGGTGCTGGTGGCCGAAGTGACGGATGGCACCCGGCTCAATGCCGATCACTTCCAGATCATCTGACTGCAAATGAAAAGGGCGCCCGTGGGCGCCCTTGGCTCAGCGGCTGAGGCCACCGGGCAGGTCCGGCAGATCCAGCGCGGCAAAGCCGTAATGGCGCAGCCAGCGCAGATCGGCCTCGAAGAAGGCGCGCAGGTCGGGGATGCCGTATTTCAGCATCGCGATGCGGTCGATCCCCATGCCGAAGGCGAAGCCCTGCCATTCGTCCGGGTTCACCCCGGCGGCGGCCAGCACCTTGGGATGCACCATGCCAGAGCCCAGAATCTCCATCCACTTGTCGCCTTCGCCGATCTTCAGCTGACCGCCGACGTTGGAATAGCGGATGTCCACTTCGGCGGAAGGTTCGGTGAAGGGGAAGTGGCTGGCGCGGAAGCGCAGCTCGACCTTGTCGACCTCGAAGAAGGCGCGGCAGAATTCCTCCAGCACCCATTTGAGGTTCGCCATCGAAATGTCGCGGTCGATCGCCAGCCCCTCAACCTGATGGAACATCGGGGTGTGGGTCTGGTCCATGTCCATGCGGTAGACGCGGCCCGGCGCGATGACGCGGATCGGGGCGCCCTGATCCATCATGGCGCGGATCTGTACCGGCGAAGTATGGGTGCGCAGCACATGCGGCGGGCGGTTGTCGCCCTCGGCGCGGTGCATGAAGAAGGTATCATGCTCCTGCCGGGCAGGGTGCTCCGGCGGAATGTTCAGCGCGTCGAAGTTGTACCAGTCGCTTTCGACCTGCGGGCCTTCGGCGACCGAGAATCCCATGTCGGCGAAGATTGCAGTCAGTTCGTCCATCACCTGGCTGACCGGGTGGATGGTGCCGGTACGGCGCGGCCGGCCGGGCAGGGTGACGTCCAGCCACTCGGCTTTCAGCCGTTCATCCAGCGCCGCATCGGACAGCGCCGACTTGCGGGCGCGCAGCGCGGCGTCGATTTCGGTCTTCAGCACGTTCAGTGCGGCGCCGGAGCTTTTGCGCTCTTCCGGGTCCATTTTGCCCAGCGTCGCCATCAGCGCCGAAATCTCGCCCTTCTTGCCAAGGGCAGCCAGTCGCACCTCTTCCAGCGCGGTTTCGTCGGCGGCACCGGCGACAGCCTCGATATACTTGCCACGAAGTTCGCTCAGGTCCATGTCCGCCTCCGCTTCTTGCGGCATCGTGCTAGCGGGGCAGGGGCGGATTTGCAAGGGCGAGGCGCCGTGCCCCGCCCCTGCAATGTGGTGTCACCTCCAGATTTCCGGCTCGACCCCGCGTGCGAGGCCCGGATGTTCGGCAATATGGAAACGCGGCTCCTGCCCCGCCTTGCGCTGCGCAAGGTAGTCGCGGGTCAGCGCGGCGACCACGCCCGACAGGGCGACAATGGCGATCAGGTTGATCGTCGCCATCAGCCCCATTGAGGCATCGGCGAAGTCGAACACCGTGGCAACCGCCTGAAGCGCCCCCCAGATCACCATGATCAGCACCAGACCGCGCAGGCCGGTCAAGGCCCCCTTGTGGCCCAGGCCGAGAAACTCCATCGCACTTTCGCAATAGGCGTAATTGCCGATGATCGAGGTGAAGGCGAAGAAAAAGATCGCCACTGCCACGAAGATCGCGCCGAAACTGCCGAAGTGATGGGTCAGCGCGGCCTGGGTCAGCGCTGTGCCGGTTACACCGTTCGTCGGATCCAGCACGCCCGACAGCAGGATCATCACGGCGGTTGCGGTGCAGACCAGCAGCGTGTCGATGAACACGCCCAGCGACTGCACGAAGCCTTGGCTGGAGGGGTGGTGCGGCGCCGGGCTGGCGGTGGCCGCGATGTTCGGGGCAGACCCCATGCCAGCTTCGTTCGAGAACAGGCCGCGCTTGATACCGTTCAACGCCGCAGCCGCAATTCCGCCTGCGAAGCCACCCGCCGCCGCGCCAAAGCCGAAGGCACTGGCGAAGATCTGGCCCAGCACGCCGGGAACAGCGCCGATGTTCATGACCAGAACCACGATGGCCAGCAGCAGATAGACCCCAGCCATGAACGGCACCACAATCTCGGCCACACGGGCGATCTGGCGCACGCCACCAAAGATCACGACGCCGGTCAACACCGCGACAAGCAGGCCGGTGGCAAGCTTCGGCAGGCCAAATGCGCCTGCGAAGGCGTCGGCGATGGAATTGGCCTGAACGGCATTGAACACCAGCCCGAACGAGATGATCAGACAGACCGAGAAGATGGCACCCAGCCACGGCAGCCCAAGCCCGCGCGAAATGTAGAAGGCCGGGCCGCCGCGATAAATGCCGCCCTCGGCGCCATGGGTCTTGTAAAGCTGGGCCAGCGTGCTTTCGGCGTAAGCGGTCGCCATACCGACCAGCGCCACCATCCACATCCAGAAGATCGCGCCGGGGCCGCCCAGATACAGTGCAACCGCCACACCCGCGATATTGCCGGTGCCCACGCGCGAGGCGAGGCTCACGGTCAGCGCCTGGAAGGGCGAAATCCCGTCTCTGTCGGTCGCGCCCGAGCCCATCACGCAGCGGAACATCTCGGCGAAATGGCGAAACTGAAGAAAGCCGAGTCGCACAGTGAAGAAGGCACCAACAGCCAGAAGGCCATAAATCAGGACATAGCCCCAGAATATTGTGTTCAGAAACCCGATGATTGCTGTCATGCGAACTGTCCTTTCGCTTTTGTCGCCACGGGGCCAGCGCGGCGGAACCATGCTCCCTGTTACCGGGATGCACCCTTTGACAGAGGCTGGCAAAGGGTTTTCGCCATCTGGCCGAGAGGTGATGGAGTGTTTTTGGCCTTCGGACATGAAAAAGCCCCCGCCGGGACCCGGCGGGGGCTTGCATTCAGCAGGGCTGAACCGATCAGGCCAGCGCGGCCTTGGCTTGCGCGGCGATGGCGTTGAACGCCTCCGGCTCGTGCACGGCCAGATCGGCCAGAACCTTGCGGTCCACCTCGATCCCGGCTTTCGCCAGACCGTTGATGAAGCGCGAATAGGTCATCTCGATGTCATACAGACGCACGGCGGCGTTGATGCGCTGAATCCACAGGGCGCGGAAGTTGCGCTTGCGGGCCTTGCGGTCGCGGGTCGCATACTGGTTGGCCTTGTCGACGGCCTGGGTCGCGGTGCGGAAGTTGGTCGAGCGGGCGGCGTAGTAGCCCTTCGCGGCCTTGATGACCTTGCGGTGGCGGGCGTGGGTGACCTTGCCGGATTTGACGCGGGACATATCTGGCGCTCCTTAGCGGTTATACGGCATGTATTTTTTGACGATCTTCTCATCTGCGTCGCACAGGATCATGGTCCCGGATGCATCGCGGATGAACTTCGTCGAGCGCTTGATCATGCCGTGGCGCTTGCCTGCCACACCAGCCTTGACACGGCCCGAGGCGGTGAAGCTGAAGCGCTTCTTGGCCGCCGATTTGGTCTTCATCTTGGGCATTTCCATCTCCTCGTTGAGGGTGAACGCGCGACTCGGCAATGCCACACCGGCCGGCCGCGCGGGGATAGAGCGGGCCGTATAGGGCCCTGTCGGGAAAAGTGCAAGTGGGTCAGTGCCGGAACTGGCCGATGACACGGTAGAAGGCGTTCGGAATGTCGCGCACCTCGTAGCCGCCGGGCTTCTTGGTGAAGGCAAAGACAATCAGAACACCTGCGATCAGCACGGTGATGGAGGCCGCGCGCGGGGCGCGGCCATCGCTGAAGGCGGAAACCATCGCCGGAACGGCCAGAACCGCAAGCACGATGCCAATGACAAGCAACAGATCGGGATTCACGCGGCCACCTCCGGGTTACCGGGGCAGATTACTCGGCCTCGGCGCGGTGAATCAACCGTTCATCACAGGGGGCGACGCGCAGGATGTTGGTCGTGCCCGGCACGTTGAAGGGCACACCCGCCGTGACGACGATATGTTCCTTCTCGGTCGCGAAGCCCTGCTCGCGCGCTGCGCGAACCGCCGAGATGACGGCGCCCTTGAAACGGTCCTGTTCCTCGGTGATCACGCAATGCGTGCCCCAGGTCAGGCACAGCCTGCGTGCGGTGTCCACCAGCGGGGTCAGACCGATGATCGGCACGCGCGGGCGTTCCCGCGCCACGAGGCTGACCGTCGTGCCCGACTGGCTGAAGCAGCAGATCGCCTTGATGTCGGCGGATTCGGCAATCTCGCGCGCGGCGGCAACGATCCCGTCGGCAACCGATGTGCGCACCACCTTGCGGCTGGCCTCGATCACGTCGCGGTAGGTGCTGTCGCTTTCCACGCTGATGGCCACGTTGTTCATCGTGGTCACCGCCTCGATCGGATAGCTTCCGGCGGCGCTTTCGGCGGACAGCATGATGGCGTCGGCGCCTTCATAGATCGCGGTTGCCACGTCCGAGACCTCGGCCCGCGTCGGCACCGGGCTTTCGATCATGGATTCGAGCATCTGCGTCGCCACGATCACGGGCTTGGCGGCGGCGCGGGCCTTGCGGATCAGGCGTTTCTGGATCGGCGGCACGGCATGGACCGGCAGTTCCACGCCCAGATCGCCACGCGCGACCATGATGCCATCGGCCACCGCCAGAATGCTGTCATAGACCTGCACAGCGGCGGGTTTTTCGATCTTGGCCAGAATGGCGGCTCGGCCATTGGCCAATGCACGCGCCTCGATCACATCCTCGGGGCGCTGCACGAAGCTGAGCGCAAGCCAGTCCACGCCCAGTTCGCAGACGAATTCCAGATCCTTGCGGTCTTTCTGCGACAGCGCGGCCAGCGGCAGCACCACGTCGGGCACGTTCACGCCCTTGCGGTTGGAAATCGTGCCGCCCACGGTCACGGTGCAATCGGCGAAATCCTTGCCGCAAGCCTCGACCTTGAGGCGGATCTTGCCGTCGTTGATCAGAAGCGAGGCTCCGGCTTCCAGCGCCGCGAAAATCTCGGGGTGAGGGAGCTGCACGCGCGTCGCATCGCCCGGCGCATCGCTCAGGTCCAGACGGAAGCTTGCGCCTTCCTCCAGCTCCTCGGAATCATTGGCAAAGGTGCCCACCCGCAGTTTAGGCCCCTGAAGGTCGGCGAGAATGGCGATGGGGCGGCCGGTATCGGCCTCGATCTGGCGGATGATCTGATGCCGGGCACGGATATCTTCATGCGCGCCATGGCTCATATTCAGGCGGAAGACATCGGCACCCGCCTCGAACAGCTTGCGGATCATTTCATAATCCGACGAGGCCGGGCCCAGGGTGGCCACGATCTTGACATTGCGCATGCGTCTCATTCCAGCAAGTCCTCGGTTCTTCGCGCGCGTCTCGGCGGCGGTCGTTTGCGTCGGGCCGCGTCCCTTATGGCCGAATTCCGGTCTTCGGGCAATGCTGCACATGTTAGCGTTAACATTGGCGTGCAGCAAGGGAAAAGGCGGCAAATCCGCTTCGCCATTCCCTTTCGCGGGCCAATCCCCTAATGCAAATGACGCTACAGGATGACGCGAGAATGACAGTGCAGCCCTATTCGATTGAAGGCGCCACGCGGCCCGGCCGCTGGCTGATTACCTGCGACCATGCGACCAATCGGGTGCCACAGGATATCTGCTGCGGCGATCTGGGGATCGCGCCCGAGGATATGGCCCGCCATATCGCCTATGACGTGGGCGCCGCCGGTCTGGCACGGGCTTTGGGCCTGGCGCTGGACAGCCCCGTGATCTGTTCCGATTTCTCGCGCCTGGTGATCGACCCGAACCGGGGTGAAGATGACCCGACGCTGGTGATGAAGCTTTATGACGGCACCATCATTCCCGCCAATCGCCCTGTCGGTGCGGCAGAGGTGGAGCGGCGGCTCGACACACTGTACCGCCCCTATCACGACGCGCTGGAGGCTTTGGCCGCGCGGCGCGACGATACGGTGTTGCTGGCGATCCACAGTTTCACGCCTTGTCTGCGGGGCAGGGCGCCCCGGCCCTGGCAGGTGGGTGTGCTTTACAGCCACCTGGATGACCGGCTGTCGCGCCCGCTGATCGACCGTCTGAAGGCGGAACCGGATCTGTGCATCGGCGACAATGAACCTTATTCCGGCCATCTGCCCGGTGACTCGGTTGACCGTCATGCCTTGCAGCCGGGGCGGCATAACACGCTGATCGAACTGCGCAACGATCTGATCGGGACGGCGGAGGCACAGGAATACTGGGCCGCGCGTCTGGCGCCGATTCTGTCTGCGGTCCTGTCGGGGCTTTAGGCGGCGACAATCCGACGCCTGATCCGGCGGTGTTTCCCGTCCGACAGCTAAATACGTCAAAAATTTGACGAAACCGGGGCAGGGCGGCACAGTGGCGTTCTGAACCGGAGACTTGCCATGGAACTGCTTGGAATGTTGCTGACACTGCCGCTCGCCCTTGTGGGGATGAGCTTTGCGGGCCATCACTCCGGTTCAGACGATGATCACGCCGGGACCGAGGAAGAAGAGCAGGCCGCCAACGGCGACCTGCTGGATGCGGCGCGGGGCTGAGGCCGCGCCGCGCGGGGGTCAGACGGCGGCCTTGCGCATCTCGTCCAGATAGATTTCGCGCATCCGGGTGGCCACGCGGCCAACCGCTCCGGTGCCTACCGCCGCGCCGTCAATTTCCACGACAGGCATCACGAAGGCCGAGGCCGAGGTGATGAACGCCTCATCCGCTTTCTGTGCTTCGTCGATGGTGAAGTTGCGCTCCTCGACTTCCATCTGCGCTTCCTTGGCGAAACGCAGCACGGCAGCACGGGTGATGCCGTGCAGGATGTCGGAAGACAGGGCCCGGGTGATGATCTTGTTGCCCTTCACGATATAGGCGTTGTTCGAGGTGCCTTCGGTCACGAACCCGTCCTCGACCAGCCAGGCGTCATCCACGCCCGCCTTCTTGGCGGCCATCTTGGCCATCGAGGGATAGAGGAGCTGCACCGTTTTGATATCGCGGCGGTGCCAGCGGATGTCGGGCACCGAGATCACGCGCCAGCCGGTCTTTGCCGCCGGGCTGTCGGCCAGACCGGGCTTGGCCTGCGTGAACAGAACGACGGTCGGGGCGGTATCGGCGGGCGGATAGGCGAAATCGCGGTCGCCCGGATTGCCGCGGGTCACCTGCAGATAGACCATGCCCTCGTCGATGCCGTTCCGCGCCACCAGTTCGCGGTGGATGGCCAGCCATTCGGCATCGGAATGCGGGTTGGTCATCTCCAGCTCGGTCAGGCTGCGGGCCAGGCGTTTGCAATGACCGTCGAAGTCGATCAGCTTGCCACCCAGCACGCTGGTCACCTCATAGACGCCATCGGCCATCAGGAAGCCACGGTCGAAGACCGAGACCTTCGCCTCTTCTTCCGGCAGGTAGTCCCCGTTCACATAGACGGTGCGGCTCATCTTGAATTTCCTTTGAATCTTGCCCGGAACCCCCAGCGGTGTGCGGCAGATGGCAGGGCAGGTCAAGCATTCATCCTCGCCGCTATGCCGCATACGCAATGCTGCATTCGCAAATCCTGCTTGCCAAGGATCGCGCAACAATCTAACCATTCCGCAATCATCCCTGAAATTTACTTGCAGAGAGACGTCGATGAGCTTCCGCATCCAGCCCGCTGCCCCCGCCCGCCCGAACCGCTGCCAGCTGTTCGGCCCCGGCTCGCGTCCCGCGCTGTTCGAGAAGATGGCGGCATCGGCGGCGGATGTGATCAACCTTGATCTGGAGGACTCGGTCGCACCCGCGGACAAGCCGCAGGCCCGCAAGAACATCCTCGAGGCGATCAACACGATCGACTGGGGCAAGAAATACCTGTCGGTGCGCATCAACGGGCTGGATACACCGTTCTGGTATCGCGACGTCGTCGAGGTGCTGGAAGGCGCGGGCGAGCGGATCGACCAGATCATGATCCCCAAGGTGGGCTGCGCCGCCGATGTCTATGCGGTGGATGCGCTGGTGACGGCCATTGAACGGAACATGGGCCGCACCAAGCCGATCAGCCTTGAGGTCATCATCGAAACCGCCGCCGGCATAGCCCATGTCGAGGAAATCGCCGCCTCTTCGCCGCGCCTTCAGGCCATGAGCCTCGGTGCCGCCGATTTCGCGGCCTCGATGGGGATGCAGACCACCGGCATCGGCGGTACGCAGGAAAACTACTATATGTATCGCGACGGCGCGAAATACTGGTCGGACCCGTGGCACTGGGCACAGACGGCCATCGTCGCCGCCTGCCGCACCCATGGTATCCTTCCGGTCGACGGCCCCTTCGGCGATTTCAGCGATGACGAGGGCTTTCGGGCGCAGGCCCGCCGGTCCGCCACGCTGGGCATGGTCGGCAAATGGGCGATCCATCCCAAGCAGGTCGCGCTGGCCAACGAGGTGTTTACCCCATCGGAACAGGCTGTGACGGAGGCGCGGGAAATCCTTGCCGCGATGGAAGAGGCCAAGGCGGCAGGGCAGGGCGCCGCCGTCTACAAGGGGCGTCTGGTCGACATCGCATCAATGCGCCAGGCCGAAGTGATCGTGCGCCAGGCCGATATCATCGCGGCATCGTGATGAATCGTTGACAAACTGCTGCCTTTGGTCGCAGTCTGATTTCACGAAAGCTTAACAATTCATCGCTCGCCGTAGCGATACCCGCGCCGCCAGCGGGGAGAGGAGGCCCCCGGCGGCATCACGGGAGGAGCAGACCCCGCGATCTGATCGCGGGGTCTTGCTGTTTTCAGCCTTTGGCCTAGTGGCGCCTTGCCCGCCCGGCCCCCGCTTTCAATGCTTCCGCAAGCGGAGTTTCGGCCTGTCGCAGCTCAGTCACGTTGCAATTCCTCGCAACCGCCTGCATATAAGCCGCAATCGCAATGCGGAGAGAGCAATGACCTATCTCGAATTCGAGAAGCCCCTTGCGGAGATCGAAGGCAAAGCCGAAGAGCTGCGCGCCCTCGCCCGGCAGAACGAGAAGATGGATGTCGAGAAAGAGGCCGCCGCGCTGGATCGCAAGGCCGAGCAGCTTCTGAAAGACCTCTACAAGGATCTGACTCCCTGGCGGAAATGCCTTGTTGCCCGCCACCCGGACCGCCCGCATTGCAGCGATTACATCGACGCGCTGTTTACCGAATACACACCGCTGGCCGGGGACCGGAACTTTGCCGACGATCACGCCATCATGGGCGGCCTCGCGCGGTTCAATGACATGCCGGTGGTGGTGATCGGCCACGAAAAGGGCAACGACACCAAATCGCGGATCGAGCACAATTTCGGCATGGCCCGTCCCGAGGGCTATCGCAAGGCGGTGCGGCTGATGGATATGGCCGACCGTTTCAACCTGCCCGTCATCACGCTGGTCGACACGCCCGGTGCCTATCCGGGCAAGGGCGCGGAAGAGCGTGGCCAGTCAGAGGCCATCGCGCGCTCGACCGAGAAATGCCTGCAAATCGGTGTGCCGCTGGTGTCGGTCATCATTGGCGAAGGCGGCTCCGGCGGGGCGGTGGCCTTTGCTACGGCCGACCGGATCGCCATGCTGGAACATGCAGTCTATTCGGTGATCTCGCCCGAAGGCTGTGCCTCGATCCTCTGGAAGGATGCCGAGAAGATGCGCGAGGCGGCCGAGGCGCTGCGCCTGACCGCGCAGGATCTGCAAAAGCTGGGCGTTATCGACCGCATCATCAAGGAACCTCTGGGCGGCGCGCAGCGCGGCAAGAAAGAGGCGATTGATGCCGTTGGCAAGGCGGTCGAGATGATGCTGAAAGAGCTTTCGGGCAAGTCGCGCGAGGTTCTGGTACGCGACCGGCGGCAAAAGTTCCTCAAAATGGGTTCGAAGGGCCTCGCGGCCTGATCACATCCGCGTGGCTGCCGCAGGATGGCCGCATTTGCGACCGACTGCGGCCATGGCCATGATCCAGCCTTTCCGTCCATGTGTATCGGACGGAAGGTAATGGTTCATGGCGCCCAACCAGCTTATCCAGAACGGGAGCTTTTCGGCTGGCAGCACCAGTTGGACCGGCACCGATATCGAGCTGAACCCATATACCTCCTATGGGGTATCGGGCGGCTCCAACCCGTCAGCCGGAACGGTTACCGAAATGGATGGCCGCAGCGGCTATCGCACCGTCCTGCAACAGACCGTCACTGTTGCGCGTGACGGCCAGACCGGCACCTTCAGCTTTGATACCGCCCTGCGATCGGCGCTGACCGGCAATCCGTCCTCCGGTGCCTATAATGTGCAGATCATCAATGCGACCACGGGCAGCGTGATCCTGTCGCACACGATCTCGCCGACCTCGACCACCTGGGTCAACCAGAGTTACACCGTCACCTTCCCGAGCGCCGGAAATTACATCGTGCGCTTCACCGAAGCCGCTTCGGGGGCGGATGACAGCCTCGGCTCGGTGCTGGACAACGTGTCGCTGCTGGTGTGCTTCGTCGCTGGCGCGCGTATCCGTGCCGAAACCGGCATGGTTCCGGTCGAGGCGGTCGAACCCGGCATGCGGATCTGGACCGCGGATCATGGCTTGCAGACCGTCCGCTGGTCGGGGCAGCGCCGGATCAGCCAGGCACAGCAACGCGCCACCCCCGCTCTGCGCCCGGTGATATTCGAGCCGGGTACGCTGGGCGAGGGTCAGCCCGCGCACCGGCTTCGCGTTTCGCAGCAGCATCGCATGTGCCTGCGCGACTGGCGCAGCCAGCTTTATTTCGGAGAAAGCGAGGTGCTGGTGCCTGCGAAAGCTCTGATCGACGGCAAGGGTATCCGGCTTGCACGACCCGATCAGGCGGTGACCTATGTGCACTTCCTGTTTGACAGGCACGAAATCGTCGAGGTTGAAGGATGTCTGGCCGAAAGCTTTCTGCCCACCGGCCTGTCACTGGGCGGAGTGGAAGAGGCCGCGCGGGAAGAAATTCTGCGGCTGTTCCCGCAGCTTCGGCAGCAGCGGAACATCATTGACAGTGCGCGGCCCGTGTTGTCGGCGCGCGAGGCAGCCGTGCTGGCTGCCTGAGTTACCACATGGTTTTCGCCGCCCGGCCCGGCCATTCGGCATCATAGCTGGCCCCGTCAAACCGGCCTTCGGTAATTTCACGCAGCATATCTCCGATAGTGGGCAGGCCCGCCGACTGGTCGCCGGAGGTCCAGAGTTCGGCACGGATCAATGCACGCGCACATTGGGAATAGACCTCCGCAATCTCGATCACGATGACCGTGCGCGGGGCCTTGCCATCGCGGGCGAAGCTTTGACACAGCTCGGGCGCCGCACTGAGACGGGCGGAGCCGTTCACCCGCATCGCCGTGGAGCTGCCGGCGACGAGGAACATCAGGCTTACCCGGCCATCACGCACGATGTTGCGCAGGGAATCGATGCGTTCGTTGCCCTTCCAGTCAGGCATCAGCAGGGTGCGTGCATCCGCGATGCGCACCACCGGCCCGCAGTCTCCGCGCGGACTGCCATCGGTGCCTTCCGGCCCTACGGTGGTCAGCACGCAGAACCGGGACCGCTCGATATGAGCGCGATAGGCCGGGGTCAGTATGGGGGTGACCTTGATCCGCGCAGCTTCGCCCGGAGTGCCGTAGAGCGCATGCAGCGCGTCCAGATCCTCAACCCAGCTCATGCGGAAAACCCGGCTTCGATCATCAGCGCGTCAGAGGAGGCCTCGATCTCGCGTTCCAGCCGGGCCATGAACTCGCCATTGCCAAGACCGGGGCCGATGGCGGGCAAAAACTCCACCACGGCGGTGCCGGGCTTGCGCAGCACGCCGCGCCTGGGCCAGAAAAGGCCGACATTGGTGCCGACCGGCACGCAATCCTGACCAAGCTGACTATAAAGCAGGGCAGACCCGACCTTGTAAGGGGCTTTCACCCCGGGTGCGACACGCGTGCCCTGGGGATAGATGATCAACTGCCCCGGCAGGCTGGCGCCCGATTTCACATCGGCCATCATCTTCATGATCGCCGCGCCCCGCTTGCCACGGTTGACCGGCACGCAACCGATGCGCAGCGCATACCAGCCCAGTACAGGCGCCCAGACCAGTTCGCGCTTCATGATGAACTTGCCACGCGGCACCGCGCCGAAGATCAGAATGATATCCAGAAAGCTCTGGTGTTTCGCGGCGATCAGCACTTCGCCCTGCGGCGGGGTGCCGCGCACTTCGGTCTTCAGCCCCGTCAGCAGCCGCAGGCTGAACCGCACCCAGGCGCAGAAGCTGCGGCAGGCGGTATGGGCATAGCGGCGATCTATCAGGGCGGGGATCAGCAGCACGACGCCGATGACAAACATCGCCAGATACATCTGGATGCTGAAGATCAGCGACAACAGCCATTGCAGGGGCAAGATGCGGCGCATTCAGGTCAGCTCCTTGAGGCGCGAGAAGGCGGCAAACCTTGTGGCGGCAAAGGCCACTGCGGCGGCGAGCAGGGGCAGGACAGCAGGCAGAAGCCAGCCCCAGCCGCTAAAGCCGAGGCCGGTCAGAAAGCCGCCCGCCGTGTCGGCAGAGGGCAGGATCGCCACACCGATCATGCCCAGCAGGGCGCCGGCGGCGGAACCGGCCAGTGCCCGCAGGGTGAACCGCCGCACGAAAGCCCGCGCGATATAGCTGTCACGCGCACCGACCAGCCGCAGCACGCGGATCACCTGTGCATTGGCGGCCAGTGCCGCATGGGCGGCCAGCGTGATCATCCCGGCCATGGTGCCGCCGATCAGCAGGATCGACACCAGACCCAGCAGCCGCAACCGCCCCGCCGCTACCGCCAGCGGGCGGCGCCAGCGCGTGTGGTCATCCAGTACGGCACCCGGTGCCTCTGCCAGCAGCCGCTGTCGCAGCCCGTCGGCATCGTAACCCGTGGAATCCTCGGTGAGTTCGACCAGACGGGGCAGGGGCAGGCTGTCGACCGGCAGGTCGGGCCCGAACCACGGCTCCAGCAGCTTGCGCTGTTCCTCGTCGCTCAGCGCGCGGGCGCTTTCGACGCCGGGTGTGGTGGCCAGCACGTCAAGAACGGCGCGGGTCTGCATCTCGATCTGATCGGCCGGGGCAGAGATCCGCACCGTCGCAGTTCGGGCCAGCGCATCGGACCAGCGGTCTGCCATCCGGCCGGCGGCCATCGACAGGGCCAGTGCGAAGACCGCGAGGA
The DNA here is from genome assembly GCF_001303875.1 of Gemmobacter sp. LW-1. Classification (NCBI taxonomy): domain Bacteria; kingdom Pseudomonadati; phylum Pseudomonadota; class Alphaproteobacteria; order Rhodobacterales; family Paracoccaceae; genus Gemmobacter; species Gemmobacter sp. LW-1. The sequence continues at coordinate 25,759 of NZ_LJSC01000005.1, read as the reverse complement.
ACGTCATGGCGCCTGCGGTGAACGAGGTCAGCCATGCGGTATGGCCTGACCGTGGCACAACCCGGTCGGATTGCCGGTCACGACGCAGAAGCTGGGGCAGAAGGGCGCGCATCACAGATCCGCCCCGGCCAGTTGCAGCCGGCGATTGCTGATCCGCAGCACGCGTGCCGCGATCTGGGCCTTGGCCTGCCGGATCAGGTTCATGTCATGGGTGGCGACAACGATGGTCTTGCCCATCCGGTTCAGTTCGACCAGCAGGGTCAGCAGCCGCAGCGACATTTCCCAGTCGAGGTTGCCGGTCGGCTCGTCCGCGAGGATGACTTCCGGGTCCATGATGATGGCGCGGGCCAGAACCGCCCGCTGTCGCTCGCCTCCGGACAGCGAGGGGGGCAAGGCATCGGCCAGATGTTTCAGTCCGACCCAGGCCAGAAGATCGCCCAGATCGCGGTTGTCGATCTCGCGTTGCGAAACGGTCAGCGGCAGCGTCACATTGGCGGCCAGCGGCAGATGGTCAAGAAACTGGCAATCCTGGTGCACCACCCCGATGCGTCGCCGCATCTGCGCCACGTCATCGCGACCAAGGCTGCGGACTTCGCGGTCAAACAGCGTGACATGGCCTGCCGTGGGCAAAAGCTCGGCATAGCAAAGCTTCAGGAAGGTCGATTTGCCAGCGCCCGAAGGGCCTGTCAGAAAATGAAAAGACCCCGGTGCCAGCCGGAGCGTCATGTCCGAGAGCAGTTCGCCCCCGCCGTAACTGTAGGCCACGTTCTCGAAGGAAATCACCGGATGCCCCATTGTCGCATGGCGCGCACATTCGCCCAGTGGCGCGGCGGATTCAACCACATGCGCGACGACTTGCGGAGAATCCTGTCCGACTTGGGGTTGGACAAGCAACATATCGTTGCTACAACTGGGCCAGTAACAAGCCGGAAACGGCGGGCGGGAGCGGGACAGGATGCGGCTGATTTGCCCCAATTGCGATGCGCAGTACGAGGTCGCGGATGATGCCATTCCGACCGAGGGCCGCGATGTGCAATGTTCGAATTGTGGCCACGCCTGGTATCAGGAGCACCCTTCGGTTCTTGAAGCCCGCGAAGAGGCCGATGCGCTGGAAGCCGCGCTGACGCTGCCCGATCCCGTGCTAGAAACCGGGACGCCGCCGCTGGTGGAGCCGGAACCGGCGCCTGTGCCACCGCCGCCGATTGTCGAGCCTGTTCCAGAACCCCCAGTCCCGCCCGTCGCAGCACCACCCCGCCGCAGCAGTCTGGACGACAGCCTGATGGCCGTCCTGCGCGAAGAGGCGGAGCGTGAGGCGCAGGCTCGGGCGAGGGAAGAGCCACGCGGGCTGGAAGTGCAGGGTGATCTCGGGCTGGATTCCGTGGGGGCTGTTGTGCCTGCCGCTGCGCAGCGCGTGGCCCGGCTGAAAGGAATCGAGACCGACCCGCAGGAGGATGCCGAGGGCGAAGCCGCCGCGGCGCGTATCGCCAAGGGCCGGGATTTGCTGCCCGATATCGAGGAAATCAATTCCACGCTCCGCCCTTCAAGCGAGCGCGGTGTCAACGAGGCAGAGGTCTCGTCGGCGACGCAGCCGCAGGGCAGTTCGTTCCGCAGCGGCTTTGCGCTGATGCTGCTGGTCGCGGTCGCCCTTGCGCTGGCCTATGTGATGGCGCCCCGGATTGCCCAGCAAATCCCGGCGCTTGCGAAACCTCTGGCGGGCTATGTCGAAGGCGTCGATGCGGCACGACTTTGGCTTGACGGGCTGATGCAGCGGGCAATTGCCGCCTTGCAGGGCTGACGCCCGGCTTCAGAACAGATCAAGCAGCCGCTTCAGATAACCAAGTTCGTTGTCGGCGCGCTGTTGCTCGCCCGCCCGGCGCCGGATCTCGTCCAGCAGATCCTGCGCGCGGCGGTAAACATCCTGCCCCTGCGCCATGTTGCTGTCCGAACCGATGGCGCGACTGTCGCCCTGCTCACGGCCCAGCGGATCGCGGGAGCGGCCGGGATCATCGTTACCGCCAGGCTGCTGCTCGCCCTGATCGGCACGCCGGGCTTCGCGCGCGGCTTCGTCAAGCGCCCGCATCCCCTGACGCAGCCGGTCCATCGCCTCGGCCTGCCGGTCCAGTGCGCCGGACAGATCGCCGTCGCGCAGCGCGCGTTCCGCCTCGTCCATGGATTGCTCGGCCCCATCCAGCGCCTGCCGTCCCTGTTGACCCTTCTCGCTGCCCTCGCCGGGAAGCTGGCGATTGCCCAGCCCTTCCAGCCGTTCGCGCAAAGCGCGCTGACGCTCGGCCAGACTGCCGCCTTCGCCCTCTTCCTTTTCGCCCTGACCCTGATCGCCCTGCTGCAACTGGCGGAAGGATTCGTCTGACAGATCCTGTTGGTCGCGCAGCGTTTCCTGAAGCGCCCCCATGCCGGGTACCGAAAAGCCATCATCGCCCGCGCCACCTTCGGTGATCTGCAAATTCTCCAGCAATTGCTGCAACATGGCCATGGCCTGCGCGGCTTCGGCCATCTTTCCTTCCTCGATCAGGCGCTGGATTTCATCCATCATTTCCTGAATCTGGTTGCCGGTGATCTGCATGCGTTCCTGATTTTCGGCCTGCTGCCCATCCGGGTTGCGCTGGGCGCGTTCGGCGAGCATGCGCACATAATCCTGCGTTGCGGCGCGCAGCTCTTCCATCAGTTCCTGAATTTCGGCCGGATCGGCGCCGTTGCGGATCGCCTCGTTCAGCCGGTCCTGTGCGCGTTCCAGCCGGGCGCGGGCTGAGGCCAGATCGCCTTCCTCGACCAGCAGCGCAATCTCCCAGAACTCTTTCGCCAGTTCATCGCGCAGTTCCGGGGTCAGCGTTGCGGCATTGGTATCCAGCTTTGCCATCGCCGTTTTCAGCCGGTCGAAAGTTTTTTCGTCGCGGATCAACCCGTCGGGATGATAGGTGATCGCTCGGAAAATCTGCGCGGCGCGCGGGGCATTGCTGCGGTTCCAAAGCAGATCACGCCGCATCTCGACGATTGCGGCGGCCAGCGGATCGAAAAAGCGCTTGCCGGGCAGCACGAGACTCAGGGGCTCAGTCTGGCCGGTCTGTCCGCGTCCGTCCGTCACTTCAAGCTGCACCTGCACGGGCAGGTTGGCGAAGGGATGTTCCGAGATATCCTCGACCAGCGCATCCTCGAAGCTGGCGCGGTTGCCGCTGATCGGCAGCGGCAGGTCAAGCGTAAGAGCAGGGCGCGGTTCCGGCTCGGTCGCAAGGCCATACCGCCGGTCAACCTGCGGCAGGTCCAGCGTGATGCTGACGCTGCCCGAGGTAATGCCATAATCGTCCTCCGCGGAGAAGGGCAGCTTCATCTTGCCATCGCGTTCGCGGGTTACCGGCCCCGTCACTGAAACGCCCGGTGCCTTGTCCGGGCTGACGGCCACCTGCCATTCGCGTCCGCCGCGTCCGCTGATCGAAAGGGCGCCGCTTTGCATCACCTCAAAGCTCTGCGCCGGGTCCGAGGCGGCACCGGGCCGGGTGCTGCCCGAGATGGTTTCGTTCAGCGTCAGCGCGCCGACATCGCCGTAAAGCCGGATCTGGACCTTGCTGCCCTGCGGTAGCTCCAGCGGGCCGGCGGGTACGTCATTGAGGTAAAGCGCCGGCTTGCCGGTATAAAGCGGCGGCTGGGCCCAGCCTTCCCACGAGGGGCCGGCCATCATGGCCTCGGCGGCGCCGGGGGCGAGGCCGGACACGCTGGCGACCCGCCAGATCGATCCGAACAGCAGCGCCATCACCATGGCGGTCAGCGCCATGTAGCGGAGCCCGAACGGGTCGCGCTCCGCCAGACGCAGATCGGGCCGCACCGGGCGGGCGGTGGCGGCGCGGGCTGTCATGCGGGCGCGATGGGTCTGCCAGACCGCGACCGAGGCCGGATCAGAGCCACCCACCGCCTGTTCGTCGGTCAGCGCCGAAATCGGCTGGCCGGGCAGCGAAGCATCCAGTCGCGCCAAAGCTTCGGTCCGCCGGGGGGCGTGAAAGCGGCGTAACCCGCGCCACAGGGCCCAGCACGCACCGACACAGGCGGCGACCAGCCCGGTCCAGGCCGCTTCAAGTGGCAGGATATCCTGAAGCCCGAAGGCCAGCACGGACAGGACCAGCAGAAGCACGGTCCACAGCGGCCAGAAGGCGCGTGACAGGCGTTCGGCCCACAGCCCCGCCCACGTCAGCCGAAGCGGCCAACGGATACGGTGAAACAGCTCGGGCGCGGATTTCGCCTGCATTGCCTCCGTCACAGTTGGGGCCGCGAAGTCACAGCCATGACGGCAGCTTATCGCGGCTCAGCATCTCGTCATAGCTCGGGCGTTCCCGGATGACGGCGAAGTGATCGTCGCGCACCAGAACCTCGGGCACAAGAGGGCGCGAGTTGTATTCGTTGGCCATGACCGCTCCATAGGCCCCGGCCGAGCGGAAGGCCACCAGATCTCCCTCTGCCATCAGCGGAAGATCGCGTGCCTTGGCGAACGTATCGCCGGTTTCGCAGATCGGGCCCACGATGTCGAAAGGCTGGGTCGGCGTGGCGGGGGCGGGTTCTGCCACCGCGACGATGTCGTGATGCGCACCATACATCGCCGGGCGCACCAGATCGTTCATTGCGGCGTCGACGATCAGGAAATCACGGCCCTCGCCATGTTTCACATAGATCACCTTCGACACCAGAATGCCGGAATTTCCGGAAATCAGCCGCCCGGGCTCGATCTCGATCTCACAATCCAGATGTCCCAGTTTCTGCTTGATCAGTGCGCCGTAATCCAGTGGCAGCGGCGGCGCCTCGTTCGACCGGGTATAGGGAATACCCAGACCCCCGCCCAGATCAAGGCGGCGGATCGTATGACCATCGGCCCGCAGCGCGGCGGTCAGGTCGGCCACCTTGTCAAAGGCCTGGCCGAACGGCTCCAGATCGGTCAGCTGGCTGCCGATATGCACGTCGATACCCACGATCTCCAGCCCAGGCAGCCGTGCGATTTCGGCATAGACTTCGCGCGCGCGCGCGATCGGGATGCCGAACTTGTTCTCGCTTTTCCCGGTGGCGATCTTTTCGTGGGTCCGGGCATCCACATCCGGGTTTACCCGGACGGTGACGGGTGCGCGCAGGCCCATCGAGGCGGCGACTTCGGACAGCGCCCGCATCTCGGGTTCGCTTTCCAGGTTGAACTGGCGGATGCCGCCTTCCAGCGCGATCCGCATTTCCTCGCGCGTCTTGCCGACGCCCGAGAACACGATGCGATCCCCCGACACCCCGGCGGCCTTGGCGCGCAGATATTCCCCGATGGAGACCACGTCCATCCCCGCGCCCAGATCGCCCAGCAGCTTCAGCACCGCCACGTTGGACAGCGACTTGATGGCGAAGCAGACCATGTTCGGCAGCGGGTCCAGCGCCTGTTTGAACAGTTGGTAATGCCGGGTCAGCGTCGCAGCGGAATAGCAATAGAACGGCGTACCCACCGCAGCGGCGATTTCGGTCAGCGGCACATCCTCGGCGTGCAGGCTGCCATTGCGGTAGATGAAGTGATCCATGCGCGCCTCCTCAAGCAGTCGCCCCGCCTATAGCAGAACACAGCATCTTCGCAATCGCGGCGCAAAGGGTTACCGCACCGGCGCGGTGCGCAGAAACAGGTAGAGCGGCAGACCGCAGCCGGGGCCAAGCAGAAAGGTCACCGGCAGGGCGATCAGCGCCAGCCAGTTGCGCCGCACCCAGGTTTCCGCGATGGCCCAGAGGGCAAGCGCGATGGCGGTGATCAGCATGTCCGACGGGCCGGGTGTGAAGCGGGCGAGGGCGGCGGGCAGCCCGCCCGCCAGTAATTGTGACAGGGGAGCCACCGCCCCGGCCAGTGCCAGCGCCAGATACAGAAGGCGCAACGCTGACATCAGAGGCCGATCCCGATTCCGATGCCGCCGATCCGGGTTCCGATCCGCGCGCCATGAGGCGTGACGCCGACCCGAGCCGTTCCGACCCGCGTGCTGACAGAGGGTGTCACCGCCACGCCGGTGGGCGTGGCATGAACGTTCAGGTTGGTCTGCGGCTCCGGCACCGGGGCGGCGCAGGCGGCCAGCAGGATCAGCCCGAGAACGGCGGCTGTTCGCATCACGGGCTCACATGGGTCAGTCCGGCACGGGCGTCGCCGGACAGCGTAACCCCGGTCTGGGCCTCGGGCGCCTTCGGCGGGCCGTCGGCCCCGCAGCCTGCCAGAAGCGCGGCCAGCGCCAGCCCGATCAACCCTTTGCCTGCATTCGTCATTTTCGTCTCCAAGACTCTCCGCCGCCTGTCGCGGCACATGCGCCGCAGGCAATCAGGCGGCGAGCGTCAGCGCAACAGCCCCTGCCAGCGCGCGATCTGTTCGCGCACCTGAACCGGCGATGTTCCGCCATATGACTGCCGGGAGATCACGGAATTCTCGACCCCCAGCACCGAATATACACTTTGGTTTATACCTTCGTGAACGGATTGCATTTCGGTCATGGTCAGCTCGGGCAGGTCACAGCCCTTCTTCTCGGCCAGCGCAACCAGCGTGCCGGTCACATGATGCGCTTCGCGGAAGGGCAGGCCCAGTTCGCGCACCAGCCAGTCGGCCAGATCGGTCGCGGTGGAGAAGCCCGAGGCGGCGGCGGCACGCAGGTTTTCGGTCATCGCCTGCATGTCGCTGACCATGCCGGTCATCGCGGCCAGACCCAGCATCAGCGTGTCTGCGGCGTCAAACACCTGTTCCTTGTCCTCCTGCATGTCCTTGGAATAGGTCAATGGCAGGCCCTTCATCACGGTGAACAGCGCCACCGTCGCGCCGAGGATACGCCCGAGTTTCGCGCGCAGCAGTTCGGCCGCGTCGGGGTTCTTCTTCTGCGGCATGATGGACGAGCCGGTTGTCCATTTGTCCGACAGTTTGACAAAGCGGAACTGGGCCGAGGACCAGATCACCAGCTCTTCAGCAAAGCGGCTCAGGTGCATGGCGCAGATCGCCGAGGCCGACAGGAATTCCAGCGCGAAATCGCGGTCGCTGACCGAATCGAGACTGTTGGCTGTCGGCCGGTCAAAACCCAGAGCCGCCGCCGTGGCATGGCGGTCGATGGGGAAGGAGGTTCCGGCCAGCGCCGCGGCGCCCAGCGGGCATTCGTTCATCCGGCGCCGCGCGTCCTCGAACCGCGAACGGTCCCGCGCCAGCATTTCCACATAGGCCAGCATGTGATGGCCCCAGGTCACGGGCTGGGCGGTTTGCAGATGGGTGAAGCCCGGCATGATCCAGTCGGCGCCTGCTTCGGCCTGCGACAGGAAGGCTTTCATCAGCGCAGTCACTCCGGCAATCGCCGCATCGCACTGGTCGCGGACCCAAAGCCGGAAGTCGACGGCGACCTGATCATTGCGCGACCGTGCCGTGTGCAGCCGCTTGCCGGCCTCGCCCACGATCTCGGTCAGGCGGGCCTCGACCGACATATGAATGTCTTCATGTTCGACCCTGAAGGTGAAGTTTCCGGCCTCGATCTCTGACAAGACCGTGAGCAGCCCTTCCCGGATCGCCCCGGCGTCTTTATCGGTAAGGATGCCCTGCGCCGCCAGCATCGCGGCATGGGCGCGCGAACCGGCAATATCCTGGGCGTAAAGCCGCTGGTCGAAGCCGATGGAGGCGTTGATCGCCTGCATGATGGCATCCGGCCCGCTGCTGAAGCGACCGCCCCACATGGCATTCGCCGTATCCGGGGCGTTTGCGGAAGTCTGGGTCTTGTCGTCTGCGCTCATTCTGGGCCTGCCTTTGTGGAGGGAAAATGCTGCCTGTCCGTGCCGCCGTCCTTTATACGGCCTTGCTGTTCGGTGCAAACCCGGCTGCTGCCGATATTGCCGCCGCCGATGCGCTGCGCGACGGTGACATGAAGAAGCTGAACTTCGCCGAGGCTCAGGAACTGCCCGAAATCGGGCTGGTCGGGCTGGACGACAGCCCCCGCGCATTGTCTGAGTTTCGCGGCAAGTGGACGGTGGTGAACTTCTGGGCCACATGGTGCCCGCCTTGCCGCCACGAGATGCCTTCGCTCGGAGCCTTGCAACAGGTGATGGGCGGGCCGGAGTTCGAGGTCGTGACTGTCGCCACCGGCCGCAATGCCGTTCCGGCCATCGAAGAGTTCTTCGAAGAGGCGGGTGTCACCCATCTGACCGCGCTGCGTGATCCGAAATCGGCGCTGGCCCGCAATGTCGGGATCGCGGGTCTTCCGGTGACGCTGATCCTCAACCCCGAGGGCGAGGAGGTTGGCCGCCTGATCGGCGATGCCGACTGGAACAGCGCCGAGGCGCGGGCCGTCCTTACCGCGCTGATGCGCTGAGCCGAAGCGACCGGATCAGTGCCACTGCTTCGGCCGGGGGAGCCTGTTCGATCCGCCGATAACCGGTTCCGTCGGGCTGCCTGGCAATCAGGCCGCTCTGCGCCATGGTGCGGCGCAGGATGGCGGCATCTCCGAACAGGTGCAGCCGGTCCAGCAGGGATGAAAACGCGCGCTCCGTCCAGCTTTGACCCTTTGGCACCTGTGCCCAGAGCCCCCACAGCGCCAGATGCTGGGCCGAGGTCTTGGCGGGCCAGCTTTTCAGCCGCGCCTCCGCATCGAAATACCGCCGGACCTTTTCGACCGCACGCAGGTCGACCTCGGGCAGGAGCGGCGGATCGAGCCGGAGCCGGGCGGCGTCCTGGGCCCGGAAATGCTGAAAGTTCCGAAAGCCTGCACCGCGCGCCAGCATGTTCAGCAAGGTCAGATGGCCTGGCTGGCCCTCATGTCCGGCGAGCTCCGCGCCAAGACGGCGCGCGAGCACAGAGATGTCTTCTGCCCGATAGGGCAGGGAAAGGCGTGTCATGGCACCCTCATGTCTGGCCCGGAACGGCGCGGGTCACCCTTGGCGGCCGGGCATGGGGAAACCATGGCTGGCGGGACGGCAGGTTTAGCTGGCCTTTCGGCTGGTGACGCCTGGGTGAACTGCGGACCCTGCACAAAGTCTAGCGCGGCGGTATTCCGGCGGCAAGCCGGCCATGACAGGGGCAGGTGACCATGTGGTCGTTCACCATGCCGGTTGCCTGCATGAAGGCGTAGACGATGGTCGGGCCGCAGAACTTGAACCCTTCGGCCTTCAGCGCTTTCGACATGGCCCGCGATTCGGGCGTCTCGGTCGGCACTTCGGCCATGCTGGAGAAGCGGTTCACGATGGGGTTGCCGCCGACGAAGCGCCACAGGAAGGGCGAAAACCCCTCGCGTTCCTCGATGCGCAGCCAGGCGCGGGCGCCTGCAATGGTGCCCTCGATCTTGCCGCGATGGCGCACGATGCCCGGATCGGCCAGAAGGCGCAGCACCTCGGGCTCACCCCAGCCTGCGATGACCTCCGGGCGGAAACCTTCAAAGGCGGCGCGAAAGGTCTCGCGCTTGCGCAGAATGGTGATCCAGCTCAGCCCGGCCTGAAACCCGTCGAGGATCAGCTTTTCGAACAGGGCGCGGCTGTCGTGTTCGGGCACCCCCCATTCGGTATCGTGATACGCGACATAAAGCGGCTCGGTGCCGCACCAGGTGCATCTGCCTTCCATGACAAACTCCGCAAAATTAGAACTAAATGTGAACTTTCATCCGGTCTTTACCTTTGGCCACGCAATCTGTCGAGCGGAAGCAAGCATGGGGGTGGTGATGGAGTTCCGGCAGCCAGGCGGTGCCAAACCGAAAGGGCCATTGTCCGATCCGCTCAGCTTTGCGATATCCGAACTGGACCGGCAGACCATGACCATGGTGGAGGAGGCGCTGCGCGATGGCCGGGTGCGGCTGGCTTTCCAGCCCGTCGTGATCGCGGCGGATACCCGGAAAATCGCCTTCCACGAAGGGCTGATCCGCCTGCTGGACCCTGCCGGGCGGGTGATCCCGGCACGGGAGTTCATGGGCGCCGTCGAAACGCAGGAACTCGGGCGACAAATTGATTGTGCCGCGCTGGATCTGGGGCTGCGGACGCTGGCGCGCCATACGGATATCCGTCTGTCAGTCAACATGTCGGCCCGTTCCATCGGCTATCCCCGCTGGATGCGCATTCTCAAACGCGGGTTGCGGCAATCCCCGACCATCGGGGAAAGGCTGATCCTCGAAATCACCGAAAGCTCGGCCATTGCGGTGCCGGAAACCGTGACGGCCTTCATGGATGATCTGCAACGTGAGGGCATTGCCTTCGCGCTCGACGATTTCGGGGCGGGCTATACCGCCTTCCGCTACTTCAAGGAGTTCTTCTTTGACATCCTGAAGATTGATGGCCAGTTCATCCGCAACATCCATACAGACCGCGACAATCAGGCGCTGACCCGGGCGCTGATCTCCATCGCACGTCAGTTCGAGATGTTTACCGTGGCCGAGGCGGTGGAAACCGTGGAAGAGGCGCAGTTTCTGCAAACTCTGGGCATTGACTGTATGCAGGGCTACCTTTTCGGGGCGCCGACGCTGAAGCCCGCTTTCTTGCCCGAGGATCGCAAGCTTGCCTGACATCTGCGACGAATCGCCAAAATTGGCACGTCGCCGCGCAATCTTCTTGCTCAGCGCCCGAAACTTGCTTACCCCATGCTGCAAGGCGGCAGAGGAGCCCCTCCGCCGCATCGGCCAAGGGAGAGGACTACAGCCATGACGAATGTCGTTATCGTTTCTGCCGGGCGGACTGCCGTCGGCAGCTTCAACGGGTCTTTTGCCAATACGCCGGCGCATGAGCTGGGCGCTTCGGTGATTGAGGGCGTGGTGGCCCGCGCCGGGATCGACAAATCCGAAGTTTCCGAGACCATTCTGGGTCAGGTGCTGACCGCCGGTCAGGGCCAGAACCCGGCCCGCCAGGCGCATATCCTGGCTGGGCTGCCGCAGGAAAGCTCTGCCTGGAGCCTCAATCAGGTTTGCGGGTCCGGCCTGCGCGCGGTCGCGCTGGGCGCACAGCATGTGCAGCTTGGCGATGCCAGTATCGTCGTGGCAGGCGGTCAGGAAAACATGTCGCTGTCGCCCCACGTCGCGCATCTGCGGGCGGGTCACAAGATGGGTGACATGAAGTTCATCGATTCGATGATCAAGGACGGGCTGTGGGATGCCTTCAATGGCTATCACATGGGGCAGACGGCAGAGAATGTCGCGAACCAATGGCAGATCAGCCGCGACATGCAGGACGAATTTGCTCTGGCCAGCCAGAACAAGGCCGAAGCGGCGCAGAAAGCCGGCCGCTTCAAGGACGAGATCATTCCCTTCACGATCAAGGGTCGCAAGGGCGACATCGTGGTGGATGCCGATGAATATATCCGTCACGGCGCGACCATGGATGCGATGCAGAAGCTGAAACCGGCCTTCGTGAAAGACGGCTCGGTTACCGCGGCCAATGCCTCGGGTATCAATGATGGTGCGGCGGCGGTGCTGTTGATGTCGGCGGACGAAGCCGCGAAGCGTGGTCTGAAGCCGCTGGCGCGCATCGCTTCCTACGCGACTGCGGGTCTGGACCCGGCGATCATGGGCGTCGGCCCTATCTATGCCAGCCGCAAGGCGCTGGAAAAGGCGGGCTGGAAAGCTGCGGACCTCGATCTGGTCGAAGCGAACGAGGCGTTTGCGGCTCAGGCCTGCGCGGTGAACAAGGACATGGGCTGGGACCCGTCGATCGTGAACGTGAACGGCGGTGCCATTGCCATCGGTCACCCGATTGGCGCTTCGGGCTGCCGCATCCTGAACACACTGCTGTTCGAAATGCAGCGCCGGGACGCGAAAAAGGGCCTTGCCACGCTTTGCATCGGGGGCGGCATGGGCGTCGCCATGTGCCTTGAGCGCGTCTGAATATTTCAGACTTTAAAAACTTTCGGCGGCGCACTGGCAACAGTGCGCCGCTTGTCTTTTGATCCTTTGCGAAATTTTGCTGCGATTGCAAAAAAACTTTCGCAACATTGTTGCGAAGGCGCGCTCTGTCCGATAGCAAGATTCCAAGCAGACATTTCAAGGAGGAATCATGTCGAAAGTTGCTCTGGTCACCGGCGGGTCGCGCGGCATCGGTGCGGCGATCTCGGTCGCGCTGAAGAATGCGGGCTATTCCGTTGCGGCGAATTACGCTGGCAATGACGATGCCGCCGCCGCCTTCACCAAGGAAACCGGCATTCCCACCTACAAATGGTCTGTCGCCGATTACGATGCCTGCGCGGCCGGTATCGCCAAGGTCGAGGCAGAACTGGGTCCGGTATCGGTTCTGGTGAACAATGCGGGCATCACCCGCGATGCGATGTTCCACAAGATGACCCGTGCGCAATGGCAGGAGGTGATGGATACCAACCTCACCGGCCTGTTCAACATGACCCATCCGCTGTGGTCGGGAATGCGTGACCGCAAATTCGGGCGCGTGATCAATATCTCCTCGATCAACGGGCAGAAAGGCCAGGCGGGGCAGGCGAACTATTCGGCGGCGAAGGCGGGCGATCTGGGCTTCACCAAGGCGCTGGCGCAAGAGGGCGCGCGGGCGGGCATCACCGTCAATGCAATTTGTCCGGGCTATATCGGCACCGAGATGGTCCGCGCGATTGATGAAAAGGTGCTGAACGAGCGCATCATCCCGCAGATCCCGGTCGGTCGTCTGGGGGAGCCCGAAGAAATCGCGCGCTGCGTGGTTTTCCTTGCGGCCGAGGACGCAGGCTTCATCACTGGCGCGACCATCAGCGCCAATGGCGGCCAGTTCTTCGTCTGACCCGTTCACACAATCGCTCAAAGGCCCGCTTGCGCGGGCCTTTTTCTTTGCCTAGACCTGCGGTCGGACGCAAAAATCTTTGAAAGATTTTTGCAAATTTCTTGCAAGAAATTTGCGGGGGCAGATGACACAGGGCAGGGCGACCGCCATCGGATTCAGTGCAGTGCTGCTTTGGGCACTGCTTGCGCTGTTCACTATCGGTTCGGCGCCGGTGCCGCCCTTTCTGCTGAATGCGATCTGCTTCGCCATTGGCGGTGGCCTTGGATTGGTTCGCGTTCTCGCCAGCGGCGAGGGCGCGGTGCTGCGCCGTGTGCCGTGGTATGTCTATCTCTTCGGCGCCATCGGGCTTTTCGGGTATCACGCCCTCTATTTCACCGCCTTCCGCATCGCGCCCTCTGCAGAAACCGGGCTGATCGCCTATCTCTGGCCACTCTTCATCGTGCTGCTGTCGGGCCTTCTGCCGGGCGAGCGTTTGCGCGCGGGGCATATCCTCGGCGCGCTGATCGCCTTCGCCGGGGCGGCGCTGATCGTTTTGGGCCGCGACGGCGGGCAGGCCAATGTGACGGGGCTTCTGCTGGCCTTCGGTTGCGCGATCACCTGGGCAGTTTATTCGGTCGCTTCACGCGCCTTCGGGCAGGTGCCGACGGCTGCGGTGGCAGTCTATTGCCTTGCGACGGCGCTGCTGTCAGCGATTGCGCATCTGGCCATCGAACAGACGGTCTGGCCCGCAACCGCGACAGGCTGGCTGTCGGTGCTGGCGCTGGGGCTTGGGCCAGTGGGGCTGGCGTTTTTCACATGGGATATCGGCATGAAAAAAGGCGACATCCAGTTGCTTGGAGTCGCCTCTTATGCTGCGCCGCTCCTCTCCACGCTGGCGCTGGTGATTGCCGGTATCGCGCCCCCATCGCTGACACTGCTTGTCTCGGCGGTTCTGATCACCGGAGGGGCTGCGCTGGCCGCGCGGTCAAGATCGGCGCGGCCCGGCGCGAAACGCGGTCAGGCGTGAGACAGCCGCTCAATCTCTTCCTTGAGCTTGAGCTTCTGCTTTTTCAGCGCCGCGATTTCGAGATCGTCACTTCCGGGCGCGCGCTGGGCGCGCTCAACCATTTCGGACAGGTGTTCGTGCTTTCTCCTCAGCTCGACAATATGCGAAGCGACGGTCATCAAAGCCTCCTGTTTTGTGTTCGACAGGTTGATTGCACCACGGATTCATTCGCTTGTCATCAAAATGTCACCGCTGCGGCGCGGCATTTTCGGGCAATTAGCCGAACTGCGCCGAAAGGTCGCCGCCGGTGCGCAGGATTTCGTTCGCGGCGGGGGTATAGCTTTCGCGGTCGCCCTCATGTGATGCGCCGTGATGGATGACAAAGGGTGCGAGCAGCCGGAAAGGTGCCCGCCCGCCCTTGCGGGCGCGCAGAATCAACCGGCGCGCGGCGCGGCCCTCGCGGGAGGCCAGCGGCAATACACTGGCCGAGCCGAGCGTGCCAAGTGCCGACAGAAGGTCGGGCAGGGCATCGGTGCCGGTGATCATGGTCAGCCAGCCGCCCGGGCGCAGCCGACGCGCGGCGGTGCTGACCCATTCTCCCACAGCGACAGCTTCGACCCGCATGGCCAGTGCGCGGCCGGCGACGGGCGAGGGGGTGCCGCCAGGCGGGTAGTAGGGCGGGTTGCAGATCACATGGTCAAAGTCGCGGCGCAGATCGCGCGGCATGTCGCGCAGGTCGCCTTCTGCCACCTCCAGCGCGATGCCGTTGCGGGCGGCGTTGCGGCGGGCAAGATCAGCATAGTCGGCTTGCAATTCCAGCCCGGCAAGACGCAGGCCCGGCACACGCCAGCCCAGACATAAGGAGGCGGCCCCGGCACCGCAGCCAAGATCCAGCACGCTCTGCCCCGCCTCTGCCGGACAGGCGGCGGCGAGCAGCACCGGATCTGTCGCCGCGCGATAGCCTTTCAGCGGCTGCCACAATCGCAGCTTTCCGCACAGAAACTTGTCATCACTGAGGTCCGCGTCGGAAAACATCAGCTCCCCGGGTCGATCTCATTGTCGCGCAGCACGGCGCGCGCGATGAAAAGGTCACGGTCCGCCACCATCAGCCGCTGCGGCAGAATGCCAAGGCTTCCATCAAGGATGCTCATGTGGACGTCGAGCGGAAACACCGCTATACCCTCGCCCTCAAGAAGGGTCGTGGCGAAGGCGATGACGGTCGGGTCTGTGCTGCGCAGGATTTCCTTCATGTCGCAGCAATGTCGGCAAAAGGCGCGCTTGTCGAGGGGATGAACGGGGGCGATATGGGGTTGGACGAGGCTGCACAGAAACCGCATGATCGCCTTGGCGAATGGCTGGCCGCCGATATGGAGGCGGTGAACGCCATGATCCGCGCCAGAATGGCGTCTGAACATGCGCCGCGCATTCCCGAGGTCACCGCGCATCTGGTGGAGGCCGGGGGCAAGCGGTTACGCCCGATGCTGACGCTGGCGGCGGCGCGGCTGTGTGGCTATGACGGCCCGTTCCACATCCATCTGGCGGCGACGGTGGAATTCATCCACACCGCCACCCTGTTGCATGACGATGTGGTGGATGAAAGCACCCAGCGGCGCGGGCGTCCGACGGCCAACCTGCTGTGGGATAACAAATCCTCGGTTCTGGTCGGCGATTACCTGTTCGCCCGCAGCTTTCAGTTGATGACCGAGACGGGCTCGCTGCGGGTGATGGAGATTCTGTCCAACGCCAGCGCCACGATTGCCGAAGGCGAGGTGCTGCAACTGACGGCAGCGCAGGATCTTGCGACAACGGAAAGCATTTATCTGCAAGTCGTGCGCGGCAAGACGGCGGCGCTGTTTTCTGCCGCGACCGAGGTGGGTGGCGTCATCGCAGGAGCTTCGGCTGAACAGGTGCAGGCGCTTTATACCTATGGGGATGCGCTTGGCATTGCCTTCCAGATTGCTGACGACCTGCTGGATTATGGCGGCACCTCTGCCGCCATCGGCAAGAATGTGGGTGATGATTTTCGCGAGCGCAAGCTGACCCTGCCGGTGATCAAGGCCGTGGCGCAGGCCGATGCGGCAGAGCTTGCCTTCTGGGAGCGCACGATAGCAAAGGGCCGTCAGGAAGACGGTGATCTGGAGCAGGCGCTGGCCATCATGGTCCGTCATGGCGCGATGGAAGCGGCGCGCGACGATGCGCTGGCCTGGGCCGCAAAGGCGCGGGCCGCCATCGACACGCTGCCCGACCATCCGCTGCGCGGCATGCTGTCGGATCTCGCTGCCTATGTGGTCGCGCGGATCAACTGAGCCATATCGGCCCGTCCCGGATAGATCAGGCCCGACGCGACCCACCACTCGGGCTGGTCTGCTGCCAGAGCCTCGGACGCCGCAATCGCCTCGGCCTCCTTCGCGAACAGTGCGAAACAGGTGGCGCCCGATCCTGACATGCGCGCGAACAGCGCACCGGGCAGGGCCGCCAGCGCGCTGACCACATCGCCGATCACCGGGGCAATGGTCCGGGCGGGGGCCTCCAGATCATTGCGGGTCTCGCGCAGCCAATCCGCCAGCGCGGCGGCGTCGATCCATCCCGGCAAAGCCTCGGGCAGAGACGGGTTTTCCTTATGGGGCAGGGTCTTGAAAACCGCTGGCGTCGGCACCTCGACGCGCGGATTGGCCAGAACCACATGCACTTCGGGCAGCGGCGGCAGCCAGTCCAGCTTCTCTCCGATGCCACGCATCCGGGCAGGATGCGAGGCAAGACAGACCGGCACATCCGCCCCCAGCGCGGCCACCGCATCGGCCTGCGCCTGTGCCATGACCGGCATTCGCCCTGCCATGGCCTGAAGCCGCAGCAGCACGCGGATGGCCGCCGCCGCATCAGCCGACCCGCCGCCAATCCCGCTGGCCGGGGGCAGGCGCTTGTCCAGCACCAGTTCGGCACCCATGTCGCCCGCCACCAGCCGTGCCGCGCGCAGGACCAGATTATCGTCACCGGCAGGCACGCCCGCTGCAAAAGGCCCCGTGATCCGCAGATTTAGCCCGTCCGCCGGGGTCGCGCGGAGCCCGTCGCCGATCCCGGCGAAGACAACCAGACTGTCCAGCAGGTGATAACCGTCTGCCCGCTGTCCGGTGACATGCAGGCAGAGGTTGATCTTGGCATGAGCGAATTCAGTGATCGTTTTCGGCAGCATCGACCTTGCCCAGCGGGGCTGCGCCTTCATCGGCAAGCACGCGGTCCAGCCCGATTTCCAGCTTGCGGCGAATGCGCTTCGCCTCTTTTTCGTCGGGGTCGAACGACAGGGCGCGGCGCCACTGGAATTGCGCTTCCAGCTTGCGACCGACCGCCCAATAGACATCGCCCAGATGGTCGGTCACGATCGGGTCCACCGGCTCCATCAGCGAGGCGGCTTCCATCGGCTCGACCGCCTCGTCATAGCGGCCAAGGCGGAAATAGGCCCAGGCCAGGCTGTCAGTGATATACCCGCTGTCGGGTTGCGCGGCGACGGCGCGCTTGATCAGGTCCAGCGCCTCGTCGAGGTTCTTGTTCAGTTCAAGAAAGCTGTAGCCGAGGTAATTGAGCACCTGCGGCTGATCGGGGCTCAGTTCCAGCGCCTTGCGCAGATCGGCCTCAGCCTGATCCCAGCGTTTCTGGCGCTCGTGACAGATGCCGCGGCTGAAGAACAGCGGCCAGTCGCGGGCGGTCGGGGTGCCGACCAGCGCGATGGCGGCGTCATAGCCCTTGGTCGCATCCTCGAACCGATCCTCGCGACGCAGCAGGTCGGCATAGGCGATCTGCACGCTGAGAAGCTTCGGATAGGTACGGGCAAGGTTCTGGAGCACCTCCAGCGCGGCATCGGTGCGGTCGCTGGCCAGCAGGGTGTCGGCCCGGCCCAGTTCAGCCATATAGAATTCCGGCGCGGTGTTCGGAACCAGCGCAAAGGTTGCGGCGGCCATATCATGCTGGCCTTCCGCATTCAGCAGGCTCGCCGACATCAGCACCGCCTCGGTGTGATCGGGGCGCAGCCAGGCAGCCGTGCGGGCATAGATCAGGGTATAGCTGTTGTCCGCCTCACCATTCAGCGCCACGGCCATGGTGTAGAAGGCCTCGGCCACGCCTTCGGCAGGGTTGGTTGCGATGGCATAGGGCACAGGCTCGCCCGCATCCAGACGTGCGCGCATCTCATCGACCGCCGGATCTTGCCCCTGCGCGAAAGCGCCGTCCAGAAGCGCGACGGCATCGGCATTGCGTTCCAATTGGCTGAGGATCTGGGCATGACCGAGCAAAGCGCGGCGCACGGTTTTCAGGGGGGCGAGGGCAGGGTCCGACAGGATCTTGTCTGCCCCTTCGAAATCACCGACCGATGCCAGCGCCAGCGCCTTGTGATAGCGCGCGAAGAGGGCGGCACCTTTTGCCTCGGCGGCCTTGTCGAACGCGGCCAATGCCTCGGTCATCCGGCCCTGACCGGCCTCGGACCAGGCGCCGACCAGCTGGTCGAACAGCGTATTGGTGCTTTGCCCCTTGGCAATAGCCGCTACGATGGCGGCGTAATCTCCGCGTTTGGCCTCGTCGGCCAGCAGGGCGAGGCTGGCGAACTGGCTTTTGCCCCCCAGATCGACAAGCTGTTGGCCATAGCGCGCCGCAGCCTCGAAATCACCCGAACCCATGGTGGCGACGATGGCGCCATTCAGCATATCGGTGTTCTGCGGGTCCTTCGCGAGCGCGCGGGCAAACCAGCCTGCCGCCTCGGCGTAATTGCTGTCCGTGGCGGCGACACGGGCGGCCAGATAGGCGCCGGCATCCACCGGCTGTTCCGGGGCGGGTGCGGTCTCGGTCGTTTGCGCGGGGGCTGTTTCGGCCCGTGCCAGCGGCGCGCCCGCAAGGGCTGCAAGGGCAAGGACGAGGGCGGTAGGTCCGAGGCGCATTCAAATCTCCGCTGACTGGCCGATACGCCAGATTAGGCTGCGCTTGGGCACAGCGCAATGCGCCGGGGGCCGCGCAGGGGCGTTGATGGCGTGAAGTCGCGCAGATGTTATTTCAATCACTTGCGCAACAGCCCGCGCGCCCCGCCTGCGATCAGCAGGGCAACATCGGTCATCGCCCGTGTGGGTGAAAGTCCGGGTGGTACGGCGATATAGCGCGGCTGCCAGTCCGGGTGGAACTTCTGCTTGAAGGCACGCAGGCCCGCGAAATTGTAAAAAGCCCCGCCATGGCGATAGATCAGCCGCCCGAAACGGTTCCACAGCCGCCCGACCGACCGCTCCGACAGGCCCGCCAGCGGCGCGACGCCAAGGCTGAATTCGGTCGCGCCCAGATCGCGGTAATGTTCCATCAGCGTCAGGAACAGGAATTCCATCATGCCTGAAGCCTCATCGGGCAGATAGCGCATGAGGTCCACCGACACCCGGCGCCCGTCACCCGGAGCCAGCACATTGGCGAAGGCGAGGATCGGCCCGTCCGCCGCGCGCCGCACCACGGCGATCGGAAAGCGGGCCAGATAGGACGGCTCGAACCGTCCGACGGAAAAGCCCTTTTCGCGTGCGGTCTTGCCGCCGAGCCAGGCCTCCGACACCGTGGCCAGTTCCGCGAGCAGCGCGGCGTCATGCGGCGGTGTCAGAAGTTCCATCCGCAGGCCGTCACGCTCCTGCCGGTTGTGGGTGGCGCGCAGGGACTTGAAGGCGGCGCCCGACAGGCTGAAATTCTGCAACGGGATGACGGCCTCTTCGCCGACCTTGTGGAGCGCCATGCCCAGATCGACATAGACCGGCAGATGCTGGGGCCCGACCTCGTAGAACATCGGACGGCAATTGGCGCGCTGCGCCTGGTCGATGAAGGCCCAGCAGAGGTCAGGCACCTCCTCCGGGCGGCCGACGGGATCGCTCAGCGCGACCCAGGTCGCGCCTTGCACGCCGTACATGATGAAGGCGCCACCGGCATCCGAGAACAGAAAACGCTTGTCACCCGACAGGCCGATACAGCCCTGCGGATCGCCCGCCGCCGCCACGATGGCCGCTGCGCGCTCCAGCACGCCGGGATCTTGCGCGCGTACCGGGCGGCTGCGCACCGGGCGCAGCGCCAGATAAATGCCGAAAAACAGCAGGATGGCCGAGGCGACCAGCCCGGCCCGCAACGCGCGGGGCGTATTGGCGCCATGGGCGATTTCGGTCCACAGATCGTTGGAATAGGGCGTGGTGCGGTGGACGAAGAAAAAGAACACCGCCGCCGCCAGCACGACCCCCAGAACCAGCGCGAACCATGCCGGGCTGAATACACCCTCGGTCAGCTTGGCCTTACGGTGGAAGGCTCCCCGGAATGGCAACAGCAGCAGCAGGCCCGCCCCCAGCAGCAGCGCGCTGTCCACATCAAACCCGTTCAGCAGCGAGGCAACCAGGCCGCCCGCCAGCACGGTCTGAGTCAGCCAGAACGCGGCCTCCACCCTCCGGGCCAGACCGTGCGACAGGATCAGCAGCAGCACCCCGGCCACAGCGGAGGCCAGCGTGCCGCCTTCGATCAGCAGGGCCGCGATGACGTCGCGGTCCGCCATCGCATCCCCCCGAACCGACGGGATCAGCGAGGCCATCAGCAGATAGACCCCGAAGCCGAAGGTCACCAGCCCCACCAGCGAGGGCACCACGCCGCCCAGAGCCTCGGTCACGGGGCGGCTTTGTGCAGGCAGGCGCCCCATCAGCCGGGTGATGAACCCGCCCGCCATCCGCGCCTCGTTGACCGAAACGATGACGAAGCCCAGCACGAAGGGCAGGATGTAATAGATCATTCGGAACATCAGCAGCGCGGCGGCAGCCTCACTGACGGGCACTTCCGGAGGCAGGGTGCCGATGACCACGGTTTCAAACACACCGACGCCGCCGGGGACGTGGCTCAGAATGCCGATCATCATGGCGATAGCGTAGATCGCCACGAAGGATGCAAAATCGGGGGTGCCGGCGGGCATCAGCACCCAGAGCGTATAGGCCGCTGCCACCACGTCGATCAGCGTCACCGCAAGCTGCCCGGCCAGACTGCGCGGCGGCGGCAGGCGCAGGTCGAACCGCCAGACCTTCAGGGAGCGGTTGCCCCAGGAAATGAACACGATCACCGCGACCGAGATCACCAGAACCGCCAGCGAGCCCCAGCGGACCAGGCCGGGGGACAGTGGCAGCACGTCCGAGGCCGCCATCGGATGCACCGCCAGCGCGGCCAGGCCGATCAGCGTCAGGCCGGTGCCGAGCGCCATGGCGATATAGGCTGAAACCGCCGCCACCTCGAAGGCATTCAGCCCGAAGGCGGAATAGATGCGATAGCGCACCGCCCCGCCGGAAACGATGCTGACGCCGATGGTATTGCCGAAGGCATAGCCCAGAAAACCGCCCAGCCCCACGACCCGCCACGGCAGCCGGTGTCCGATGAAATGCAGCGCGAAGACATCATAACCCACCAGCGCCGCATAGCCGACCGCTGTTGCCAGAACCGCGCCGATCAGGCTGTGCCACGGGGTTGCACGGATATGTGCCATCACATCCGCCGGATCGACCGGCCGCAGCAGGTGATACAGCGCATAAAGACCCAGCCCGAACAACCCGATACCCAGCAGGATCGGAAAGCTTCGGCGCAGGAAAGTGAGAGTGGATGAGATCATCTTGAAAATGCTGCCTGTCGCGGTCTTCCGGCCCCGTTTCAGCTAGGCCATCACCGTGCGCGTGTAAACACTGACGGGAGGATTGTGCCGTGGCGGAGCGGCCGCTGTGGCAGAGCGCCGCGCATCGGGGGCATTCAGCGGGTCGGCAAGGGGGAGGCTCCGACCGCATTCAGTGCCATGGCGGCATAGATCGCCTCGACCTCGGCGCGACCAAGGCGACCGCCCTCGCGATACCAGTTCGTCACCCCGGTCAGCATGGCAATCAGCGCCAGCGTGGCAAGCTTGGTGTCGGGCACCGCAAAGACCCCGGCGGCGCGGCCATCACGCAGGATCGCCTCAAGCATATTCTCGTAGCGGCGTCGCAGGGCTTCGATGGCGGTGAAATTGGCAGGCTCCAGATTGCGCAATTCCATGTAGGCAACGAAAACCGCGTCGGGCCGGTCGATGTGATAGCCGATATGGAACCGGGCGAACTGATCCAGCCGGGCCTCGGGGCCGTTGACAGGGGGCAGGGCGGCGCAGGCGGCCAGCAGACCGTCCAGATGGTCGCGCATCAGATCGGCCAGCAGGCTTTGCTTGTCGGGCGTGTACAGATACAGCGCCCCGGCCTGCACCCCGACCTCGGCTGCGATCTGTCGCATGGAAACGGCGGCATAGCCGTGCCGGGCGAACAGGTGTTCAGCCGCCGCGCGGATGCGGGGGCCGGTGATTTCGGAATGTGAGCCGGTCTTGCGTGCCATGTGTCCATGCTATCTGAACGCATGTTCAGTTCAAGCCCGCCCTTTCCGGGCCGCGGCTCTGGCTTGCCGAAAGGCCCGGCCTCCCTGTAAGGATAGGCGGCACGATGCCAGCGCCGGACCTGCCGATGAATGCTTTCCGCCCCTTCCTTGTTGCGCCGCTGGCCCTTGCGGCCTGCACGGCCATGCCGGAACTGGCGCCGCCTGCCGCCCCTGCGGGACCGGCCCCCGCGCTTCAGCCGATTGATACGCTTCTGGCAGAGGCGCAGCTTGATGCTGTGCCGGTCAACGCGGCGGATGGTCTGGCGGGTCGTGCCGCCGCGCTGCAGTCCCGTGCGGCTGCCCTGCGCGCGCTGCGTCTGACGACGCCGGAGCCGACCCCGGCAACGGACGGCTGACGCCAGCCCGATTGCGCAGGGCGGTTGAACGGGCTAACAGACGGACAGACAAATCACGGAGCATATTATGGTTCAGCCCCTGCGTCTCGGGCTCGCCGGTCTTGGAACCGTCGGCATCGGAGTGGTGAAGATCGTTCAGCAACATGCCGATCTGATCACTGCGCGCACTGGCCGCCCCGTGGTGATTACCGCCGTTTCGGCGCGGGACCGCACGAAGAACCGCGATGCCGATCTTTCGGCCTATGCCTGGGAAACCGATCCGGTTGCTCTTGCGCAGCGCGAAGATGTCGACGTGTTCGTCGAGGTGATGGGCGGGCATGAGGGCGCGGCGAAAGCTGCGACCGAGGCCGCCATCGCAGCGGGCAAGGATGTGGTGACTGCGAACAAGGCGCTGCTGGCGCATCACGGGCAGGCGCTGGCCGAAGCGGCCGAGGCCGCGGGCCGCGTGATCCGGTTCGAGGCGGCGGTGGCGGGGGGTATCCCCGTCATCAAGGCGCTGACCGAAGGTCTGGCCGGCAACCGTATCACCCGTGTCATGGGCGTTATGAACGGCACCTGCAACTATATCCTGACCCGGATGCAGAACGCAGGCCTGCCCTATGAAACCGTGTTCGAGGAAGCCCGCCAACTGGGCTATCTTGAGGCCGATCCGAACCTTGATGTGGGCGGGATCGACGCCGGACACAAGCTGTCGCTGCTGGCCGCCATCGCCTTCGGCACCCGCGTCGCCTTCGACGCGGTAGAGCTTGAAGGCATCGGCAATGTCTCGATCGAGGATATCGAACTGGCCGACGACATGGGCTATCACATCAAGCTCCTCGGCGTGGCGCAGATGTCGGGACGCGGGCTGGAACAGCGCATGACCCCGTGCCTTGTGCCTGCCGAAAGCCCCTTTGGCCAGCTGCAAGGCGGCACCAATATGGTGATGCTGGAAGGCGACAGTGTGGGCCAGATCGTGCTGCGCGGCCCCGGCGCGGGCGAGGGCCCGACCGCCAGCGCGGTGATGTCCGATGTCATCGACATCGCGCGCGGTCTGCGACTGCCGACCTTCGGGCGGCCTGCCGCCACGCTGGTTCCGGCGGTTCCGGCCAAGGCCGCGACCCCCGCGCCCTATTACCTGCGGATGACGCTGCTGGACAAACCCGGCGCCCTGGCCAAGATCGCCACCTGTCTGGGCGAGGCGGGCATCTCCATCGACCAGATGCGCCAGATCAACCAGCCGGGCGAGGAAGATGACGATGCCATCGTCATCTTTGTCACGCACAAAGCGGCCCCGGCCGATGTGGCACATGCACTCACAAGCTTTGCGCAGACCGGCGTGCTTGTTGGTCAGCCCGTCGCCATCCGCATCGAGGAACTGTAAGCGGGCAGGCCGCGCCAGTGCGTTAGCGGAACCATCCTTGCGGGCAGGGCTTGCGGCGGCTAGGACAGGGCAAAGTCTTTAACCGGCCTCCATACGGGGCAGACAATGGGGGTTTTCATGGCCGATGCGGCTCAGTTTCAGGATCGGATGCTTTCCCTCGGACTCGCCCGCGTGTCCGAGGCGGCAGCACTTGCCTCGGCGACGCTGATCGGCCGGGGGAACGAGAAGGCGGCGGATCAGGCGGCCGTCAATGCGATGCGCGATCAGCTCAACCTCCTGGACATTGCCGGTGTTGTGGTGATCGGCGAGGGCGAGCGTGACGAGGCGCCGATGCTGTATATCGGCGAGGAAGTCGGCACCGGCAACGGCCCGGCTGTGGATATCGCGCTCGATCCGCTGGAAGGGACCACGCTGACCGCCAAGGACATGCCGAACGCGCTGACCGTGATCGCCATGGCGCCGCGCGGCACGTTGCTGCATGCGCCCGATGTTTACATGGAAAAGCTGGCCATCGGTCCGGGCTATGCGCCCGACACCGTGACACTGGAGATGAGCCCGGCGGAGCGTGTGGAGGCGCTGGCCCGCGCCAAGGGTTGTGCACCGGGCGATATCACCGTCTGCATCCTGGAGCGTCCGCGCCACGAGACGCTGATTGCCGAGGTGCGCGGCACCGGCGCGGCGATCCGGCTGATTACCGATGGCGATGTGGCGGGCGTGATCCATTGCGCCGAAAGCGACAAGACCGGCATCGACATGTATATGGGGTCGGGCGGGGCGCCGGAGGGCGTACTGGCAGCTTCGGCCCTGAAGTGCATGGGCGGCCAGATCTATGGCCAGCTGCTGTTCCGCAACGATGATGAACGTGCCCGTGCCGCCAGTGCCGGGATCACCGATCTGAACCGGATTTATACCCGTGACGAGATGGTTACCGGCGATGTGATCTTTGCCGCGACCGGGGTGACCAATGGTTCGATCCTGTCGGGTATCAAGCGCGAGCCGGGCTGGGTGACGACCGAGACGCTCTTGATGCGGTCGAAAACCGGATCGGTGCGGCGGATGAGCTATCGCAGCCCTGTGAAAGCCTGAGGTTCCGAAATGTCAAAAAGGCCCCCGGTTTCGGGGGCCTTTTGCATTCTGAGTGTCGGGTTTTCACCTGTCCTCGGGCCGCAGCACCATCTGGGTCTGCGTAACCATCGCCGCCAGCTTGCCATCCTCGCGCAGGATGCGGGTCTGCCACACCATTGTCTTGCGCCCCTTGTGCAGCGGCTCGGTCACCGCGCGGGCGGTGGTGCCCAGCGGCACGGGGCGGAAGAAGCCGGTCTTGCTTTCCACTGTCACCGTCCCCTCACCCTCGCGCAGGTTGAGGAAGGTCGCCGTCCCGCCCAGATTATCCGCGAGGCCCATGATGGCGCCGCCATGCAGAACGCCGTTCCGGTTTCCCAGAGCCTCGGTCACCTCAAGTTCGGCCTCCACCCGGTCGGGCGTGGCCGACACGATCCTCAGACCCAGCAGGCGGGCGAAGGCAGGCTGATCGGCAGCGATGGGCGGAATGTCAGACATGTGAAACTCGGGGACTGTGTTGAGAAGAAAACGCCCGCCACCTTGCGGGGCGGGCGTTCGAATTTCACAAGGCCGGGTCAGCGGCGGCGGTCGCGCCGCGCGCTCATCGGCTGGAAGGCCACGCCGACATGGGCGTCGCAATAGGGCTTGCCCGCCTGCGAGGGCAGGCCGCAGAACCAGAAATCTTCGGTCGCCGGATCACCGATCGGCCATTTGCAGGTGCGTTCGGTCAGTTCCATCAGCGTCAGCTTGCGGGCGCGCTTTTCCACCTCGCGCACCGAGGCCAGCGCCTCGGGGCTGATCTCGTTGGCCGAAGGTTGCGGCGGCAGCGGCTGGCCTGCCGGAACGATGGCCTTGCGCAGCGGGATCGGG
>NZ_LJSC01000004.1:0-12565 GCF_001303875.1 Gemmobacter sp. LW-1 | reverse complement strand
GTTTTCGCGCCGGGCTTGCCGCTGCTGAGCGGCGCGGGCAGATAGCCGCGCAGCGGAGCCGCTGCCCGGCGCGGTGCTGACCCGCGTTGCCGCAAGCCATCTGCGTATCGGCACCTTCCAGTTCTTCGCCGCGCGCGGGCAGGGCGACATGGTGAAACGGCTGGCCGATTATGCCATTGCCCGGCACCATCCGCAGGCGTTGAACGCCGGAAACCCCTATCTCGGGCTGTTCGAGGCGGTGACGGCGGCGCAGGCGCGGCTTGTGGCGCGCTGGATGGGGCTTGGCTTCATTCATGGCGTGATGAACACCGACAACATGACCATTTCTGGCGAAACCATCGACTATGGCCCCTGCGCCTTCATGGAGGCCTATGCGCCGGGCACGGTGTTTTCTTCCATCGACCGGCAGGGGCGCTATGCCTATGGCAACCAGCCGCAGATCCTGGGCTGGAACCTCGCGCGGCTGGCCGAGACACTGCTGCCGCTGTTCGATGCCGACGAGGATCGTGCGGTGGATCTGGCCAATGCGCGGCTGGAGGCAATTGCCGGGCAGTTCCGCGCCGAATGGCTGGCGGTGATGCGGGCGAAGCTGGGACTGGCGGGTGAGGAGGACGGCGACGGGGCGCTGATCGGCGATTTCCTGAAGGCGCTGGAAGGCACTGACTGGACGCTGGGCTTTCACCGGCTTGCGGGCGCGCCCGATGCGGCGCCGCTGGCGGGGCTGTTCGCCAATCCCGCCGCGCTGGCCGTCTGGTGGCCGCGTTGGCAGGCCCGCCGCGCTCCGGATTTCGCGGCACGGATGGCGGCGATCAATCCGGTCTACATCCCGCGCAATTTGCGGGTGGAAGAGGCGCTGGCGGCGGCGGAGGCGGGTGACATGGCGCCTTTCCACGCGCTGCTGGATGTGGTGACGCAGCCCTTTGGCGAAAGGCCGGGGCTGGAGGCCTATGCGTTGCCCGCGCCGCAGGACTTTGCGCAGGGCTTCCGCACCTTCTGTGGCACCTGACGCTGCGAAAATACCAGTTGCGCGGCGCGGTGCCGCCGGGGACTATGGGCCATGAACGCAAGATCCGACATCCATGACCGGCTGGCCGCGTCGCTGCGCGAGGCGCGTAAGGCGCGCGGGCTGAGCCTTGATGCGGTGGCAAAGCTGTCGGGTGTCAGCCGCTCCATGGTCAGCCAGATCGAACGTGGCGAAAGCTCGCCCACCGTGGCGACGCTGTGGAACCTGACGCAGGCGCTTCAGGTCGATTTCGCGGGGCTGCTGGAGGGCCGCCCCTCTGGCGGGATCGAGGTGATCCGTGCCGGTGCCGCGCCGGTCATTGCCGGGCGGGGCAGTGGCGTGCGCATCCGCATCCTTTCCCCTGCCGAGGCGGTGGGGGAACACGAGGTTTACGAACTGATCTTCCAGCCCGGCGGCGCGCTGGTGTCCGATCCGCACAGCCCCGGCTGCCGTGAACATCTGACCGTGATCGAAGGTGCGCTGCTGGTGCAAAGCGGCGAGGATGAACAGGCTTTGGCCGTGGGCGATACCGCGCGCTATGCGGCGGATCGCGCCCATGCCATCCGGGCCGAAGCCGGGGCGCGGGCCATCCTGATCGTGCAGGACAGCTAGGGCGGCGGCTCGGGCAGTGAAAAAGAAATCCGTTTTGGCGGATGCGTATCCGCTATCTTGACGGATTTCCGGTTTTGCGGCAACTTGTCCGCCATAACGGAGGATGTTCTGCGATGACGGATTCGGGGAAGGCGGCGTTTCTGGCGCATCTTGGCGAGGTGCTGGCGGGGATTGAGGCCGAGGGGCTGATGAAGCGCGAGCGGCTGATCCACGGCCCGCAGGGCGCGCATGTCGAGGTGGCGGGGCGCAGGCTCCTGAACCTCTGCGCCAATAACTACCTTGGGCTGGCGGATGATCCGCGTCTGGTGGCGGCGGCGCGCGGCGCGATGGAGGGGCAGGGCTATGGCATGGCCTCGGTCCGCTTCATCTGTGGCACGCAAGACATGCACCGGGCGCTGGAGGCACGCATCGCGGGTTTTCTGGGTATGGAAGACTCCATCCTCTTTGCCGCCTGTTTCGATGCCAATGGCGGGCTGTTCGAGCCGCTGCTGGGGCCGGAGGATGCGGTGATTTCCGACAGCCTGAACCATGCCAGCATCATTGACGGCATCCGCCTGTGCAAGGCGAAGCGCTATCGCTACGCCAATTCCGACATGGCGGATCTGGAGGTGCAGTTGCAGGCCGCCCGCGCCGATGGCGCGCGGTTCATTCTGGTGGCGACGGATGGCGTGTTCTCGATGGATGGTTATCTGGCGAAGCTGGCGGAGATCCGGGCGCTGGCAGACCGTTACGGGGCGATGGTGATGGTGGATGACTGCCATGCCACCGGCTTCATGGGGCCACAGGGGCGCGGGACGCCGGCCCATGCCGGGGTTTCGGTCGACATTCTGACCGGCACGCTGGGCAAGGCTCTGGGCGGCGCGCTGGGCGGCTATATCGCCGGGCCGCAGCCGGTGATCGACCTGCTGCGGCAACGGGCGCGGCCCTATCTGTTTTCCAACGCCCTGCCGCCCGCCGTGGTGGCCGCCGGTCTGGCGGCACTGGATATTGTCGAGGCCGCCGACGACCTGCGCGCGCAGCTGTTCGAGAATGCCCGCTACTGGCGCGCGGGGCTGGAGGATACGGGCTTTCGTCTCTTGCTGGGTGAACATCCCATCGTGCCGGTGATGCTGGGCGATGCGGTGCTGGCGCAGAACATGGCCTCGGCCTTGTATGATCGCGGTGTCTATGTGGCCGGGTTCTTCTTCCCGGTGGTGCCGAAAGGGCAGGCGCGCATCCGCACGCAGATGAATGCGCGGCTGACGCGGGATGATCTGGATTTCGCGCTTGATGCCTTCCGGGCAGCGGGCAAGGCGGTGGGAGCCCTGGTATGACCAATCAGATGAAAGCGCTGGTGAAGGCGAAACCCGAAGTCGGGCTTTGGGCGGAAACGCGCCCTGTGCCGGAAATCGGGCCGGATGACGTTTTGATCCGCATCCGCAAGACCGGGATCTGCGGCACCGACATCCATATCTGGAACTGGGATGACTGGGCGGCGCGCACCGTGCCGGTGGGTCTGATCACCGGGCATGAATTCGCGGGCGAGATTGTCGAACTGGGCCGCAATGTCACCGATCTGGCCATCGGCCAGCGCTGCTCGGGCGAGGGGCATCTGATCGGCCGCCACTCGCGCCAGTCGCGTGCGGGCAAGTTCCATCTGGACCCTGCCACGCGCGGCATCGGCGTGAATGAGAACGGCGCCTTCGCCACCTATCTGAAACTGCCCGCCTTCAACGTGGTGCCGCTGCCCGACTCGATTGATGACGAGATCGGCGCCATTCTCGATCCGCTGGGCAATGCCGTGCACACCGCGCTCAGCTTCGATCTGGTGGGCGAGGATGTGCTGATCACCGGCGCCGGGCCTATCGGCATCATGGCGGCGGCGGTGGCGCGGCATGTCGGCGCGCGGCATGTGGTGATTACCGATGTGAACCCCGCGCGGCTGGAACTTGCGGGGCAGGTGGCCGATGTGGTGCCGGTCAATGTGGCGACCGAGGATCTGAAAGCCGTGCAGGCGCGGCTGAAGATGACGCAAGGCTTTGACGTGGGGATGGAGATGAGCGGCAATCAGGCCGCGCTGGACCAGATGGTCGAACAACTGGTGATGGGGGGGCGCATCGCCATGCTGGGCATCCCGCCGGGCAAAAGCCCGGTGGACTGGTCGCGCATCGTCTTCAAGGCCATCACGATCAAGGGCGTCTATGGCCGCGAGATCTTTGAGACCTGGTACAAGATGATCGCCATGCTGGAAAACGGCCTCGACATCCGCCGTGTCATCACCCACCGCTTCAAGGTTGCAGATTTCGCCGAAGGGTTTGAGGTCATGCGCTCCGGCCTGTCCGGCAAGGTCGTTCTGGACTGGGAATAGCCGCATCCGGCCTTGCGGCGCGGGGCGTCATGCGTTTCATGGGGGCAAAGGAGTGTCCCCATGGACCAGACGCTTGCACCCGACGCCAGTTCCGCCGCGCAGCATGAACTGCCGGTCAGTTCGGATGCGCTGATGGCGGCGCTGCGTGCGGCGGGGATCGCCTTTGAAAGTTACGACCACGCGCCCCTGCGCACGGTCGAGGATGCCAAACAGGTGCAGCATGCCATGCTGGGCAGCGAGGCGGGCGGCTATCACATCAAGAACCTCTATCTGCGCGACCGCAAGAAGCGGAACTATCTGGTGACGGTCGAACAGGATCGCGCAGTGGATCTGAAGGCGCTGGGCGCCGCCATCGGGGCACAGAACCCGTCTTTCGGTTCGGCCGACCGGCTGATGGAGCATCTGGGCATCCGCCCCGGCGCGGTCAGCCCGCTGGCCATGGTGACGGGGGCGGAAACCGGGGTGATGCTGGTGCTGGAACGCGCGCTGAAAGAGGCGCGGCTGGTGCATATGCATCCGCTGGTGAATGACCGCACCGTGGCCATGGCCCCGGCCGATCTGCTGCGCTGGCTGGAAAGCCTTGGCGTCACGCCGGTCTGGATCGACTGACCCTCAGGGCAGCAGCGGCGTCAGCCTTTCCAGGGGGCGACACAGCGCGGTTCCCTTCGGGCTTTGCACGAAGGGCCGCTCCACCAGAACCGGATGGGCCAGCATGGCGGCGAAGATCGTCGCATCCCCGGCCGCAGCCAGCCCAAGCTCTGTCACCAGATCACCCTTGCGGCGCAGCGCCTGTGTCGGGGTCAGCCCGGCCGCCTCCAGAAGGGCGCGCAGCCCGGCCTCCTCCCAGCCGGTTTCAAGATAGCGGATCACGCGCGGTTCCACCCCCGCATCACGGATCGCCTGCAACGCCTTGCGCGACGTCGAACAGCCGGGATTGTGCCAGATCGTTACGGGAAAATCGGTCTTTGTCATAAGCCGATCCTGTGGCCAGGCGGGCTTGTCGTCAAGCCGGACAAAAGGCGGTTGCGATTTGCATTCAGTGAATCGAATATGTCTCTGCGGGAAGGCGAAGATGGCTTGTTGCCGTTGCCGGTTTTCTGTGGCATCACCTTGTGAGCCGAAACTAGACCGACGAGTTTAGCATGACCGATTTCGCCACGCGCCGCACCATGATGGTGGACACGCAGATCCGCCCCTCGGATGTCACGAAATTCCCGATCATCGAGGCCATGCTGACCGTCCCGCGCGAAGCCTATGTGCCGCAGGACCGCCGCGAGGCCGCTTATGTGGGCGAGCATGTCGCCATGGGCGGCGGCCGCGTGCTGATGGAGCCGCGCACGCTGGCCAAGATGCTGGACGCGCTGGATATTCAGCCGACGGAAACCGTGCTGGATATCGGCTGTGGCCTTGGCTATTCGACCGCCGTCATCGCCCGCATGGCCGAGGCTGTGGTGGCCGTGGAAGAGGACGAGGCGCTGGTGGCCGAGGCACAGCGCACGCTGTCGTCGCATGGCGTGGACAATGCCGCGGTGATGGCCGGAAAGCTGGCCGATGGCGCGCCCAAGGCTGGCCCCTATGACGTGATTACCGTGCAGGGCGCAGCCGAGGTGGTTCCCGCCGCGCTGCTGGCGCAGCTGAAAGAGGGCGGGCGCATCGGCTGCCTGTTCATGGAAGGCGCGCTGGGCGTCGCCCGCATCGGTTACAAGATCGACGGCCAGATCACCTGGCGCTATGCTTTCAACGCTTCCGCCCCGGTTCTGCCGGGCTTCGCGGCGCGGAGAGCCTTTACACTCTGAACGACCCCGGCAGGCGGGCAATAGAACAGGAGCAGGCGATGTTCGGCATGAGGCGGATTCTTGCGACGGCGGCGGTGTCCGTCATGATGATGGCCCCTGCGGCACAGTCCGAAACGCTGGCGGATGCGCTGATTGCCGCTTACCGCAACTCGCACCTGCTCGACCAGAACCGGGCCGTGCTGCGCGCGGCGGATGAGGATGTGGCCTCGGCGGTCTCGGCGCTGCGCCCGGTGGTGGAATTCACCGCGAATTTCCGCCGCTCGCGCCAGATCTATGAAAATGCCGGGCAGTCCAGCGGCCTGTTCAGCACCGTTCCGGACGAGGCGACCGCCACCACCAATTCGCTGGAGCTGTCCTTCCAGCTTCTGCTGATTGATTTCGGCCGCACTCATTTCGCCATCGAAGCCGCCAAAGAAGCGGTTCTGGCTACCCGCGCCGGGCTGGTCTCGGTGGAACAGCAGGTGCTGCTGAATACGGTCAACGCCTATGTGAACGTGCGCCTGGCGCAGGAGATCGTGGTACTGCGGCAGAACAACAGCCGCGTCATCACGCAGGAGCTGCAAGCCTCCAGAGACCGCTTCGATGTGGGCGAGGTGACGCGGACGGATGTGGCGCTGGCGGAATCGCGTCTGGCGCAGGCCCGTGCCGCGCTGACGGCCGCCGAGGGCGATCTGATGGTGGCGCGCGAGGCCTACAAGGCCATGACCGGCGCCTATCCGGGGCGTCTGTCGGCTCTGCCGAAGGCACCGAAGCTTCCGACGTCGAAAGATGCGGCGCTGGGTATTGCGCGGCGCAATCACCCCGACATGATCCGGTCGCAGCATCTGGTGAAGGCCGCCGATCTGGGCGTCGACATTGCCAAGGCGAATATGAAGCCGACGGTGACGCTGGATGCGACCGCCGGGATGTACGAAGGCACGGCCTCGGCCAGCAGCGATTACAACCTCGCCACCGTGGGGATCACCGGCCGCCAGACGCTGTATGCGGGCGGCCGGCTGTCGGCGCTTTATCGCAAGGCCATGGCGCAGCGTGAGGCACAACGCGCCTCGCTGCACCAGACCGGCGTCTCCATTGAACAGAACCTGGGCAATGCCTGGTCCGGCCTTGACGTGGCGGCGGCGCAGATCGCAGCGAACAACCGCCAGATCGAGGCGGCGCAGATCGCTTTCGACGGACTGCGCGAAGAGGCGAAGCTGGGCGCGCGCACCACGCTTGAGGTGCTTGACGCCGAGCAGGAGCTTCTGGATGCCCGCGCCGCCCGCGTGCAATCCGAGGCGGAGCGCTATTTCGCGGTTTACAACGTGCTGTCAGCCATGGGCCGTCTGACGGTGACGGATCTGAACCTCGGTATCCCGACCTATGACGTGACCGGCTACTACAACGCCGTCAAGGACGCGCCCGCGACCTCGTTCCAGGGCAAGAAACTGGACCGTGTGTTGCAGTCCATCGGCAAGAAGCCGTGATCTGCGATTGCAAGCAAGTTGACGGATAAGGCGGCGGCCGCTTGTAAGCGGGCGCGCCTGCGGCTAGTCTGGACCGAAAGGCGAATAACGGGGCAGGCATGAACGAACCGATGAGTTCCCGGGAAATCGAGGATGTGCTGTCGTCGATTCGTCGGCTTGTCTCCGACGATCTGCGTCCCGCGCATCGCACGCCTACCAACCCGCCAGCCGTTCCGGGCAAGCTGTTGCTGACACCCGCCCTGCGTGTTGTGCCCGCGCCTGCGGCCGCGCCGGAACAGCCGGAAACCGATATCACCGGCCTGACGGAAGAGCCCGCTTCGGCGCGGCGCATCGAGGATGTGGTCGCCTCGCTTGGGGCGGCTGTCGAACCCGACGAAGCCTGGGAAACTGAGGCGGCCGAGCCGGAGTGGGGCGAGGCAAGCTGGCCGAGCCTGCCCGAGGTTGTCGAGGTGGATCTGGACAGCGTGGCCGAAGCCGAGGTGGTGCAGTTCGTTTCGGCTGATCAGGCGCGCATGGAAGATGCCTGGCGCGACGGGGCCTGGCCGGATGGTCCGCAGCCCGCCGAACTGGACGAGCCGGAACCCGTGGCCGAGATCGACAGCGATCCGGCAGCGGCGGATCTGGCTGAGGCTGAGGTGGTGGCCGAGCTCAGCCGCGCGGTCGAGGACGAGGTAGCCGAACAGGCCGCCGCTGAACCCGGTCTGTTCGCACCCGGCGATGCCGATGATTTCGACGAAGAGGCACTGCGCGAAGTCGTGCGCGACATCATCCGCGAAGAGCTTCAGGGGGCTCTGGGAGAACGCATCACCCGCAACGTGCGCAAGCTGGTGCGGGCCGAGATCAGTCGCGCGATTGCCAGCCGCGATCTTTCCTGAAGCCGGACTGACGTCAAAAGCAAAAACGCGCGCCATCCGGCGCGCGTTTGCATTTCGCAGGGTGCCGGCGGCTCAGGCCGCTTCGGCCTCCAGCTCGGCGGCGTGACGGCGTTCGCTTTCCTCGCGCGACAGCGCGACAGAGGTGCGAACACCTTTCGCCACGAATTCCATAAGGCCCTTCACGACACGTTCGTTCGGGTCGATCCCGGCGCAGGACAGAACCTCGCGCCCGTCGCGCGAGCGCGCCCAGCGGGCGATCTGCTCCGGCCCGTTGCCGTATTTCTTGTCATCGGCGATGGCATCGTCGAGGGCCGCCAGAACGACAGCCGCGAAGAGCTTGCGGGCACGTTGCCCCTGCTCATAGTTGAACGCGGTGCCGTCGATGAAATCAGCCATGTCCGTTTTCCTGTTCTTGCTCTTGCGTATTCCGGCGCCCGGGGAATATGACGTTTTCGAGACGATTCGGTATCTCGGGTTTGATATGGCTGCCATGCGTCTACGTCATGGCTGGCAGCACATACCACTAGGTTTTGGGGTCAAATCCGGGGTGTGCCGACGAGATATAGGATACGCCCCGAACGGTTCAAGGACTGGTCAAACTTTCGCCAGTTTTTCGGGGTGGTTGCGCGTTCCCGCGCCGAAATCATGTTGCGGGAAAGCTTGTCAATCTTCGCATTTTATGCGTCCGTCCGCAAAATGGCATCTCCGGCCTGCAACGGGCCTGCCAGACGGTCCAGTCGCATCTGCGCCAGCGCCCGGTCGCCGGATTGCGTGAAAAGCCGCCCTGCCTCGCGCCCGTCGGCCATCAGGATCGGCGTTCCAGCGGGGGCAGTGCCCGAGATATGCAGCCGGACCAAGCCCTTGCGCAGCTCGGTCTTGTGCTTCATCCGCGCGGTCACCTCTTGCCCGACATAACATCCCTTGCGGAAATCGACGCCATTGAGCCGCTCGAACCCGGCTTCGAGGATCAGCGTCTCGTCGGGGATCAACTCGATCCCGGTTTCGGGAATGATATGCGCCACGCGAATGGCATCCCAGTCCACCGCGGCCTCGGGCAAGGGCGCGCCATAGAGACGCCAGCCAAGCGCGGGGTGGCGCGGATCGGGCAGGGCGCCTTCGGACGCGTCGCCGATGCCGCGGCTGACCGACAGATCCGACGCCGCGAAGGCCACGTCGGCGCGCAGCCGATACATGGCCAGCCGCCGCATCACCCCGTCAGCAAGGCTTTCGGGCAGGTCCAGCAGCAGCTCCGTTCCGGTGTTCACCACGAAAAAATCCGCGAGATACCGCCCCTGTGGCGTCAGCAATGCCGCATAGACGATGCCGCGCGCTTTCAGCGGCAATACATCATTGCTGACCAGCCCTTGCAGGAAGCTCAGGGCATCGGGGCCGGTCAGACGGACGAGGCGGCGCATGGCTCACTCCTGGAATTGCAGACGGTAGAGATCGGCATAAAGCCCGCCCTTTTCAAGCAGGCTGTCATGCGTGCCTTCCTCGACGGCGCGACCGCGATCCATCACCACGATCTTGTCAGCCGCGCGGACGGTGGCCAGACGATGCGCGATCACCAGCGTGGTGCGTCCACTGCCCAGACGGGTCAGCGCCTCTGACACGATGGCCTCGGACGCCGCATCCAGCGCCGAGGTGGCCTCGTCCAGCAGCAGGACCGGCGCATCCGCGACCAGCGCCCGCGCAATGGCCACGCGCTGCCGCTGCCCGCCCGACAGGGCCGAGCCGCGCGGCCCGGCATGGGTATCGGCGCCCTCCGGCAGGGCACGCAGGAAATCGGCGACATGCGCGGCCTCGAAGGCGCGCTCCAGCCGATAGGGCGCGATGTCGCGGCCCAGCGTTACATTCTCGCGGATGGTTTCATCGAACAGCATGGCATCCTGCGAAACCACGGCGAATTGCGCGCGCAGCTCCGGCAGGCGCATCCCGGCGATGTCGCGCCCGTTCAGCGTGATCACCCCGGATTGTGGTTCTGCCATGCCGGTCAGCAGATGAAAGACCGTGGATTTCCCGGCCCCCGAAGCGCCGACCAGCGCGGTCATCTGGCCCGGCTCTGCCGTGAAGCTCAGCCCGCGCAGCACCGGCGTTTCGCCATAGCCGAAGCTGATGTCGTTCAGCACAATGCCCACCGGCGGGGGGCCGGGCTCTGCCTCACCGGCGCGGGGGCGTTCGGGCGGTGCGGTGTCGAACAGGCGGAAGATACGCTCGAGCGAGGCAGAGGCCACCTGCCACACCCCGGCCTGATCACCGATGCGGCGGATCGGCTGGAAGGTCAGTGCCATGGCGGTGAAGAAAGACATGAACTCGCCCGTCGTGCGCTCGCCTTCGGCGATTTCTGCCCCGCCCAGCATCAGTACGGTGAAGAAGCCGATGCCGGTCACCACGTCGATCAGCGCCGGGATCGTGGAGCGGCCAAAGGCGGTGCGCACCTCGGCGCGGACGATGGTGCCGACGATGCGGCGGAAGCGGCCGGTCTGGTAGTCCTCCATCCGGTTCAGCTTGATGGCCTGAATGCCGTGAAAGATTTCGTCCAGGCGGGTGGCGCGGCTGCCTGCCTGTTCGCGCATCAGCATGGTCTTGCGGCGGATATAGCGCTGCACAACCACCGCCGGCAGGATCAGCAGCGGCGCCCCCACCAGCGCCGCCAGCGTCCAGTGCACGTCGATCGACAGCGCCACGGCGAACAGTGACACCAGTGCAATAGTGTCGCGCCCGACCCCTATGATGATGGAGGACCAGACGCCCTGCACGGCGGCGGTATCGCCCACCACCCGCTCCATCAGCGCGCCGGGCGGGTTGTCCTGAAAGAACCGGCCACCCAGCCGCAGCACATGCGCCAGAAGATCCACCTGCATGGCGGTGGAGCTTTTCTGCGCCACCGCCGTCAGCGTGGTTTTCGACGCGACCGAGGTGACGGCGCGGACAAGGAACAGGCCAAGAATGGCAAGGCCGACCCAGATCAGTGCGCCTTCCCCACCGGGCGCGAAGACCTTGTCGAACAGCGGCTCCAGCAGCCAGGACAACGCGCCGAGCGTCGATCCTTCAATCACCATCAGCCCGAAGGCCAGCGCCATCAGCCCCGCATGGGGGCGCAGGTAGCCCGACCAGAGCCTGCCGAACAGGCGGCGCGAGGTGTAACGCGGGTCTTGCGGCGGTCTGGCCAAGGGCGGCTCCTGTCACGGCTGGCCCTTGGGATAGCCCGCGTGGCAGGGCAGGGCAAGGCGCGTGCGCGTGCGTGCCCCGCGTTGACGCCGCTCCGGCGCGGGCGTAGCCATTTGGCAGGACTCGCGGAGAAGCAGATGACCCTCGCCAACGGACGCCCCTACCTCGCCATTCCCGGCCCCTCGACCATGCCGGATCGCGTGCTGAACGCGATGCACCGGGCGGCGCCCAATATCTATGCCGGGGCGTTGCCCGAGATGGTGGAAAGCCTCTGGCCCGATCTGCGGCGGCTGGCGGGGACGAAGGCGTATGTGGCGCTGTATATCGCCAATGGCCATGGTGCGTGGGAGGCGGCCAATGCCAACCTGTTCTCGCGCGGGGACCGGGCGCTGGTCGTGGTGACGGGAAGGTTCGGCATCGGCTGGGCGGAAAGTGCCACGGCGCAGGGCGTGCAGGCCGAACTTCTGGATTTCGGCAAGGCCGCCCCCGCCGATCCCGCCCGGATCGAGGCAGCGCTGCGGGCCGATACCGCGCATGGGATCAAGGCGGTTCTGGTCACTCATGTCGATACCGCCAGCTCGGTGAAAAATGACATCCCGGCCATCCGCCGCGCCATAGACGCTGCGGGCCATCCGGCCTTGCTGGCGGTGGATTGCATTGCCTCGATGGGCTGCGATGCGTTCTTCATGGATGACTGGGGCGTGGATGTGGTGGTAGCGGCCAGCCAGAAGGGGCTTATGGTGCCGCCGGGGCTAGGGATTTTGTGGTTTTCAGACCGCGCGATGGAGCGTTGCAAGACCAGCGACCTGCGCACGCCCTACTGGAACTGGACGCCCCGCGCGACCGCGACCGAGTTCTGGCAGCACTGGGCGGGCACCGCCCCGACGCATCACCTGTTCGGTCTGCGCGAAAGCCTGAACATGATCGCCGAGGAGGGGCTGGAGGCGGTCTGGGCGCGGCATGCCGCGCTTGCCCGCACCGTCTGGGCGGCGTTCGATGCCTGGGGCGCGGGGCACCCCGAGATTGCGCTGAACGTGGCGGATCCGGCGTCTCGCGGCCATTCGGTGACAGCGGCCCGGATTGGCCCGGCGCCGAATGCCAGCCGCCTGCGCGACTGGCTGGAGCAACGTGCGGGGGTCACGCTGGGCATCGGTCTGGGCATGGCCTTGCCGTCGGAGCCCGCCTATCACGGCTTTCTGCGGGTGGCGCATATGGGCCATGTGAATGCCCATATGACGCTGGGCGTACTGGCGGCGATGGAGGCCGGCATGATCGCGCTGGACATCCCGCATGGGCCG
>NZ_LJSC01000003.1:0-10154 GCF_001303875.1 Gemmobacter sp. LW-1 | reverse complement strand
TCGACCCCGGCGCGCCGGTGCCCGTGGCGCTGCTGATTCCCTCGGGCTCCGGGCAGGCGAGTGACGAGTTGCTGGCCCGCAGCCTTCAGAATGCGGCGCGGCTGGCAATCTCCGATCTGGGGGGCGTGAAGATCGACCTCCGGGTCTATCCGACCGCCGGCCAGCCGGGCCGGGCGCAGGCGCAGGCCATCAAGGCCGTCGACGAAGGTGCGAAGATCATCCTCGGCCCGGTCTATGCGCAGGAAGCCAATGCCGCCGGGGTTGCCGTGGCAGGCCGGGGCGTCAATGTCCTGTCCTTCTCCAACAACACCGATATCGCGGGGGGCAATGTCTTTGTCCTCGGCCCGACCTTCCAGAACACGGCCGACCGCCTGGGCCGGTTCGCCGTCCGCTCCGGCAAGAGCCGCGTGATGGTGGTGCATGACCGCAACATCCAGGGCGAGGTCGGCCGCACGGCGATCCAGCGCGGCGTCACCGCAGCGGGTGGTTCGGTGGTCGGTGTCCAGTCCTATGAATTCTCGCAGAACGGCATCCTGTCCGCCGCCCCGGCAATTGCGGCGGCCACCCGCAACACCGGGGCGCAGGCTGTCTTTCTGACCGCCGACACCGCCGGCGCGCTGCCGCTGATCAGCCAGACCCTGCGTGACAATGGCGTCAGCCCGCCCGCAACCGCACTGATCGGCCTGACGCGCTGGGACATTCCGGCCGCGACCCTGAACCTGCCGGGCATTCAGGGAGGCTGGTTCGCGCTCCCCGATCCCGCGCTCTACAACCAGTTCCAGAACCGCTATCAGGCGGCCTATGGCGAGCCGCCGCTGCCGATCTCGGGGCTGGCCTATGACGGCGTTGCAGCCATCGGGGCGCTGGTGAAACAGGGGAACCGCAATGCGCTGACCAGTTCGGGCCTGACCCAGGGGTCCGGGTTCGTGGGCGTGAACGGGATCTTCCGCCTGCGGAGTGACGGCACCAATGAACGCGGTCTGGCCGTGGCCACCATCCAGAACGGCCAGATCTCCGTCCTTGATCCCGCGCCGCGCAGCTTTGCCGGTGCCGGGTTCTGAGACCGGGGACAAGCTTGCACCGCGCCGCCCTGACGATGCAGGACATGCTGCTGCCGGGGGTCGAGATCATCGACCCCCGCGCGCTTTCCGCCACCATTTCCAGCGCCATCGCGGGCGAGACTGATCCGCGTGAGGCCCGCGCCGTCGCGGTGCGCCATCTGACCGAAGCCAAGGCCGCCGCCAACGCGGCCCTTGCCACCGCCTTCGCGGAACGCCCCCTGGAAGCCCGCGCCCTGACGCGGGCGCAAAGCCATCTGACCGACGGGCTGGTCAGCACGGCGTTCGACCTCGCCTGCCACCATTTTCATCCACTGCCGACACCGACCGAGGCAGAGCGGCTGTCGGTGCTGGCGGTAGGGGGCTATGGCCGTGCCGAAATGGCGCCGTTTTCCGATGTCGACCTGCTGTTCCTGACCCCCTGGAAGATGACCCCCTGGGCGGAAAGCGTGATCGAGACCATGCTTTACATCCTCTGGGATCTGAAGCTGAAGGTCGGTCATTCTTCGCGCACGGTGAAGGATTGCATCCGTCTGGGGCGCGAGGACATCACCATTCGCACCGCCCTGCTGGAACATCGCCAGATCACCGGCGACACCGCGCTGGCGCAGGAACTGGATAATGCCCTCTGGGCCGAGCTTTTCCGCAACTCCGGCCCCGAATTCATCGAAGCAAAGCTTGCAGAACGCGCCGAACGGCACAAGCGGCAGGGTGGCCAGCGCTATGTGCTGGAACCCAATGTGAAAGAGGGCAAGGGCGGGTTACGCGACCTGCAAACGCTTTACTGGATCGGGAAATACCTCAACCGTGTGCCGGATGCGGCGGGGCTGGTGCAGGCGGGTCTTCTGACGCAGGACGAATACGAGACCTTCAACCGCGCCGAGAACTTTCTCTGGGCTGTGCGCTGCCACCTGCACTACATCTGCAAGCGCGCCATGGACCAGCTGACCTTCGACATGCAGGTCGAGGTGGCGGCGCGCATGGGTTATCACGACAGCGGCGGGCGCCGCGCGGTCGAGGTGTTCATGCAGGATTACTTCCGCCATGCGACGCGGGTGGGCGAACTGACCCGCGTGTTCCTGACCCAGCTTGAAGCCCGCCACGCCAAGCCCGAGGCCGGTATCATGGGCCTGTTCCGCCGCCGCAAATCGGTACGCGCGGGCTTTCGTCTGGTGCAGGGCCGCATCGACGCCGCCGACCCGCGCAACTTTCTGGCCGACAAGCTGAACCTGCTGCGGGTTTTCGAAGAAGGTTTGCGCACCGGCTATCTTCTGCATCCCAACATCATGCGGCTGATCGCGGCGAACCTGCGGCTGATCGACGACGAGATGCGCGAAGACCCGGAAGCCCAGCGCATCTTTCTCGACCTGCTGCTGAAACACGGCAATCCTGAACGATCCCTGCGGCGGATGAATGAACTGGGCGTGCTGGGCGCCTTCATCCCCGAGTTCGAGCCCATCGTCGCGATGATGCAGTTCAACGTCTACCACCATTACACGGTGGATGAACACATCATCCAGTGTATCTCGACCCTTGCGCAGATCGAACGCGGCGAGCTGGTCGAGGAGCTGCCGCTGTCGTCCGACATCCTTGAAAAAGGCGTCAGCCGACGGGTGCTTTATGTTGCCCTGCTGCTGCACGACATCGGCAAGGGCCGCCCCGAGGATCATTCGATCCTTGGCGCCCAGATCGCCCGCCGCGTGGCGCCGCGTCTGGGGCTGAATGACGAGGAATGCGAAACTGTCGAATGGCTGGTGCGCTATCACCTGCTGATGTCCGACATGGCGCAGAAACGCGACATCGGCGATCCGCGCACGGTGCGCGATTTCGCCAAGGCAGTGAAAACCCGCAAGCGGCTGGATCTGCTGACCGTGCTGACGGTCTGTGACATTCGCGGCGTCGGCCCCGGCACCTGGAACAACTGGAAGGCCATGTTGCTGCGTCGCCTTCACAGCGAAACCGCCGAGGCGCTGGAAAACGGGCTGGAAAACGTCAACCGCGAGCGGCGCGAGAACGAGGCGAAACGCCAGTTGCGCGAGGTTCTGGCCGACTGGGATGCCAAGGATCTGCGGGCCGAACTCGCGCGGCATTACGCCCCCTACTGGCAGGGGCTGCTGACGGAAACACAGGCGGTCTTCGCCCGCCTGCTGCGTGATCTGGACGATACCGAGATCCGCATCGACCTGCACCCCGATCCGGCGCGCGACGCGACGCGGGCCTGCTTCGCGCTGGCCGATCATCCTGGCATCTTCTCGCGGCTCGCCGGGGCGCTGGCACTGGTAGGCGCGAATGTTGTGGATGCGCGGACCTATACGTCAAAGGACGGCTATGCCACCGCGGTGTTCTGGATACAGGATACCGACGGCCACCCCTACGAAGTCAGCCGCCTGCCCCGCCTGCGTCAGATGATCGAAAAGACCCTGCGCGGCGAGGTCGTCCCGCGCGAGGCACTGGCCGACCGCGACAAGGTAAAGAAGCGCGAGCGCGAGTTCCGCTTTCCGACCCATATCACCTTCGACAACGAAGGGTCCGAAATCTACACGATCATCGAGGTCGATACCCGCGACCGGCCGGGGCTGCTTTATGACCTGACCCGCACTCTGGCGGCGAACAACGTCTACATCGCCTCGGCCGTGATCGCCACTTTCGGCGCGCAGGTGGTGGACAGCTTCTATGTGAAAGACATGTTCGGCCTGAAACTGCATCAGAAACACCGGCAGGAGGCGCTGGACAAGAAGCTGCGCCAGGCCATTGCCGAGGGGGCCAAACGGGCGCAGGCCCAAGGGTAGCACATGACGAAAAGCCTGATCCGCAATGTCGTCACCCTCGGCGGGTGGACGCTTCTGTCGCGTGGTGCGGGGTTTGCCCGCGACATCCTGATGGCGAACTATCTTGGCGCAGGCGCGGTGTCCGACGCCTTCTTCGTGGCGCAGTCGCTGCCCAACATGTTCCGCCGTTTCTTTGCCGAAGGCGCCTTCAATCAGGCTTTCGTGCCGATGTTCGCCAAGAAGGTCGAGGCGGGTGAGGATGCGCAGGGCTTTGCGCAAGAAGCGTTCAACGGCATGGCCTGGCTGCTGGTGGTGTTCACCATCCTCGGAACGGTTGCGATGCCCTCGCTGGTCTGGGCCATGGCTTCGGGCTTTGCAGGCGACGAACGCTTCGACCTTGCGGTGATCTATGGCCGGATCGGGTTCTCCTACATCCTGTTCATCAGCCTCGTCGCGCTGGTCTCCGGCGTGCTGGTCACCAAGGGCCGGTTCACCGAAGCGGGCTTTGTGCCTGTTCTGATGAACCTCGCCTTCATCGCTGCCATGTGGCTGGCCGACTGGCAGGGCTGGAACATGGGGATGACGCTGGCCTGGACGCTGCCGCTGACCGGGGTCATGCAATTCGGCTTCGTCTGGTTTTCGGCCCGCGCCGCCGGGCATACCTTCACCCTCGGCTGGCCGCGCTGGAGCGCGGATCTGAAGCGGCTGGCGATCATCGCAGGCCCCGCGATCCTTGCGGGCGGGGTGGTGCAGATCAACCTTCTGGTCGGCCGTCAGGTCGCCTCGCATACCGAAGGCGCGGTGACATGGCTGTCCTTCGCCGACCGGCTTTACCAATTGCCTCTGGGCGTGGTGGGCATTGCCATCGGCACGGCGCTGCTGCCGGACCTCAGCCGCCGCCTGCGCGCGGGCGATGCAGAAGGCGGACGCGCGAGCCTCAACCGCGGCGCCGAATTCGCGCTGGCGCTGACCATTCCCGCCGCCGTGGCGCTGGTCGTGATCGCCCTTCCGCTGGTGCAGGTGCTGTTCCAGCGCGGCGCCTTCGGATCGGACGATGCTGCCAATACCGCGCTGGCGCTGGCGGCCTATGGCCTTGGCCTGCCCGCCTTCGTGCTGCACAAGGTGTTCCAGCCGCTCTATTATGCGCGCGAAGACACCCGCAGCCCGTTCCGCTATGCGCTGTGGTCGATGGTGGTGAACCTCGCCTTTGCCGTAGGCATGATGCCGGTGATCGGATTCATGGCGGCGGCGCTCGCCACAACCGTTTCCGGCTGGGTCATGGTCTGGCAGCTCTGGCGCGGTTCGCGCACCATGGGACCGGAGGCGCATTTCGACGCCCGTTTCCGCGCCCGGATCTGGCGCATCGTCGCCGCCGCGCTGGTGATGGGCTTCGTGCTTTGGGCGGCTGCGCTGCTGCTTGGGCCCGCGCTGGATGCCGCGCGCTGGCGCTGGCTGGCACTGGGAGCGCTGGTCGCCAGCGGCATCATCAGCTACTTCGGGTTCGGCACGCTGATCGGCGCCTTCCGTCTGACCGAATTCAAATCAGCGCTGCGCCGGAAACGCGCCTAGCGTTCCCGCAACCGCGCCCGCACGCGGGCAAAACCACCGGGGCTGACCACGAAGCTCAGCACAAAGCCGGTGGCGAAGCCCGCGATGTCGGCCACCCATTCGGTGCCGCCGCCAAAGAACA
The DNA here is from genome assembly GCF_001303875.1 of Gemmobacter sp. LW-1. NCBI lineage: Bacteria > Pseudomonadati > Pseudomonadota > Alphaproteobacteria > Rhodobacterales > Paracoccaceae > Gemmobacter > Gemmobacter sp. LW-1. Next base: position 4,638 of record NZ_LJSC01000003.1, on the reverse strand, counting down.
CACCGAACAGCAGTTGCGCAAACAGCAGGAAGCCGATCAGCGTGAAGGCGCGGTACTGGTTCGCCCCCTCCCCGGCCAGCCGCACCCACAACAGGAAGGTGAAGGCCCCGATCAGCCCGTAGATCGCCGGATACCCGCCGACCAGCGGCTGCACCAGCCCCGGCACAGCGGTATAGACCCCCGCCGCGACCATGGCTGCGCCGAAGAACACCACCAGCACCGCCCACCAGCGAAAGATCTCGCCCACCATCTTGCCAAGCGCCAGCAGCATCACCACGACAAACACCGCATGGGTAAAGCTCGTGTGCACGAAAGGATAGCTGACCAGCCGGATCAGCCCGTCCAGCGGCCAGACATGATTTTCCGCCATCCAGCGCAGAAGATCGGGTGAAAAGGCAAAGCGTTCCATCGCGTCCAGCCGCCAGCCAACGGCATGTGCGCCACCGATCAGCCCGCGCTGACCAAGGCTCACCACCACCTCCATCGCCACGATGGGCAGAACCAGCGCCCAGACGACCCAGGGCAAGGGGTTCAACGGCGGTTCGGTCAAATCGTCCTGATGCTGCATCTTCGCCTCATGTTGCAGGGCCTTCATTGACGCCCCTTGCCACCAAAGGTAAGCCGAAGCACCAGCCATTTCCAGACGGAGAACATCATGTCCGAGCCGGTCCAAACGCCTCAGACTTTCACCCCCCGCGTGTTTTCAGGCATCCAGCCTTCGGGCGGCCTGACCCTCGGCAATTATCTCGGCGCGCTGAAGCGCTTTGTCGAAAAGCAGGACGAGGGCGGCGAGACGATCTATTGCCTTGTCGACATGCATGCGATCACCGTCTGGCAGGACCCGGCTAAACTGCGCCACCAGACGCGCGAGATGGCGGCAGGTTTCATCGCAGCAGGCATCGACCCGGCGCGCTCGATCCTGTTCAATCAAAGCCAGGTGACGGCGCATGTCGAACTGGCCTGGATCTTCAACTGCGTCGCGCGGATGGGCTGGATGGGCCGCATGACCCAGTGGAAAGACAAGGCCGGCAAGAACAGCGAGAACGCCTCGCTGGGCCTGTTCGCCTATCCGGCGCTGATGGCGGCCGACATTCTCGCTTACAAGGCCACGCATGTTCCGGTGGGCGAGGACCAGAAACAGCATCTGGAACTGACCCGCGACATCGCCGCCAAGTTCAACAACGATTATGGCGTGACCTTCTTCCCGATGACCGAGCCGGTGATCGAGGGTGCGGCCACCCGCGTCATGTCGCTGCGCGACGGATCAAAGAAGATGTCGAAATCCGATCCCTCGGATCAAAGCCGCATCAACCTGACCGATGATGCCGATTCCATCGCTGCCAAGATCCGCAAGGCCAAGACCGACCCCGAGCCGCTGCCCGACACGCTCGACGGGCTGAAGGACCGGCCTGAGGCGCGCAATCTGGTGAACATCTACGCCGCCCTCGCGGGGATGAGCGCCGCGGATGTAGTGGCAGAATATGCGGGCGCGCAATTCGGCAGCTTCAAACCGAAGCTGGCGGAGCTTGCCGTGGCGAAACTCTCGCCAATCACGACCGAGATGAATCGCCTGATGCAGGACCCGGCCGAAATTGACCGCATCCTCGGCCGCGGTGCCGCACAGGCCGAAGCCATCGCCCGCCCGATCCTCAACGAGGTCTATGACATCGTGGGCATGATCCGCTCGCGCGAGGTGTGATCACTGTTGGTGCGCCCGGTGACTGGGCGCACCACAAAACGGATATGTCGCATGTCTCCGGCTTTTGCCTATGTCGTTTACAAGATCACTTTCCCGAACGGGAAAATCTACATTGGCAAGGACATAGGTGGCGGCGGCCACTCTCTGCGCTATTTCGGATCGTGGAACAATGCGAGTGTCGAAGCGGATTTCTCGCGTGACGAGATGCGCAGCTTTGTTCTTCGCAAAGAAATCCTCTTTGAAAGCTATGACAAAGTCGCCGTGACGCGGAAGGAAAGCGAGCTTATCCGCCGCCTGAATGCCTCGGACCCGACAATTGGCTACAATCGCACACACCGGCGGCGCGTTATCTCAGGCGATCCGACGCAGGAACCACCTTGCACATAACTTCCTATGCGAGCTGCATTTTCTGCCCTTGAATGTGCCCGCGCCGCCGCAGTCGCAGGGGCCCTTCGTCAGGTAATGGCCTCCAGCCGTTCCTTCGACATATCCCCCGGCACGATGGTGACCGGGATCGGCAGAGTACCCGAGCTTCGGCTGAGCGTGGTGACCAGCGGACCGGGGCCGCTTTTCTCGGTGCCGGCGCCAAGCACCAGAACGCCGATCTGCGCGTCCTCTCGCACCTGCGCCAGGATCTCGGTCGCGGGGTCGCCCTCGCGGATCACCAGTTCCGGGTTCACCCCCTGCTTGTCGCGCATCCATTTGGCGAAGACCTCGAAATGCGCCTCGATCCGCTCGCGCGCCTCGGCGCGCATCAGGTCGGCCACGCCCATCCAGTGCTGAAACTCTTCCGGCGGGATGATCGACAGGATTTGCACCCCTGCCCCGGTGTGCGCTGCCCGCAGCGCGGCATAGCGCATGGCGTTGAGGCATTCGCGGCTGTCGTCCAGCACGACCAGAAACTTGCGCATCGTTCTCTCCTGCCCGGCGGTATCCCGGTGCGGGCATAGTGGCGGCGCGGGGCGGCCTTGGCAAGCGCAGCCCGCACCGGGGTCAGTAATGCGCCTCGCCCCGCGCCATGGCCAGATGCAGCGCCAGCGACGGGATGAAGAACAGAAGCCAGCCGGTGCTGAGGAACACCCAGATCAGCATGGGGAACCACAGGATGCAGAAAACCACCCCGATAGCGCCTGCGATGCGGATGGCCTGCGCCGGCGGCCAGAACCGCCGCAGACCGATCTGCAACAGCCGCCCGCCGTCCAGCGGCAGCACAGGCACCATGTTGTAGAAGAACAGGAACAGGTTCATCGTGGCAGCAAGGCCCAGCCAGGGCACCATGGCAATACCGAACCGCACCCATGCCGGATCGGAAATGGCAAGCTGATACACCGCGTCCTGCGCCAGCCCCAGCACGGCCCAGAGCGCGAGATTGACCAGCGGCCCCATGGCCACGATCAGCTCGTCCTGCTTAAAGCTGCTGCGGCGGTGCTCGCAGAAGCCGCCGCCCCCGTGCAGCACGATCCGGTTGACCGTCAGACCCTGCACGCGCGCGCCCCAGGCGTGGCCCAGTTCGTGCAGATAGACCGAAGCGATGAGGATGCACAGGAAAATCGCGGTGATGACAAGGCTGCCGCCCCGCATCAGCGAAAACCCTGCCATCATCAGCGCCAGAATAGCGACCGACTGGCGCACCTCGACCGGCACGCCGAACAGGCCACGGAAGCTGAAGACCGTCTGCTCCAAGATGGTGCCGTCAGGCCGCGCGGGCCGGGGCGCTGTGCGCCCAGTCCATGTAAAGGCCGCGGATGCGGTCGGTCATGGCGCGGCTGCGGTATTCGGTGTCGTCGAAGCGGGCAACCGAGGTGACCTTGGCGAAGTTGCCCGACAGGAACACCTCGTCCGCCGCCTCGAAATCGGCGAAGGTCAGCACGGTTTCCTGCACCTCGATCCCCTCGGCCCGCATATTGGCGATATGGCGCGCGCGGGTGATACCCGACAGGAAGGTGCCATTGGCGATGGGGGTGAAGACCGCGCCATCCTTCACCATGAACACATTGGCCGTGGCGGTTTCGGCCACATTGCCCATGGCATCCGCGACCAGCGCATTGCCGAAGCCCTTCTGCTTGGCCTCGACCAGCATCCGGGCATTGTTGGGGTAAAGGCAGCCCGCCTTGGCATTGCAGACCGCATCTTCCAGCACCGGGCGGCGGAAGCGCGTGCGGGTCAGCGTGGTTTGCCCGGTGGCGGGCGGCATCGGCACTTCCTCAAGACACAGCGCGAAGCCGGTCGAGTTTTCCGCCGGGGCAACACCCAGGTCCGAGCCGTCGATGGCCCAGTACATCGGGCGGATATAGACCTCATGATCGGGGCCATAGGCGCGCAGGCCCTCCCGCGCGATTTCCAGCATGTCCTCCACCGCCATCGTCGGCGTGATCATCAGCGCCTCGGCCGAACGGTTCACCCGCGCCAGATGGCGGTCAAGGTCGGGCGCGATGCCATCGAACCAGCGCGCGCCATCAAAGACGGATGAGCCTTGCCAGATGCCATGATCGGCAGCGCGCATCACAGAAACGTCGCCGTCATGCCATTTGCCTTCGAAAAAGGTGCGGATGTTCTTGCCGAATGCCATGGGAGGACTCCTTTCCCCGGCACTAAAGCACCGGGGCCGGGCAAGGTCCAGCTTGAGGATGTGCGGTTACAATCCCGCACGCCAGACCGAGGGCGCCACACCATGCGCCTTGCGGAAGGCGCGGGTCAGATGGGCATGATGGGCAAAGCCGCAGGCGGCAGCCACCTCGGCCAGTGGCTGCCCTTCCGCGATCAGCGCCTCGGCTCGCGCCATCCGGCGGCGTTCGACCCAGGCGCGCGGGCTGAGGCCCGTGCTGGCGCGGAAGGCGCGCTGGAAATGGAACTCCGACAATCCGGCGGTCGCGGCCAGATCGGCAAGACGCAGGGGCTGATCCAGTTCCTCCTCGATCCGGGCGCGCAGACGCCGCAGC
>NZ_LJSC01000002.1:0-1821 GCF_001303875.1 Gemmobacter sp. LW-1 | reverse complement strand
GGTGCATCCGATGATCACGCTGGCCACACTGCCCGATCTGGCGCGGGCAGAGCCGCGCAGCATGGTCGCGACGGTCAAGATCATCTCTTACGCCGTGCCCGAAGCCGCGCTGGAGGCGGCCTGTGCCCATGCAGCCGGGGCCTTGCGGCTGGTCCCCCCCGTGCTGACACGGGCGGCGCTGATCGAGACGGCGCTGCCCGGCGCAGAGCCGCCAGCCCCCAAGGGGCGCGAGGCGCTGGCGCTGCGGCTTCGGCGGCTGGGTGTGGCACTGGCACCGCGTTGCATCGTCCCGCACCGGACCGCGCCTCTGGCCGGGGCATTGACCGACGCGCTGGCGGAAACGGATGCGGAGATCCTGTTCATCCTGACCGCCTCGGCCACATCTGACCCCGCCGATGTCGCCCCCGCCGCGCTGGTGGCGGCGGGCGGGCGGCTTGAGCGGTATGGCATGCCGGTCGATCCGGGAAACCTGTTGTTCATTGGCGCGCTTCATGGCCGCCCGGTGATCGGCCTGCCGGGCTGTGCCCGTTCGCCCGCGCTGAACGGGGCGGACTGGGTGCTGGAACGGGTGATCTGCGGCTTGCCGGTCGGGGCGGCTGACATTGCCCGGATGGGCGTCGGCGGTCTTCTGAAGGAAATCGCCGCTCGGGGCCGCCTGCGCGAGGCGCCGCCGGAGTAAACCGGGTGCGCTGACAGCAAAACGGGGGCCGGAAGGCCCCCGCTGTTTCTTCTGCCGGTCAGTCCCGCTTACTTGGGCGCGATCATCATGACCATCTGACGGCCTTCCAGCTTGGGCATGGATTCGACCTTGCCGGCCTCCACCACATCGGCGGCGACGCGGTTCAGCAGTTCAAGGCCAAGTTCCTGGTGGGCCATTTCGCGGCCACGGAAGCGCAGGGTGATTTTCACCTTGTCGCCTTCGCCAAGGAACTTCAGCACCGCTTTCATCTTGACGTTGTAATCATGGTCGTCCGTGCCGGGACGGAACTTGATTTCCTTGATCTCGATGATCTTCTGCTTCTTGCGGGCCTCGGCCTCACGCTTCTGCTGTTCGTATTTGAACTTGCCGAAGTCCATGATCTTGCAGACCGGGGGTTCCGCGTTGGGCGAAATCTCGACCAGATCAAGCCCGGCCTCTTCCGCCATGGCGAGGGCGCGGGCGGGCGTCACGACGCCGACGTTTTCGCCGTCTGCGCCGATGAGGCGGATTTCCGGCGCGCGGATGCGGTCGTTCACACGGGGGCCCGTATCGCGTTGCGGCGGGGCGTTGTGGGGTCTGCGGGCTATGGCTTCGGTCCTTCTGCCATTGGAATTATGGGCGCAAAATAGTCTCGCGCCCCGGCCAGTTCAACCGGATTCGACGGATCGGAGGGATCGTCGCGGTCGCTGGTGCAGGATACGGCAATTTCCCCTTCAAATTGCGGCGCCAAACCCCCATCTGGGACGGGAGTGCCAGATTTCGGTGCCACAGGAAGGGACACGACTATGAACAGCAAGGTCATCATTGGCGGTGTGGTCGTCGCGGCTGCTGCTGCGGGCTACTATTTCTTCGGTCAGCAGGCCCCGGGTGAAGCCGAGAAAGCTGCGGAGACCGCGACGGAGGCGGCGCAGACCGCAGCCCAGACGGCCGCGACCGAAGCCGCGACCGCGACCGAAGCTGCCGCGGATGCGGTGGAAGGTGCGGGTGAGGATGCGGCGCGTGCGGCGGCGGAAGCTGCGAATGCGGCGGCCGAGGCCACCCAGCAGGCCGGTGACGCGGCGGCACCGCATGGACGATGCGGCCGTCCTGCCGAAAGCGCACGTTCAGCTTTTCAACGGACA
>NZ_LJSC01000071.1:0-20532 GCF_001303875.1 Gemmobacter sp. LW-1 | reverse complement strand
GGGCAGCGTCAGAGCGGATGGGGTAAAGCTGGATGATCATGGCGTCTCCTCAGAACCAGCCGCCGCTGGACGATCTGCCGGGGCTGGGCATCGGCACCGTGCATGACGGGACCAACCGGCTGGCCGTGGCCGCGCCCGCCACGCTGTTCAGCCATGCCGGGGCCGGGCATCAGGTGAAGGTGAACAAGGCGGCGGCGGGGAATACCGCATCGCTGCTGTTTCAGGACAACTGGTCGGGCCGGGCCGAGATGGGTCTGGCGGGCAATGATGATTTCAGCGTGAAGGTCAGTGCCGATGGCACGGCCTGGACCGAGGCGCTGCGCATCGAGCGCACCAGTGGCACGGTGCGGCTGCCCGCCGGGCTGTGGCTGGGCCAGATGCCCACCGGCGCGGTGACCCAGAGTGCCACGGATACCACGGCGGGGCGGCTGCTGAAGACCGGGGATTATGGTCTGGGCACCGCGATCACCCTGACGGCGGCCGACCATCTGGATACGCTGCGGACGGGCGGCAGCTACTACAACCCGTCCGCAGGCAATACGACGGGCAACAATTACCCGCTGTCCAGCGCCGGGGCGCTGATCGTGGTGGCGCGCTCTTCCACCAATGTGATCCAGAAATTCATCAGCTATGGCGGCACCTCCACGGCGGCAGGGCTGCGCGAATTCTCGCGCAGCTATGGTACGGCGGGCTGGGGAGCCTGGGTGGAGCTGTTCCATCAGGGCACGCTGCTCGGGGCTGTGTCCCAGTCGGGCGGCGTGCCGACCGGCAGGGTCATCGAGCGGGGCAGCAATGCCAATGGCGAATATGTCCGCTTCGCCGATGGCACCCAGATCTGCACGGCGGTGGCCGCGGCGGTCGAGACCTCCACCGCGGCGGGGCCGATCTACATGCACAGCAACCTGCTGACATGGGTCTTCCCGGCCTCCTTCCTGTCTGCCCCCAGCGTATCGGGGGGCGGCGGCAATGCGGCGCGCTGGCTCGGGATCAACGCGCCCTCGGTCGGCAATGTGCAGTACCGTGTCTATTCCTATGCCGCGTCGGGCACCCTGTCGGCGCCCGGCCTGACCGCCATCGGCCGCTGGTTCTGAGGAGACGCCATGATCATCCAGCTTTACCCCATCCGCTCTGACGCTGCCCTGACGCTGATCCGCCAGGGGGACCGGCTGATCCTCAACGGGCAGGCGGCGGATTTCTCGGATCTGGCCGAAGGCGAAAGCCGTCCCTGCGAGGTGATCGGCTGCGACTGGATCGTCACCGGGGTCACGCGCCGGGACGGGCGGCTGCATCTGGGCCTGCTGCTGCCGCACGGGCCGCTGCCCTTTCCCCCGTCTGAGGCGGCCCGGGCCGTCACCCATCCGGCCCCGCTGGAGATCCTCGGCGATGGCCCGGTTGCGCTGCCCGCCTATGCCGGGGACGCGCCGGGGTCGGCCAGCGCCTGAAGATAGGCGCCATAGCCGGTCTTGCCGAACAGGGCCGCCCGTTCGGCCAGTTGCTCGCGGCTGATCCAGCCCCGGGCGAAGGCGATTTCCTCGGGGCAGCCGACCTGCTGGCCCTGACGTTCGGTCAGGGTGCGCACGAAATTCCCGGCATCCAGCAGGCTGGCATGGGTGCCGGTATCGAGCCAGGCAAAGCCCCGGCCCATCTGTTCGACCGACAGCGCGCCCTCGGCCAGATACATCTCCAGCAGGCTGACGATTTCCAGTTCGCCCCGGGGCGAGGGGGTGACGGCGCGGGCGCGGTCGGGGGCGGAGCCGTCAAGGAAGTAAAGCCCGGTCACCGCGAAGGGCGAGGGCGGTCTGGAGGGTTTCTCGACGATGCGGCTGACCCGGCCCTCCGCGTCGAAGCCCACCACGCCATAGCGTTCGGGGTCAGCCACACGGTAGCCGAAGACCGTGCCGCCGCTGTCGCGACCATCGGCACGGGTCAGCATCTCGGGCAGGCCATGGCCGAAGAAGATATTGTCGCCGAGCACCATGGCCGAGGGGGCGCCGGCCAGAAAATCCTCGGCCAGCAGATAGGCCTGAGCCAGCCCGTCGGGCGAGGGCTGCACGATATAGTTCAGGCTCAGCCCCCACTGGCTGCCATCGCCCAGCGTGCGGCGGAACTGTTCCTGATCCTGTGGGGTGGTGATGACCGCGATCTCGCGGATGCCCGCGAGCATCAGGACCGACAGCGGATAATAGATCATCGGCTTGTCATAGACTGGCAGAAGCTGCTTCGAGACGCCGATGGTAATGGGGTAAAGCCGCGTGCCCGAACCGCCGGCCAGAATGATCCCCTTGCGCTGCATCGCCTACCCCCTTGTCACTTCGGCAACCACGCGGGCCAGAGCGGCCCGCCAGTCCGGCGGTGTAATCCCGAAATCCGCCGTCAATGCGGCGCAATCGAGCCGGGAGTTCAGCGGTCGCCGCGCCGGGGTCGGATACTCGGTGGTCGGGATATCCCCGACCGTGACCGCCCTCCCGGCAAGGGCGAATGTTTCGCGTGCGAAACCGGCCCAGCTGGTGATGGGCGTGCCCGCGAAATGATGCGTGCCGCCCGGCGCACCGTCGCGCAGCGCGCGGGCCAGATGCAGGCAGGTGGCCGCGATGGCATCGGCGGGCGTCGGGCCGCCGATCTGGTCAGCGACGATGCGCAGATGGTCGTGGCTGGCGCCGAGCCTCAGCATGGTCTTCACGAAATTCGCGCCATGGGCCGAAAACACCCAGGAGGTGCGCAGGATCACCTGCCGCCCGCCTGCCGCCCGCACCGCCTGTTCGCCTGCAAGCTTCGTGCGGCCATAGGCATTGAGCGGGGCTGGGGTGTCGCCGGGCTGCCAGGGCGCGCTGCCCGACCCATCAAAGACGTAATCGGTGGAGATCTGCACGAAGGGGATATCCAGATCCGCGCAGGCCAGCGCCATGGCGCCGGGGGCATCGGCATTCACCACCCGCGCGGCGGCTTCCTCGGTCTCGGCCCGGTCTACCGCCGTCCAGGCGGCGGCATTGATCACCGCCTCGGGCCGGTGCGCGCGGATCGCGGCGGCGCAGGCGGCGGGATCGGCCAGATCGGCCGCGTCGCGACCCAGACAGAGCGCCTCCGGCGCCAGCCGCGCCAGTTCTTGCGCCACCTGTCCGGTGTGTCCGAAGACCAGCAGTTTCATCCGCGCCTCCACAGCCAGATCGCCCAGACCCAGATTGCCAGTTCCAGCCCGAAGCTCCAGTGCAGCAGGAAAGAGGCAACCCAATGACCATGATCGGGCGGCACGGTGATCAGGCTGAACAGCCGGTCGCTGAAGGGCACGCCCCAGAGAATGCCCCCGCCGACCGTATCCAGTATCAAATGCAGAAAGATCACCGCGAAGAACAGGATCGCCGTCATCCGCCAGCGGCTGCGCCACAGCAAGGGGAGAGTGATCGCGGCGATAACCGCCCAGAAAGCCGGGATATGCACCCAGTAGCGGTGATGGTGGAGACTGCCGTGATCGACCAGATGGAACCAGATCATATCGGCATCGGGCAGAGTCGAAGCCACCAGCGCCACCGGCATCGCGGCGGGAATTGTCCGGTGCCGCTGTGCCTGCCGCCCGGCGATGAACCCCGAGGGCAGATGCGCGGTCAGCATCAGGCCCCCTGCTTTTCGCCGGTTCCCAGCCTCTCGCCCACGCCCTGCCGGGCTTGCAAGGGGCGCCACCAGGCTTCGTTCGCCAGATACCAGTCGACGGTACGGGCGAGCCCTTCCTCGACCGTGACCGAGGGGCACCAGCCCAGTTCGGTGCGGATGCGGGTCGGGTCGATCGCATAGCGCGCGTCATGGCCGGGGCGGTCGGTGACGAAGGTGATCTGGTCGGCATAGCTGCCTTCCGCCTTCGGGCGTTTTGCATCCAGAAGGGCGCAGAGCGTCTTCACCAGGTCGAGGTTCGTGCGCTCGTTCTCGCCGCCGATATTGTAACTGCGGCCCAGGGCGCCCTTTTCCAGCACCAGTAGCAGCGCCTCGGCGTGATCCTCCACATAAAGCCAGTCACGGATGTTCGAGCCATCGCCATAGACCGGCAGCGGCTTGCCGGCGAGGGCGTTCAGAATGACCACCGGGATCAGCTTTTCGGGGAAATGGTAGGGCCCGTAATTGTTGGAGCAATTGGTCAGCACGACGGGCAGACCATAGGTCTCGGCCCAGGCACGGACCAGATGGTCCGAGGCAGCCTTGGAGGCCGAATAGGGACTGCGCGGGTCATAGGGCGTGGTTTCGGTGAATTTCACCGCGGGATCGGCGGGCAGCGAGCCGAAGACCTCATCGGTGCTGATGTGATGGAAGCGGAAGCCCGCCGGACGGCCCGCGCGCGTCCAGAAGGCGCGGGCCGCCTCCAGCATGTTGTAGGTGCCGGTGATATTGGTTTCAACGAAATCGCCCGGCCCGTCGATCGAACGGTCGACATGGCTTTCGGCCGCCAGATGCATCACCGCATCGGGGCGATGGGCGGCGAAGATCCGGTCCAGCGCGGCGCGGTCACGGATATCGGCCCGTTCGAAGGCGTAAAGCGGGTTCGCCGCCACGCCGGCCACATTCTCCAGACAGGCGGCATAGGTCAGCGCGTCAAGGTTCACCACCGCGTGACCGCGCGCGATGGCCAGCCGCACCACGGCGGAACCGATGAAGCCGGCGCCGCCGGTGACGAGGATCTTCATGCCCTGGCCTCGTATGCGAAGGGGCTGCGGAACTCTGCCAGCGGCACTGCCGCCACATCCTTTGCAGACAGCACCGGCGCGGAGGTCAGCCCCCAGTCGATGCCGACGGAATCCCAGGCCACCGCGCCATCGCAATCCGGCGCATAGTAATCGGAGCATTTATAGACGATCTCGGTATCGTCCTCCCGCGTGACGAACCCGTGCAGAAAACCCGCGGGGATCAGCAATTGCCGGCCATTGGCGGCGGAAAGCTCCACCCCCACCCATTGCCCGTAGCCGGGCGAACCCACCCGCACATCCACCGCCACATCCCACAGGCAGCCGCGCCCGCAGCGCACCAGCTTGGCCTGGGCATGGGGCGGGCTCTGGTAGTGCAGGCCGCGCAGCGTACCGGCCCTGGCCGAAACCGAATGGTTGTCCTGCACAAAGTCGATGTCGAACCCGGCTGCCGCCATGCGCTGCCGGTTCCAGCTTTCGGAAAAGAACCCGCGGGCATCGCCATGACGCGCGGGCGTCAGGATCACGACACCTGGCAGGGAGGTCGGTTCGATCTGCATGAAGGGCCTTTCTGCGGCCTGAGCGGAGCGAAGGGGGGCGGGGGCCACCCTAGTCGTTCAGGATAGTGACATTATGCCGGCGCACCAGCAGGAACCCCAGCGCCACAAGGACCAGCCCGACCCCTGTTACATAGGGGATGCTGACGTAGGAGGCGGAATACATCGGGTAGAACCCGGTGCGGACTTCTCCGATGATATGCAGCAGCGGGTTCCACCACAGGATATCCTGCGCAAAATGCGGCAGATCCTCGTAAAGCAGGATGACTCCGGAGGCCAGGTAGAGCGGCCGGGTCGCAATGTTCCAGATCATGCCCCAGGCGGGGAACAGCCCTTCCAGCACGCAGTTCATCAGCCCGGTCCCGAGGCCGAGCAGCGCCGTCATCAGAATGCCGGCCAGGATCGGCCCGAAATTCAGCACGCTGCGGGTTTCCGTCACGATCAGGATGCCCGCCAGTACCAGCACCATGATCAGAAGCTTGGTCAGCAGATTCAGCAGGAAACGCGCCAGAACGGCATCAATCCAGCGAACGGAGGGATACATCAGCAAGGCGCGTGAATAGGACAGCGAGCGCATCACCGCGCCATCCACCGCGTTGTAAAGCGTAAAGGGCATCATCCCCGTTGCGAAGAACAGCATGAAGGAGGTGCCAAGCGCGGGGTGACGCATCAGCAGCGAAAAGCCGATCGCCATGATCATGGTGGCGCCCACCGGCTCCATCACGGCCCAGAGATACCCGCCCGGAGAGCGGCCGTAGCGCGTGCTCATCTCGCGCAGCATCAGCGCGACAATGGTACGCACAGTCGCGCGCAGGTCACGGCGGGTGCGTTTTTTCCAGTCGGAAGGCGGATCTGCGTCAAGCATGGAAGACGGGCCTGAAGACGGGACGATCTGGGAGGCGGGGACCATCTGGGCCTGTCTATGACGTGCTGGTATTCTACCGTGCCATTATGTAGAAGGATCGGGCGGAAATCAAACCGTTTACCTCGAGGCAAGGCATTGCAGGACAACGAAACCCCATCATCCGCTGCGGGCAGTCCCCGTCGCAAGGCTGCTGGTGTGAGCCGCAGTGCCGCCGGAAAACGGGTCCGCAGCAAGGCCGCCACTGCCGCCGCTCCGCGCCGTCGCAAGGCGGCCGGCGCTCAGGCCGCGACCGGGGATGATCCTGCACGGGAAGCCCGTCTGGAGGCCATCACGGCCCATCTGCGCGACGGAACCCCGATGCCTGCCGGGCAAGACCCGTCCGGAGAGCCATCTCCGGCGCCTGTCGAGGCCGCCCCGGCTCCGCAACCGGCCGGAATCCGCGCACCGGCGGGGCCTGCACGGGTGCACCGGCGCCATCGCGGCATCCTCGTCAGCTTTATCATTCTGGTGATGCTGCCCTTGCTGGTCACCATGGCCTATCTGTTCTTCGTGGCGCAGGATCAATACGCCTCGACCGTGGGCTTTACCGTGCGCCGCGAGGAAGGGGCGACCTCGTCGACCGAGCTTCTGGGCGGGCTGGCCCAGTTTGCGGGCGGCGGCAGCTCCTCGGAAACCGATATCCTTTACGAATATATCCAGAGCCAGGAAGTCGTCGCGGTGATCGACGAAAGGCTGGGGCTCGGCGATCTCTATGCGGTGCACTGGCCCTCCGATCCGCTGATGTCGCTCTGGCCCGATGCCACGATCGAACAGCTCCACTGGTTCTGGGGCCGCATGGTGCGGATTTCCTATGACCAGTCGACCCGGCTGATCGAGCTGCGCGTTCTGGCCTATTCGGCCGAGGATGCGCAGCGCATCGCCACCGAGATCGTGAAAGCCAGCCAGAACCGCATCAACGACCTGAACACGCAGGCGCGGTCCGATGTGATGCGCTATGCCAACGAGGATCTGGAAACCGCGCTGAACCGGCTGAAAGCCGCCCGCGAAGCGCTGAGCCGCTTCCGCACCCGCACCCAGATCGTGGACCCCTCCGCAGATATTCAGGGGCGGATGGGGGTGCTGAACAACCTGCAGCAGCAGCTGGCCCAGGCCCTGATCGAGAATGACATCGTGCTGGGCACCACCCAGGAAGGCGACCCGCGCCGCCAGCAGGCCGCCCGCCGCATCCAGGTGATCCGCGACCGCATCGCCGACGAGCGCAAGACCTTCTCCTCGGACAGCGAGACCCATATCGCCGGTGAGAATTATCCTGCGCTGATCGCCGAATTCGAAAGCCTGACGGTCGATCTGCAATTTGCCGAAGAAACCTATCGTGCCGCTCTGGCGGCGGTGGATGTGGCACGCGCCAATGCCTCGCGGCAGAACCTCTATCTGGCGCCCTATATCATGCCGACCCTGCCGCAGACCGCCGAATTCCCGCAGCGCTTCGTGCTGTCGGCGCTGACCGCGCTGTTCCTGCTTCTGGCATGGTCGATCGGGGTTCTGATCTATTACAGTATCCGCGACCGGAACTGAGACGGGCCAATGATCCGCTTCGTCAACCTCTGCAAGAGCTATAGCCTTGGCCATAGCCGCAAGGTGATCGTGGACAATCTCACGCTCACCCTGCCGCCGGGAAAATCCCTGGCGCTGCTCGGGCGCAACGGGGCAGGGAAGTCGACGCTCTTGAGAATGGTCGCAGGCTCGATCCAGCCGGACAGCGGACGCATTCTGTCAGATGGCACGATCAGCTGGCCGGTGGGTCTGGGCGGATCTTTGCACAAGGAAATGACGGGCGCGCAGAATGTGCGCTTTCTGGCGCGGGTCTATGGTGTGGATACCGAGGAGCTGGAGGATTTCGTCGCGGATTTCGCCGAGCTGGGCAGCCATTTCCACATGCCGGTGCGCAGCTACTCCTCGGGGATGCGGTCGCGTCTGGCGTTCGGCGCCTCGATGGGGATCCGGTTCGACACCTATCTGGTGGACGAGGTGACGGCTGTGGGCGATGCCCGGTTCCGCAAGAAAAGCCGGACAGTGTTCCGGGACCGCATGGCGCAATCGGGGGCCATTCTGGTGGCGCATGACCTGAATGCCCTGCGCGATTATTGCGATGCCGGTCTGATCCTGGAAAATGGCCGGCTGTATGTCTTTGACGATCTGGACGAGGCCATCACCGTCCACAAGCGCCTGATGGAAGTCTGAGCCCGCGCGGGCGAAAGCAGGGCTGCGCACAGCCCTGCTTCCTTTCGGATCATGCCTGGATCAGGCGTTTTTCGATGTCATCCAGACTGATCGTGAGAGTCGAGAGATCGTCATTGCCCTGTTCCGGGAAACGCGAAAAATCGTCATCGAAATATCCGGGCAATCCTTCCGGATCATATTTCCGGGCCAGCAAGGCGTTTGACGCGGCGAAGCGCTGCATGAAGGCGATAGCCTCTGACCGCGCCGGCATGAGCTGCTGGTCATCCTCGATATCCGCGATGATCCGCGGCACATCCTTGCAATCGTGATTTCTGGCCTGAAGCCACATCCCGACCAGCAGCTGGCTCCGGTTCCATTTGGTGTTCTGTTCCTTGACGGCGATCTTGCTGTCGATCCCGAGGAGGCTGCAGAAATCGGTGACCGTATCTCCGCCGACGAGATGTTTCTTGTCGTATTTGCGGACGATGACGTTCTCGGCGCCAAAGACGTTTTCCCAGAGCTGAAGCTTTTCAGCGTAGCAGAAATACCTGTCCATATGGGGCTGGTATTCGGGGAAGGCGCCAATTCTGTCCCCGAAGAAACGCCGCCCGACCTGGGTCGCGACGGTGGTTTTCCGGAACGAAACGGCCAGAAGATCCTGACGCCTGAGATAGGCCACGACCATGATGCGATCAAAGCGGCGGCGGAGGATCTTCGCAATCCTGGCGATTTCCGCCTGATCATCCAGCCAGAACAGGCGTTCGGCTGAAATGATGCAATCCCCTTCCTCCGGAATCCGCCGCTTCAGGATGAGCGGATTCAGGGTCCAGCGCATGTCTTCGCCCTTGCCGGTGACATCGATCAGCGCGTTGGAATTGATCTTGCCGACCGGGTGGCAGTAGGACATCCCCTGCAGGGCATCTTTGCGCCCCGCAGCCTTCAGGGCGCTTTGCAGGGTGGTTGTCCCGGTCTTGTGTGAGCCGATGTGAATCCAGATCGTCCGCATCTTTTCGTCCTTTGTCATATCCCAGCTCGATCCGGATCGCACAGGACATCACGCTGTGCGACGATCTTGCTGATGTGATTCATCATGGCCAGCGCAGGCTGTCCGCCGGAGCACCAAGGCCGGAACGGCTAGGTGCCACCCGTTGCGACCGCAAGTTTCGCTTTCCAGAATTCTTCCGAGGTCAGCCCGGCATAGGTGCCCTGCCATTCTGCCCGCAGCTGCGGCAGCTGGCGGCGCAGGGCCAGGCAGTTCCGGGCCAGACGCAGGCTTTCGCGCCAGAAACGGCGGCGGTCGCGGGTCACCGTGTACCCGGAGGTGCGGGCGGCGTTGAGATAGGTGATCTGCCGGGCACCGTAGATCTCGCGGTGGTTCTCGCGGTGCGCGGCCTCGATCACCAGATCGCTGCCGAAGCGGTTGGCGAGGGGCAGAAGATGGCCGTTCAGTGTCAGCAGCAGCAGCGCCCGCTGCCAGCGCGACAGCTTGCCATGGCGGATCGTGGGGACAGGCTTCTGCGGGTCCAGCTTCTGCCAGGCCTCTGTCACCGTCATCGCCTTCAGATCCTGCCGCCGGGTGGCCATATCGGCATGGGCGTCGAAGAACTGCGGACCGCGCAGCACATCCTCGATCGCCAGGTTCACCGCCGAGAGGCTGTCGTAATGGAACCGCAGGACGGTGCGCAGATAGAAGTTCACCACCATGCGCATCATCCGCCCCCAGCTGGCCTGTTTCTGGGGCAGGCTCAGGTGATGGGCCAGATGGCTGCGCAGATCGAGATACCAGGTCAGCGGCGCAGCCTTGTCGGTAAAGCTTTCCTGGAACGAGGCGACGCCCGGCAGCGAGACGCAGCGGAAGTCATTGGCCAGCGAGAAGCTGACATCATCGCCGCGCACGAAGAAGGGGAAGGGCATATGCCGGGCCTGGTCGACCGGGAAGGCGAAATACCACCAGCCGGCATAATGCCCTTCGGGCATCGGGCCGGTGGTGTCGAATTCCATCCTGAAGACCTTCTCGCGGTCGCGCAGGTCGGTGCCATGGAACAGCGGCCGGCAGCCGCCGTTGAAGACGGCGCCGTTTTCCCAGATCTGCCAGCGGTGATCGGCATTGATCATGGCCCCGGCCACCGCGGTGCGGGGGTCCGTGGCATAGGCCAGCAGCGTCCAGGTGCGGGTGATCGCCTCCATATGCACCGAGGCGTCGTCATCCATGAACAGGCAATGGGTGGCACCGCTGGCCCTGGCCTCCAGCAGCCCGCGCGAGAAGCCGCCCGCCCCACCCAGATTGGCATTGGGCAGAAAGCTGACGCCGTCCCCCGGTTCCAGCGCAAGCGACTGGCCATTGTCCACCACCAGCATCCGCAGATGATCGCGCAGCGGCGAGGCGGCGCGGAAGCGGCGGAAGCGGGCCACGGTATCGGCCACCTCGGCCTCGCGCCGGAAGGTGGTGACCGAGAGCATGAGTTCGGGCAACTGGCGCGGCGGAAGCGGGGTTCCCCAGGCGAAATCTTCCAGCTTTCCGTCGCTCAGCGCGGTGATCTCGAAGAACAGGACCATCTGCGGCGCCTGCGCCTCCGACAGGTCCAGCGGCAGGGTCATCTCTCCCAGAAGGGTAACCGGCTCGCTGAGGATCCGGTCCCACGACTTGTCATGGCGGGCCAGCCAGACCGTCACATGCAGCCTGCCCTCGCCGCGCAGGCGCAGCGACAGCGGAATGTCGCCGCAGCAGTCGCGCCATTTGCCGAGGTTGAACAGGTTGAAATACCCGTCGACGGAAAGCGTACCGCCCGGCGCGAAGGTCACGCCCCCCCGGCCCAGCGAGGACACACAGGGGCCGCGCGGGGTCATATAGGGCATGATCTCGGTCGAGATACCGGCCTCGGGCCAGATCGCGGGCTGCAGGACGTGGAACGTCGTCCGGGAAGCGGGGCCTTGTATCACTTCACCGCCTCGGTCTGCGACGGCGCAGCCGCTTCCCCGGTCGGGGCAGGCCGGTCGTGGCGGCGCATCACCTCTTCCACATCCAGACGGCGCGACCGCGGCGTCAGGATCGCCGGATCATAGTGACCCGCCGCGACGAAAGAGATGAAGACCTCGCTCTCGGGAATATCCAGCAGCTTGCGCAGGGCATTCTCGCGCTCGGTATTCATCGCGGTATTGAGCGGACAGCCGCCCAGACCCACATGTTGCAGGCCCAGCAGAAGGCCCATCATGAACAGACCGCCATCGACGAAGGCCTGGTTGCGTTCCGAGGCGAAGAGGAAGGCGTTCAGGTCGGCGGTGACCAGCAGAAGCCGCGGCGGCGTGTTGTAGCCGCCAAAGCCCCCCTGGATGTCAATGGCCGCCTGGATGCGGAACGGGTCCGAGAAGACATGCACCCGTCCGGCCTGGCGGTTGCAGACCGAAGGCGCCTGCATGGCCAGTTGCACCGCGCGCGCCAGATCGGCATCCGCCACCGGAGCGGCGGTGAAATCGCGGATGCTGCGGCGGCCATAGACCACGTCGAGGAAGCGGTTGTCGGGATTCACATCCGGCACCGGCTCGCGGTAAGCGGCGGCGGTCAGCACGCCGCCCTCTGCGGGTCCGGCCTGCGCGATCAGCTCCAGCGCCGGTGCCCCGAACAGGGCATGAAAGGCCGAGACATCGACATCAATCCGGCGGTGCCGGTCGAAATAGGCCTGCATGACCGAGGCGGCGGTCCGCAGGAAGGCATCCTGCCGGTCGCGCCCGGCGTCGAGCCAGTTGTTCATCTCCCGTGCCAGGGCCGGAACCGAGATCTTGCCGAAGCCGCCCCGGAAATCCAGCCGGCTCAGGCCCTTCTCGATGGCATGGGCATGGAACATGAGCCGCGCCCGGGCGCTGGTGATTGCACGGCCGGACTGGGCATGGGCCTTGACGAAGCGGTCGTTGTCATCAAGCGCCAGCTTGAGCGCGATTTCGGCATGGGTGGCGGGCTTGGGCTTCGCCGGTGCCTTGCGCATTTCGGAGCGGGCGATCTCTTCCAGCGCCAGGCCGGTGACGAGGGCACCGCCGCGCGGGCCGGTGAAATGCACGGCCCCCAGCATGAGCTGGCTGAACTCGCCCGATGGCATGATGAAATCGACGGTGTCCCGGCGGGCCTGGTCGACGCGCCCCTCCACGGCCACCTTACCGATCACCTGGAAATCGCCGGTGGCGGGATTGCGCAGATGCAGGTTCAGGGCCGGGGCCGTGGTGCGCAGTTTCCAGTCCAGTACCAGCCGGCAGGCGCTGCCGGGGGCAGGGCGTGCGGGCAGATCGCACCAGACCTGGTTGCCGCGCACCGCGCCGCCCGGTGCGACGGTCAGATCCTCGCCCTCAGCCCCGGGCGTGATTTCCCAGGCGGCATTGCTGGCCGTGAACCGGCCCGGGCGCTGCGCGCCTGCGGCCTGCGGCGGCGGGGCGATGGCGGCGGTGGTGCCCGCCTCGCTGGTCAGGGCGGCCTGAAGCCAGGCGCGCGAACGTGCGCGTCCCTCGGCAATCCGGGCCATGGCGCCGGTATAATCCAGCGTCAGGGCGATATTCGGATTGTTGGCCAGGGTCTCGGCCGTATCGTTTTCCGTCAGGCGGCGGGTTTCGCCGAAGCCCAGCCAGTCCAGCAGGTTCTTGAACCGGTCGATCCCGCGATGGGTGTTGTAGATCGACGAGAAGGGTTTGCCGAAGATCGTGGCAAAGGCGGTGCCGTGGAAACTGTCGGTGACCACATAGCTGGACTTGCGATAGGCGTGCAGGAAATTCTCGGGCGCATCCTCGGCGAGGATTTCGAAGCGCGGATCGGCGAACAGCTCTTCCGACAGCGGCCGCCCGCCATCGGGGTTGGGAATGACCACGATCCGCTGCAGCCCGAGCCGGTCGGCAAGGGCAAGCGCGACCGCGCGTTTCTCGGGTGTCGGGTCAAGATAGAAGACGGCCAGGTAATCGCCGGACATGTCAACGCCGGCCTTGTCGGCCAGCGTGTCATAGGCGCTGGCGGGCAAGAGGAAGACCGGGTCCACCACCTGGGTCGCCTCGACGCCGAAAACCTCGCGGGCCGTATCGACCGCATAGCCCTCACGCACAGAGATGGCGTTGAACTTCTGCAGGTTGGCGCTGTGCTTCTGAATGAAATCGGGCTTGAACTTTGTGGTGCCGCGGTTGCCGAAGGAGGTGGCATAGGCGAGGCGGCGGTTTTCGGGGCTGACGAAATCCAGGAAGAGATCGTCGTTCACCCGGCCGATCAGCGGATTCCACAGCTGGTCAGAGCCGACAATGAACGTGCCTGCCCGGGCGTTCAGCGCGGGCAGTTCCGAGAAATGCATCTGCGTGGTGTAGTGATAGCCGACCCGGCGGGCGAATTCCACCGACAGGATGTCATCGGGCCAGAGCACGCGGTAGCCGTTGTAGCCCAGAGGCTCATGTACCATGAGCGTGCGGAAGCCCAGTTCCTCGATGGCGCGGTTCAGCCCGTAATAGGTCAGGATCGACCCATAATTCTTGCCGTACCACCAACCCAGTATTCCAACGTCATATGTCTGTTCCGGGTCGTTCATCGTCGGCTTCCTTGCATACATGGCCGTTGCGACCGGCGTGGGTGCTGCCCGGTCGGGTGAGATAAGGAGAAGGGAGGCCCGGAATCATGTTGGATCAGACGGCCCCTGCAGCAAGACCGGCAAGGGACGGTGCGGAAACTGGGCCTGTCGTCTGCATGGTCGCTCCGGGTTCGAGATGCAGGTTTTCTCTATGCAGAAAGGGATGAAAGGTCAATGTGCGGGGGCCACCGGGATGCAAGACGGCAGGCGCTGCGGGCAGCGCCTGCCGAAAGCAGGGAGTAGACGGGATCAGACGACGAGGAAGTCGGTATTGGCCAGCCCCAGCCCCGCATCGAGCGTTGCAAAGCGCACGCGGGCGCCCGCCCCGGAGCCGTCGGCGTCGAAGAACAGATCGCCGGTATCGGTCTCGTAGATGATCCGCTGTGCGGCCGTTGTCGCGATCCCGGTGAGATTGGCCACGAAGGCGCTGGCCGCCAGAACCCCTGTCGCCAGTCCGGTGAACACCGCATTCTCCAGTTCGATCCGGTCACCTCCTGCGGTGAAATCGGTCACGGTATCGACGTTTCCGGCCCCGAGCGCAGTGTTGAAGACAAAGGTATCATTGCCGCCGAAGCCGGAGATCGTGTCATTGCCAGCCCCGCCATTCAGCCGGTTCTGACCGGCGTTGCCGGTGATGACCTGCGCCAGCGCATTGCCGGTGAGGTTGATGGCGGTATTGGCCGCCGCCGAGATGGTGCCGAGACGTTCAATGCTGTCATTCGCGGCCAGCGTGAAGCTGACGGCGGAATAGACTGTATCGCTGCCCTGACCGCCGGCTTCCTCGATCTGGGTGCCTGCGTTGAACACACGATAGGTATCGTTGCCGCCATAGCCATAGAGCGTGTCATTGCCACCCGCCCCGCCATCACTCAGCACGTTGTTGCCTGCGTTGCCGGTGATCACCTGCGCCAGCGCATTGCCGGTGAGGTTGATGGCGGTATTGGCCGCCGCCGAGATGGTGCCGAGACGTTCAATGCTGTCATCTGCGGCCAGCGTGAAGCTGACGGCGGAATAGACTGTATCGCTGCCCTGACCGCCGGCTTCCTCGATCTGGGTGCCTGCGTTGAACACACGATAGGTATCGTTGCCGCCATAGCCATAGAGCGTGTCATTGCCACCCGCCCCGCCATCACTCAGCACGTTGTTGCCTGCGTTGCCGGTGATCACCTGCGCCAGCGCATTGCCGGTGAGGTTGATGGCGGCTGTGTCGGCGGCAGCAATCGTGCCGAGACGCTCGATGTCGTCATCCGCGGCCAGTGCGAAGCTGACGGCCGAGAAGACGGTATCACTGCCCTGACCGCCGGTCTCCTCGATTATGGTCGTTGAACTGCCGACGCGATACAGGTCATCCCCTTGGCCGCCGCCCAGCGTATCGCCGCCGCCTGCCAGACCATTCAGCGTGTCATTGCCCAGACCGCCTTCCAGCCGGTTGTCGCCGCTGTCGCCGATGAGCGAGTCATGGCTGCCGCCGCCACGCAGGTTCTCGATTGAGGTGAGCTGCGCATAGACCGTGCCGCCGATCCGTGCTGTCCCGTCAAGCAGACTGATAACCCAGTTGTCGGAGGTATTGTAGGTCCAGTCGCCGGTATCGTTGCCGTCACCGCCATCCATGATCTCGTTCGGGCCGCCGAAATTCTGGATCAGCACGTCATTGCCCGCACCGCCGTAGAGCGAGTCCGTGCCGCTGCCGCCATCGAGCGTATCCGCGCCGTTATTGCCTTCCAGTCGGTTGTTGCCCGAGGTGCCCGTGATGCTGTCGGAGCTCTGGCCGCCTTTCGCATTCTCGATCGAGATCAGATGCGCATAGGTTGTCCCGCCGATCTTGGCGGTGCCGTCGGCAAGGTCGATCACCCAGCTGTCGAAGTTGTTGTAGCTCCAGTCGGCAGTGTCGTTGCCCGCGCCGCCATCCAGCGTTTCGTTCGGGCCGCCGAAGCTCTGGCTCAGCGTGTCATTGCCGGTCCCGCCATAAAGCGCATCGGTGCCATCGCCGCCATTGAGGGAATCCGCGCCGCGCATGCCGAACAGCATGTTGCCGAAGCCGTTGCCGATGATCGTGTCATTGCCATCGCCGCCGATCGCATTCTCGATCCCGCTGAAGCTGGCGGCCTGTCCGGCGATGCTGCCCGCCACACCATCCAGACGGATGACCGAATTGGTGGTGACGGCTGCGGCGTTCACGGTGTCCGTGCCGCCATTGCTGTCGGTCACGGCGGTGGAATGACCGCCGACACCGGCATAATCGGCATATTCGTCCGTGTAGATATAGCGGTCGTTCGTGCTGGCCGCGCCCCAGGTCCGGATGATGATATCCGTGACCGTCAGCACATCGCCACCGGCATCGTCGACAACCCGCACCGTCCAGGTGCCGGCGGCACGTTCGCCACGGAACGCCTGGCTTTCGAAGGTCCAGGTGCCGTTGAAATCATTTGAGCCGCCGGTGTCCCGGATCATCAGCTTTTCGGTGCCGTCAGGCGAGGTCAGGTAAACCTCGAGATCGCCGGTGAAGGTGGTCGAGAAGGTCATCTCCACCGTGACGCGGTCGATGATATCGTCGAAAGCTGCATTGCCGGTGAAGCTGAGCCCGGTCGCATTGCCGTCCGGGATCACGGTGGAGGTGTTCAGCACATCCATGGTGTTGGTGAATTCATTGCCAGACGTGGCTGCGCTGGTCCCGGTCAGCAGCCAGGTTTCCGCCAGCCGCACGGCGCCATGGGCATCGACCAGGCCATAGCCATAGTCGTTCGAGAAATGCATCCCGCCGCCATTCCAGGTGGTCGCGGCATTCCATTCCCAGGCATGGCGTTCCGATCCGGCGATGCCGCCGCCCACGGCCGAGCCGACATGGCGGGCCGAGGCGGCAAGGATCGACTGCACGTCGCGCCAGCCCAGATCGCCATTGGCCTCCAGCATCAGCCCGACCACGCCGGTGACCATGGGCGCGGCCGAGGAAGTGCCGTTGAAGCTGCTGGTGAAATCGCCCGGATCATAGCCCGCCGCCCCCGTGCGGTCGGTGGTGACCACCTGGCCCGGCGTGCCGAAGCCCGAGACCAGCACCGCGGCGCCATAGCTCGAATAGCTGGAAACGAAACCGTTCTGGTCCACGGCCGCCACCACGACCTGCCGGGTGTCGTTGCTCCAGTCGTCGGCATTGACGTCATAGCTGCCGCCGCGCGAGTTGCCGGCCGATTTCACGATGATCGTGCCCAGACCGCCGCGGCCCGTATTGACGGCAGTGCCGATCGAGGTCTCGATCTCGTCGAACCGGACGGCGTTGTAGCCGACACCGAATTCGCTGTTCAGATCGTTGGCGATACCCTGGCTGATGTTCACCACATCGCCATTGGCAGAGGCCGCGGCGTGGTGAATGGCGTCACGGATGTTCTGAAGCCAGAAATCGGTGATGAAACCATGGGTGCGATAACCGACGATGCTGGAATTATAGGCAATCCCCACCACCCCCGTGCCATTGGCGGCGGCGCCGATGATGCCGGTGACCGCTGTGCCATGGGCATCGCTGGCGCCGCCGAAAGGATCGAGGTCCACTTCGTCAAAGTCGAAATCGAGGCTGGTGTCGTAATTCGGCGCCAGATCGCTGTGCAGGTAATCAAACCCGTCGTCGATCACCACGACGCGCACGCCGGCGCCGGTATAGGCCGGGCCTTCCAGCGGGTTCCAGACCGGCAGGACATTCAGGTCCAGCAGGCCGGCCACGGGATTGCTGATATGCCACTGCTGGGCGAGCATCGGATCGTTGGGAATGGGCATCGCGGTTCTCCAAATGGGTGTCGCCCGGAGGGCGGTTTGAAAAGGTCTATGCCGGCGGGGCGGGGACCCTGCCGGTTTCAGTCAAGCGCGGTTTCAGCCTCCACGATCAGCACCTCGCCGAGACAGCGGGTCGAGATGCCGGGGCGCCCCGTCACGGTGACGCGGCCTCCCAAAGGAATGGTGGGGGAGAGATGGGACAGGCCGTGCCGCCGGCCGTCATCTGTTTCGATCTGCGGGCAATCGACCGCATTGCCCATGGTGACACGACGCCCCGTCAGGGTGATGCTGGTGTCTGCAGCTGCGGGCTGGTGGTCGGTCATGCGAGGCTCCGTATCCGTGTGCAGGGTCTGACACCCGACCGGGGCCGCGCAAAGAAAAGCCAGCAGAAATACCGGGTTGCCAAGAAGCGCAATGAAGTATCCACGCGACATACCCATACCTGCCGCCACTGTTCGGAAAGCTGAAAATTACTCAAAAGATACAGAAACCTTTCGAAATATACGGCAGACAAGCGATTCTGCGCAAGCGCGCAATACCTGTGACGACGCGGGTGCCGCAGATCCCCGAGGCGGGGGATCTGGCCCCGGCGTGCTGTTCCGCGAGCGGTTGCCTTTCTGTGCGACATGACGCCATAGAAGACGCGGCAGTTGACCGAAGATGACCGAAAGAGGGTGGCATGACGGGAACGGTTCTGGTGACGGGTGGCGCGGGTTATATCGGGGCCCATGCCTGCAAGGTGCTGAAGGCGGCGGGCTTCACCCCGGTGACCTTCGACAATCTGAACACCGGCTGGGAAGAGGCGGTGAAATTCGGCCCCTTCTTCAAGGGCGACCTGATGAACCGCGCTGACGTCGATGCGGCCTTCGCGCAATACCAGCCCGTCGCCGTGCTGCATTTCGCGGCGCTGAGCCTGGTGGGCGAAAGCATGAAGGACCCCGGCAAATACTGGCGCGTCAACGTGATGGGGGCACTGAACCTGATCGAGGGTGCGCTGGCCGCGGGCTGCAAAAACTTTGTCTTCTCCTCGACCTGCGCCACCTATGGCGATCAGGACGGGGTGCTGCTGGATGAGAACTCGGTGCAGAAGCCGATCAATTCCTATGGCGCCTCGAAGCGCGCCATCGAGGATATGCTGGCCAATTTCGGTGAAAGCCACGGACTCAATCATGTGATCTTCCGCTATTTCAACGTTGCGGGCTCGGACCCCGAGGGCGAGGTGGGCGAGCAGCATGTGCCGGAAACCCATCTGATCCCGCTGATGCTCGATGCCGTGGCGGGCAAGCGCCCGGCGCTGACGGTCTTTGGCAGTGACTATCCCACCCGCGACGGCACCTGTGTGCGTGATTATGTGCATGTGATGGATCTGGTCGGGGCGCATGTGCTGGGGCTGCAATGGCTGCTGGAAGGCAAGGGCAACCGGGTCTTCAACCTGGGCACCGGCACCGGCTTCACCGTGCGCGAGGTGATCGACGCGAGCCGCGCCGTCACCAACCGCGAGGTGCCCATCGTCGAGGGCGCGCGGCGGGCAGGCGATGCGACGGCACTGGTTTCGGGTTCAGCCCGCGCCATCGAGGAGCTGGGCTGGCAGCCGAAACATTCGACGCTGCGCCAGATGATCGGCGATGCATGGGGCTGGGCGCAGGGACCGGGCTATTCGAAATGACCCCGGTTTTCCCTGCGGTTCGGACATGGTAGGCGCGGCGCGGGGTCATGCGGGGCCCGGCCGGGCAGGGTAAGGATATGTCCATGACGAAACATTGTCTCATGGTGGGTGCGGGTCTTTCGGGGGCCGTGATCGGGCGTCTGCTGGCCGAGGCGGGGCATCGTGTCACGGTGCTGGATGCGCGCGGCCATATCGGGGGTAACTGCCATACCGAGCGCGACGCCGGGACCGGGGTCATGGTGCATGTCTACGGGCCGCATATCTTCCACACCGACGATGCCG
The DNA here is from genome assembly GCF_001303875.1 of Gemmobacter sp. LW-1. NCBI lineage: Bacteria > Pseudomonadati > Pseudomonadota > Alphaproteobacteria > Rhodobacterales > Paracoccaceae > Gemmobacter > Gemmobacter sp. LW-1. Next base: position 931 of record NZ_LJSC01000071.1, on the reverse strand, counting down.
AGGTCTGGGACTATGTGAACGGGTTCGAAACTTTTCTGCCCTACAAGAACCGGGTGAAGACCACCTCGCAGGGGGCGGTCTATTCGCTGCCGGTCAACCTGCACACGATCAACCAGTTCTTCGGCCAGACGCTCCGCCCCGACGAGGCGAAGGTCTTTCTGGAAAGCAAGGCCGATACCTCGATCACCGACCCGCAGACCTTCGAGGAACAGGCGCTGCGCTTCGTCGGGCCTGATCTCTACGAGGCCTTCTTCAAGGGCTATACGATCAAGCAATGGGGCTGCGCGCCCTCGGATCTGCCGGCCTCGATCCTGAAGCGGCTGCCGGTGCGGTTCAACTACGACGACAATTATTTCTTCCACAAATTCCAGGGCATGCCGGAGAACGGCTATACCGCGATGATCGGGCGCATCCTCGATCACGCCAATATCACCGTGACGCTGAACACCCCGGTCAGCCGCGATCAGGCGGCTGAGTATGACCATGTGTTCTATTCCGGCCCGATCGACGGCTGGTTCGGCTTCGAGCTGGGCCGGCTGGGCTATCGCACGCTGGATTTCGAACGCTTCGACTATCAGGGCGATTATCAGGGCTGCGCGGTGATGAATTACGGCGATGTCGGTGTGCCCTATACCCGCATCACCGAGCACAAGCATTTCGCTCCCTGGGAAAGCCATGAGGGGTCAGTGCTTTACAAGGAATTCTCGCGCGCCTGCGGGCCCGAGGACATTCCCTATTACCCGATCCGCCAGGTGGCCGAGAAAACCCTGCTGGCCGAATATGTCGCCAAGGCCGAGGCGGAGCCCAATGTCACCTTCGTCGGCCGTCTGGGCACCTACCGCTATCTCGACATGGATGTGACCATCCGCGAGGCACTGGATTGCGGCCGCCGCTACCTCGACACTCTGAAAACCGGAACCCCCATGCCCGC
>NZ_LJSC01000070.1:34773-37248 GCF_001303875.1 Gemmobacter sp. LW-1 | reverse complement strand
GGTCGAGGCGGCGGGGCTTGACCCGCAGGCCCTGACCCGGCTTGACGGCTTCTCGGGCGTGCTGTGCTGGGGGGAGGGCGCGCGCGCCTGCGCGGAGGCGCTGGCCGCCCGCAAGGGGCCGATCCTGCCGCTGATCGGTGGCCTGCCCGATGCTGCGCATGTGGCGCTGGAACGCCATGTCTGCATCGACACCACGGCTTCGGGCGGGAATGCACAACTGTTGGCCGAGGTTTCCGGGGCCTGACCCGAAATCGTGCTGATACCCTGATCCGGGCGCCCCTGCGGCGTCCGGTCAGCTTTCGTAGCGATACATTTCGCTCGACCTGTCCAGATGGCGGCGCATGGCATTCACTGCGCCCTCCGGGTCTTTCTGGCCGATGAGGGTCAGGATCTCTTCATGCTCCGCCAGGGTCTTGTGCTCGTTTCCTGACCAGTGCAGCAGCGCGGTGTAATAGCGCAGCAGCCAGCGCAGCATCGACGCCGAGACGGCAGCCATGATCGGGTTGCGCGTGGTTTCCGCAATGCGGGCGTGAAAGCGCAGATCGGCTTCGATGAACTGGCGCGGGTCATCCAGATGGCCACGCTGGTCATCCAGGATACGGCGAAGATCGAACAAATCCTGTTCGGTCGCCCGCAAGGCAGCTAACCGCACCATGCCCATTTCGAACATGCGACGCGCCTCCTTGAGGTTTTCCAGCTGATCGGGGGCAGAAGACAGCAGGATCTGTGCCACCTCGTCCACCCGGTCCAGAACGCTGTCAGGCGACAGGGCGTTCACCCGGCTGCGGCCGCCGTGGGAAATGGTGATCAGCCCCATGGTCTGCATGGATTGCAGCGCCTCGCGCACCGCGGGGCGGCCAACGCCGAAGCGCTGCATCAGATCGCGCTCTGACGGCATGGGGTCGCCGGGCCGCAGATCGCCCGAGGTGATCATGGCGCGCAGCCGGTCAAACACCTCGTCCGACAGCTTGCGCCGGACAATCTTGTCCTCCCCGGCAGGGGCGGCCGTCCGGGGGGGATCGCTGGTCGGGGGCATGGCGGTGTCTCGTTTCTGCGGGGTGAAATTGTATGATGAGGTGATCATATGCAATATCCGCCCCGCTCGCAACCAGAGCGGTAGCCGTGAGCTGCGTTAGCAAGGTACTGGAAATTCGCAGAAATTACAGTCCGCTGTGCTTTCGTCTGACGGATGTGGCCGGATAGAAAGTCATTGCCGTCATGTGGTATAATGAGTATGCCATAAGGGCAGAGAGGGAGGACGGCATGACCGGAAAGCGCGACGACAGCACCATTCGCGTCACCTATCGGCTGGAAGTTCCGGCCCTGCCGGGGGCGAGCCTTGAGAGGATGGCGGAAAAGATCGCCTCCGACCAATCGACCGGCACTTTTACCGAACTTCCGGGCGAGACCGAGGAAGTGCGTGCGCGTTGCGCTGCCCGCGTGGTCGCGGTGCAGCCGCTTGGCAGCACCGATCAGCCCGGCTTCCCGTGCCCCGAAGACCCGCCCGGAACCCATTACCTGCGTGGCGATGTCACCATCGCCTTCCCGCTGGAGGCCGTGGGCACCGATATCGCCGCGCTGATGACGATTACCGTCGGCGGTGTCTATTCGGCGCGCGGGCTTTCCGGCGTCCGGGTGATGGATTTCGACCTGCCGTCCGCATGGGCCTGCCATCCGGGGCCGCAGTTCGGCATTGCCGGATCGCGCCGGCTGATGGATGTGGCGCAAGGGCCGATGATCGCCTCGATCATCAAGCCGTCGCTGGGCCTGACGCCTGCTGACACCGCACAGGTGGTGCGGGAGCTCTGTGAGGCCGGGGTCGATTTCATCAAGGATGATGAAAAGCTGATGTCGCCCGGCTATTCGCCGCTGGCCGACCGTGTGGCTGCCATCATGCCGGTGATCGAGGATCATCAGCAGAAGACCGGCAAGCGCGTGCTTTATGCCTTTGGCATTTCCTCGGCCGACCCGGATGTGATGATGCGCAATCACGATCTGGTTCATGCGGCGGGCGGCGCGGCGGCGGTGGTCAATATCAACTCGGTCGGTTATGGCGGCATGAGTTTCCTGCGCAAACGCTCGGCCCTTTGCCTGCATGCGCATCGCAACGGCTGGGACATCCTGACCCGGCATCCCGCGCTGGGGATGGAATTTCGCGCCTATCAGAAGATCTGGCGCCTGTTGGGGGTGGATCAGTTTCAGGTCAACGGTATCGCCGCGAAATACTGGGAACCGGACGACAGTTTCGTGCGCAGCTTTGGCGATTGCCTGGCGCCGATCTTTTCCGAAGCCGATTGTGCGTTGCCAGTGGTCTGTTCCGGCCAATGGGGCGGGCAGGCGCCCGAGACCTTCCGCCGGACCGGCGGTCGGCTGGATCTGATGTATCTGGGGGGCGGCGGCATCCATGGGCACCCGATGGGGGCTCGTGCCGGGGTCACGGCGATCCGTCAGGCGTGGCAGGCGGCAGAGGCGGGG
>NZ_LJSC01000070.1:0-34736 GCF_001303875.1 Gemmobacter sp. LW-1 | reverse complement strand
CCCGCCCCGAACTTGCGGCTTCGCTGGCGAGGTTTGCGCGCTGAGGTTCAGGGCCCCGACCTGCCAAGACGCGGTGCAAGGGGCAGGGCGGCCAGGCAGCCCAGCAGGGTGACGGCCAGCAGAAGGGTCGTCACCGGCACCAGACCGGCACGCTGGGCCACTGCCCCCGCCAGCAGCACGACCGACGCGGTCACACCGTAGGTGATTGCAGCGTAAAGCGAGGCAAGGCGGCCCTGTGTGGCGGCGCCGGTGCCTTGGGTCAGCAGGATCAGCGACAGCCGGTAGGCCCCGCCTGCGCCTGCACCAATCAGCACAAAGCCTGCGAGGCCGGGCAGATCCTGCCCGGTTGCCGCTGCGATCAGGATAGCGGCCAGACCAAGCGCAATCGACAGCAGGCCCGAGAGCTGCGGCCAAAGCCGCGCCATGCGGGGGCTTGCAAGCTGCACGATCAGGCTGGCCAGCAGCAGCAGCGGAATCCCAAGCGCCTGCACCAACGGCATGCCATGATCCGCGAAATAGCTGGGCAGGAACACGATGGCCGAACTCAGCGCGGACCAGGTGACACAGCCGGTCAGCAGCGGGCGCCAGTTCGCGCGCAGGATCGGGGAAACCGGGTCGAGGTTTGCCGTGCCGGTATGGATGCTCTGCCGGTTCAGAGCGCGCCGCCGCATCAGCAGCAGGGCCAGCGGCAGGCTCAGCGCGATGCAGGCAAGGGCGTGGATGTGAAAGCTGAGCGTGATGGCGCGCGTGCCCGTCAGTTGCAGCACCAGTTCCGAAGCCGAGGTGCCAAGGATCGCCCCGGCCAGATTGCCGGTGGCCGACAGTGCCCGTCCGCCTGCGCCGATGGCTGCAACCACAACCGCTGCCGCCGCGCCGGTGCCAAGCCCGCCTGACAGTCCCTGAAGCGCGCGCCCGGCCAGAATACCCGGCGCCTGTCCGGTGCCCAGCAACAGATCTGCCGCGCAGGCCAGCCCGAGTGACAGCACCAGCATCAGGGGCGCGCGGCTTGCGATGGCGGGGCTCGCCGCCACGAACAGCACCGCGACCAGCGCCCCGACATAAGAGATATAGGTCAGTGTCATGGTCAGGGGCGAGAAGCCCAGAACCTCGCGGTAGACCGGCAGCAGGGGCGTGGGGGTATTGGTTCCCGCCAGCAGCAGGATGAAGGCGCCACCGCCCAGCAGGGCCTGCAGCTTCTGGCCCGGGGGCGTCGCTTGCATGATTTTGGCCCTCTTATCGCGGCCCGCCACCATCGCGGACCCAGCCGAAGAAATCTTCTGCCCCCATCTGCCCGCCCTTCAGCGCGATTTCCAGCCCGTCATGCTGGGATGTGCCATAGCCCTGGCAGATCGCCGCCCCCGGAATGGTGGGCGCGCGGGCCTCCAGCGCCTGCAACCCCAGCCGACGCATCCCGAAGCCCGAGGTGTCGCCGCCCGAGATCACCGCCCGGCGCAGGCCCGATCCGCGCAGGATGCCATCAAGGATGCGGCCAAGCGCATCGCCGATCCGGGCATTGGCTTCGGTCATTGACAGGGACGCGCCGGAAAGGGCTGCGCGGAAATCCGTGACCGTCGGGTCGTCAGGGCCGCGCGCCGAATGAACCAGCGGGCTGGCCCCGCGTGCGGCAGCGGCACAGCCTTCGGCGATCACGCGGGCAATCTGCGCCTCTGCCTCTGCCTCCGGTCCACAGACGCAGGCGGCGGGGAAGGACAGCAGTTCAAAACCTTGCGCCGCTGCGTGATCCAGTTGCCGCGCTGTGGTGGGGGAAACAGAACCGGAAACCGCCGCGATGGCGGAAACCTTTGCCAGCCCCGGCACCGGGGCGGGGCTGGTGATGAGGCCGCTGGCAATCCAGTGCCGGACCAGCGCATACTCGATACCCTGACTGCCGACGGCAAATCCCAGCCGGTCGCGGTTCTCCCAGATCAGTCGCCCGGCGGCGGCCTCCGAATCAGGGGCCATCGCGTCGATGGACAGAACCCGTGCGCCGGTGGCGAGCGCGCGCTCCAGCGCGGTCTGCGGGTCATCGGCCAGCATCTCGAGGTCGATCAGCGCCGCAGGCAGATCGGTCTGCGCCGCCAGATGGCGCAGCAGATCGGCTTCGGCCATCGGGGTGACCGGATGTCGTGCCATTACCGGGTGCCGGTCCAGCCGGAACACCCCGTCCAGCGTGCCCGCGAACAGGTGGCCGAACGCCTGATACCGGCGCATCTGTGGCGCGGCGGTCAGCATGGGCACGGCTGCCGCCGGGCGCACCGACAGCCCGACCCCGATCGCCGCCCCGATCGAGCCGGTCTCGGGCGAAGAATCGAAGGTGGAGCAGGCCTTGTAATGCAGGATCGGCGCACCCAGACGGTGAAGCCAGCCCAACGGCGCGGGCAGGTTTTCCTGCATCCATTCCGGGCTTTCCGTCCGCGCGGTTGAAGCGATGCCGATGGCGCGCGCATGCGGAAAGCGGCGTAGTAGCGCTTCTGACGGGATGTCGGAAAACAGCACGGCAGGTACGCCCGCGAAGGCCAGCACCTCCATCACCGCTGCCGAGCCGGTGAAATCGTCGCCATACCAGGTCAGCCAGGGTGCCTGTTGCGCGGTGTCCAGCACGTCTTCCGACATCGGTTTCCTCCCTTGCCGCGGGGTGTGCCGGGTGGCGACAGCGGCTATTGACTTAATCGTCATATTATTATCTCATCATACCAGTTATGCAAGATGCGCTTGGCGCAGCGGGAGGAACATCATGACGACAGTTGCCTTGTTCGGGGCGGGCGGAAAAATGGGCATCCGTCTGGGCCGCAATCTGGCCAGGACCGATTTCGAGGTGCGCAGCGTCGAGGTTTCGGACATCGGCAAAGACCGCCTGCGCTCTGAGATCGGGGCCGAGGCGGTGGCGCCGGAGGTGGCGATCAAAGGCGCCGATGTGGTGATCCTGGCGGTGCCGGATACGGTGATCGGCAAGGTGGCGAAGGATCTGGTGCCGCAGCTTGACCCCGGCACCATGGTCGTGGTGCTGGACGCGGCGGCGCCCTTCGCGGGCGATCTGCCGGAACGCGCCGACATCACCTATTTCGTGACCCACCCCTGCCATCCGGTTATCTTCAACTACGGCAAGACCGATGCTGAACTGCATGACCATTTCGGTGGCATCGCCGCGCCGCAGGGCGCGGTCAATGCGCTGATGCAGGGTCCGGAAGAACATTATGCGCTGGGCGATTCCATCGCGCGCGCCATCTATGCGCCGGTCAACCGCACCCATCGCTGCACGGTCGAACAGATGGCCTATCTGGAGCCGGGCCTTTCGGAAACCGTCTGTGCCTCGCTGCTGGTTGTAATGCGTCAGGCGATGGACGAGGTGGTCAAGACCGGCGTCTCGCAGGAGTGTGCCCGCGACTTCCTGCTGGGCCATATGAACATCCTCGGCGCGGTGATCTTCGACGAGGTGCAGGGCGTGTTCTCGGACGCCTGCAACAAGGCCATCGAATTCGGTATTCCGGTGCTGATGAAAGATGACTGGAAGCGCGTGTTCGAGCCGGAGGAAATTCTGGCCAGCGTGAAGCGCATCACCTGAACCCATTCCGGGCAGGGGCGCGAGGGGCGCCCCGCCGCAATCAACGGTCATTCCAGGGAGGAACCACCATGACCCGACTGACGACGCTTGCCGTGCTGCTGGCCGGTGCCTCGGCCTTTGCGCTGCCGGCAACCGCCAAGACCTTCAATCTCGCTTTCACCCCGCCGCTGGAAAGCCATTACGGCGACGCGGGCAAGGCGTTCAAGACGAAGATCGAGGAGCTTTCGGGCGGCGATATCGAAATTGCGCTGAAACCGGCAGGCGCGCTGGGCGGCGAGCGGGACGTGATCGAAGGCCTGCAAATCGGCACGGTCGAGCTGACCATCTCGTCCACGGGGCCGATCGGGAATTTCGTGCCGCAGGTCTATGCGCTGGATTTCCCGTTCCTGTTCAAGGACTACGCTTCGGCCCATGCCGTGCTGGACGGCGAGATCGGGCAGGAAATCCTTGCCGATTTCGAACCCGCAGGTCTGGTGGGACTGGCCTGGGCCGAAAACGGCTTTCGCCACATCACCGATTCCAAGCATCCGATCCGCACCCCGGATGATCTGAAGGGCATCAAGCTGCGCACGATGGAAAACGAGGTGCATATCGCTGCCTTCAAGGCGCTGGGTGCCGCGCCGACCCCGATGAGCTGGACCGAGGTTCTGACCTCCCTGCAACAGGGCACCATCGACGGGCAGGAAAACCCGGTGCCGATCATCACTGCGAATAACATGTGGGAAATCCAGAAATATGCCTCGCTGACCGGGCATGTCTATTCCCCGGCGGCCGTGGTGATTTCCAAGATCACCTGGGACGAGCTGTCGCCCGAAGAGCAGGGCTGGATGAAAGAGGCCGCGAAGGCTGCGGCCGAAGCCTCGCGCGCGACCGTGGCGAAGAACGAGACCGCCGGTGTCGAGAAGATGATCGCCAATGGCATGGAGGTCGTGACCGACATCGACAAGGCGGCGTTTGCCGCTGCGGTGCAGCCGGTCTATGACGAATATGCGCCGAAATATTCGCCCGAGCTGATCCAGCGCATTCGTGACGCGCAAAAGTAAACCGATGGCCGGCGCATTCCCGTGATGCGCCGGCGCACGGTTCGGGGGGAGGGCGGCGCAGGCCGCCGCGCATTCTCGGGAGGAGGAATGTTGAAAGCTTTGACGTCTGCGGGCGAGGCTGCCGTGCGCCTGACCCATAATGCCGCAGCCCTGCTGCTGGCGATTGCCACACTTCTTGTCTTTGTTCAGGTCGTTACCCGCTTCGTCCTGGGCGATGCCGCCGTCTGGTCCGAACTGGTGGCGCGCGGCGCGATCATCTGGTCGACCTTCCTTGTCGCGGGGGCGGCATTCCGGGCCGGGACCATGATTCCGATTGATTTCATCCGTTCGCTGCTGCCCGCACCGATCCAGCTTTGGGTCGTCCGGCTGGTCACGCTGCTGACGCTGATCTTTCTGGGTGTTCTGGTCTGGTATGGCATCCTCATGGCCGGGCGGGCGCAGGGCCAGCGGGTCGCGATGCTGGATGTTTCGATGGCGGTCTTTTACGCGGCCATCCCGTTCGGCGCCCTTTGCGCCATTCCAGGTGTCCTGCTGCGGCACCGCGATGCCGAGCGCGGCTCCCTGCATGACGAGGAGATCCACGAATGAACCTTGGTCTTGCCGCGTTCCTGATCCTGTTCTTCGCCCTTTCGGTGCCCGTCGCGGTGTCGATCGGTCTTGCCTCGATCTTCTCGATCCACTTCTTCTCGAACATGCCACTTCTTGTGGTGCCGCAGAAGATGTTCACCGGGCTGGACAGCTTTCCGCTGATGGCGGTGCCGTTTTTCATTCTTGCAGGCGTGATCATGACGCATGGTGGCATCTCGGCCCGGCTGGTCGATTTCGTCAAGGCGCTGGTCGGCGGCGTGCAGGGCGGGCTGGCGAGCTCCTGCGTGCTGACCTGCATGATTTTCGCCGCGATTTCCGGCTCGTCGGTGGCGACGACCTTCGCGGTCGGCTCCATCCTGATCCCGGCAATGGTGCGACATCACTATCCGGTGCCGATGGCTGCCTCCATCCAGGCATCCTCAGCGGAGCTCGGGGTGATCATCCCGCCTTCGGTACCGCTGATCCTTTATGCGGTTTCGACCGAAACCTCGGTGACGCGGCTGTTCCTCGCCGGTCTGCTGCCGGGCCTTCTGGTGGCGGCGGGGCTGGTGATCATGGTCCAGGTCTGGTGCCGTCTCAAGGGGTATGGCCGCGAGGATGGCGACAGCCGCGCGCCGTTGGGGCAGGTCACGCGCCGCGCCTTCGGGGCCCTGATGATGCCGGTCATCATTATCGGCGGCATCTACGGCGGGGTCTTCACCCCGACCGAGGCCGCCGCGGTTTCGGTGATCTATGCGCTGGTCCTGTCGATGTTCGTCTATCGTGAGATCGGGCTGGCCGAGCTGCCTGCCCTGTTCCGCGATGCGGCCCGATCCTCGGGGGCGGTCATGTTCATCATCGCCGCTGCCTCGCTGTTCAGCTTCCTGATCAGCCGCTCGGGCCTTCCCACCGCGGTGGGTGACTGGGCGCAGGGAACGTTCTCGTCGGACATCACCTTCCTGCTGGGCATCAACCTGCTGTTGTTCGTGGTCGGCATGTTCATCGAAACCTCGGCGGCCATTCTGGTTCTGGCCCCGATCCTGACGCCGGTCGCGCTGAGCTTCGGTATCGATCCGGTGCATTTCGGTATCGTCATCGTGGTGAACCTCGCGCTTGGCATGTTCACGCCGCCGCTGGGGGTGAACCTGTTCGCCGCCGCGCAGGTGGCGAAAATCCCGGTGCAGCACATGTTCGGCAGCCTTCTGTGGCCGATCCTTGTGGTGATCGCGGCGCTGATGGTGATTACCTATGTGCCTCTGCTGTCTATCGGGTTTGCCAATTGGGCGATATGAGCGCGCCTGTAGCAAGGTAACGGAAAAGGGGCGCCTCGGGCGCCCCTTTTGCGGAAGCGGAGGACAGATGAGGATCAGCAGATCCTCGGCAGTTGTTCCCCCACCAGCATGTCGACGATCCGCGCGCCGCCGAAGGCCGTGCGCAAGGTCACGCGCCCGGCCTGTCCCTGGCTGGCGCGGCCGATCACGGTGCTGTCGCGCCCTTCGGGCAGGGAGCGCAGGGCCGCCAGCGCCGCCGTTGCCTCGGCCTCGGGACAGAACAGGACCAGCCGTCCCTCGTTCGCCAGATACAGCGGGTCCAGCCCGAGAATCTCGCAAACGCCGACCACCTCGGGGCGCAGGGGCAGGGCGGTTTCCTGTATCTCGACGGCAAGCCCCGCCTCTGCCGCCATTTCATTCAGCGCCGAAGCCAGCCCGCCGCGCGTGCAGTCACGGGCGGCGGAAATCCCCGGTGCGGCGGCGAGGGCGGCCTGCATCAGATGGCCGAGCCCGGCGCAATCGCTTGCCAGATCGGTGGACAGCGCCAGATCGCCACGCGCGGCAAGGATGGCGGCGCCGTGATCGCCCAGCACACCGTTGACAATGACCACATCGCCCGGACGAATGCGCGCGGCCCCTATATCGCGGCCGGGCGGGATAACGCCCACCCCGGCGGTGGTGATGAACACGCCGTCTGCCTTGCCGCGCTCCACCACCTTGGTGTCGCCGGTCACGATCCGCACCCCGGCCTTGTCCGCCTCGGCGGCCATGGTGGCCACGATCCGGCGCAACAGCGCGATTTCGCAGCCTTCCTCGATGATGAAAGCCGCCGAAAGCCAGAGCGGCCTCGCGCCTCCCACCGCCAGATCATTGACCGTGCCGCAGACCGCCAGCTTGCCGATGTCACCGCCCGGAAATTCCAGCGGCGTGACGACGAAACTGTCGGTGGTGAAAGCCAGCCGCGCGCCGGATTCCTGCAAGGCTGTCCCGGTCAGCCGGGCCTGATCCTCGGAGCCGGGCGGCTGAAAGACCGAGGTAAACACCTCGTCGATCAGGTCGCGCATGGCCCGACCGCCGCCGCCATGGGCCATGGTCACATGGGTGTCGCGCAGGGCCATTATTCTGCTGCCCTGATACCGGAATATTGCCAGTAGGCGGCACAGGCCCCTTCGGAGGAGACCATCAGGGCGCCCAGAGGCATTTCCGGGGAGCAGCCGGTGCCGAATTGCGGGCATTGCGGCGGTTTCATCTTGCCGGTCATCACCGCACCGCAGCAACAGCCCTCGATCTCCGGCACATTGCGGCTGGAGGCGGCATAGCCGATACCGAATTTCTCTTCCGCGTCGAAGGCGGCATATTTCGCCCGGATCCGCAGGCCCGAGGCGTCGATCTCGCCCAGACCGCGCCATTCGAAGCTGGGCCGCCGTTCATAGACATCGGCGATCGCTGCCAGAGATACTGGATTGCCGTGTTCCGGCACCACCCGCGCATACTGGTTTTCAATCGCAGCACGGCCTTCGGCGATCTGGGTCAGCACCATGAGAACCGATTGCAGCAGGTCCGTCGGCTCGAACCCTGCGACGACCAGCGGCTTGCCATAGTCGCGGGCAATGAAATCATAGGGATGGACGCCAATGACCATCGAGACATGCCCCGGCCCGATGAAACCGTCGAGCGTCATGTCCGCATCGTCCAGCAAGGCGCGGATCGGCTCCGGCACGGTGATATGGTTGCAGAAGACGCTGAAATTCGTCAGCCCCTCGCGCGCGGCCTGCTGGATCGACAGCGCGGTCGAAGGCGTCGTTGTCTCGAACCCGAGCCCGAAGAACACCACCTCGCGCCCCGGATTGCGCCGCGCCAGTTCCAGCGCATCAAGGGGGCTGTAGACCATGCGGATATCCGCCCCGGCGGATTTCGCCTGCATCAGCGACTTGCGATGCCCCGGCACGCGCATGGCATCGCCGAATGTGGTGAAGATGACACCGGGACGTTCGGCAATCTCAACACATTCATCGACACGCGCCATCGGCAGCACGCAGACAGGGCAGCCGGGGCCATGGATGAACTCGATCCCGTCATGGATCAGCTTGTCCAGCCCGTAGCGGAAAATCGAATGGGTGTGGCCACCGCAGATTTCCATGATGTGTACGGGCCGGTCACGGCTGGCGCCGATGCGGTCGGCCATGCGGGCAATGGCGGAAAGCAGCGCACGGGCTGCCACCGGATCGCGGAATTCAGAGGCGAATTTCATGCCAGCGCCTCCGCCGAAGAGGCCATCTGTTCCAGCGTTTCCTGCGCCTCGCCCAGATCCTGAAGCGCCTGCAAGGTTTTCGCGGCCTCCTCCTCGTCGATCAGGGCCATGGCGAAGCCGACATGGATCAGCGCCCATTGCCCGACCAGCGCCTCAAGGTCATTGCCAGCGACCGGCGCGACATTCACCTCGCGCCGCACGCCCGAAACCTCGGCCATCGCCATCAGACGATCCGCATGCGTGATCGCGACGATCCGCCCCGGAATGCCAAGACACATCGTTCAGTCCTCCTCTTCCTCATGCACGCGGCCCGACGGGTCGGAAATGCCATAGCGGTCCAGCTTGGCCCTCAGGCCGACGCGCGAAAGCCCCAGCTCCACCGCAGCGCGGCTCTTGTTCCAGCGGTGGCGGGTCAGCGTTTCGCGCAGGATGCGCATTTCGATCAATTCCACCCGATCCTTCAGCGTGCCGTCCGCCATCAGCGCGGCATCGGCGCTGCGGTCGGAGCCAAGATCCGAGGGGGCTGCCTGAAGGATCGCGCGGCTGATGAGTTCAGCCCCCAGCATCGGGCCCTGTGCGAAGATCAGCATGCGTGTGACCTCGTTGTGCAGTTCCTTGAGATTTCCGGGCCAGTCCCAGTTTTCCAGAAACTCCAGCGCATCGGGGGAAAAACCGTGTGCGGCCTTGCCGTGGCGGGCGGAAAGGTCATCCAGAAACGCCTGTGCGAGGATCGCCACGTCACCGCGCCGCGCCCGCAGCGGCGGGATCACCAGTTCCGCCACCGCAAGCGCATAGTAAAGGTCAGCCCGGAAGGCGCCGTCCGCCACCCGGCGCAACAGATCCGCCCCGGCGCCCAGCAACAGCCGCAGATTGGCAGTCTGCACTTCCTGACCACCGACAGGGGTGAAGCTCCCCTCATCCAGCAGTCGCCACAGCGCCAGTTGCAGGCCGGGCGAGGCATGTTCGACCCCCTCGATGAACAGGGTGCCCCGGTCGCATTTCTGGGCCAGCCCGATCTTGTTGACGCCGCCGGGCAGGATACCCCGCTTGGCACCGAAAAGTTCGATCAGGGCCAGTTCCTCGGTCAATCCGGCAAGGTTCAGGGCATGGAACGGCCGGTCCGAACGGAGCGAGGAAAAATGCATGGCGCGCGCCAGCCGCGCCCGCCCGGTTCCCGGCTCGCCGGTCAGCAGGACGGGCACGTCGAAACTGGCGAAATGCCGGGCCGCCGCCAGCACGCCCTTCATCGGGCTTTGCGGGCTGTGAAGGATGGTTTCAAATCCCAGACCCTCACGCAGGGCCAGACGGCGCTTTTCCAGTTTGGTCTGCGCGGACGAGGCCAGAAAGCGCATCTCCAGCGCCATCCGCTCGTTCTCGCGGGCAAGCTGGAACAGATGCGCCCCGTTGCGCGCCGCCATCAGAAGCTGGTCCGGATGCCACGGCTTTGTCAGGAACTGGTGAATTCCTGCATCATTGATCGCGCTCGCCATCGCGCCCGGATCGGTGTAGCCGGTGATGAGCATGCGGACGGTATCGGGCCAGCGTTCGCGCAATTCGGTCAGCAGGGCGACCCCGGTCTTGCCTGGCATCCGCTGATCGCAGATGACTACCTGCACCCATTCCTCTTCCATCCGCTGCACGGCTTCATCGGCGCTGCCGGCGGCGATGCAATCGAATTCGTCCTCCAGCGCCATGCGCATCGAGGACAGCGAATGTGGCTCGTCGTCGATCAGCAGGACGGTCGGGCGCGGGCTGGTCATGCAGCTTTCTCCGCCAGACGTGCCCGCAGCCAGCCAAGCCATTCCGCCATGCCTGCGCCGGTGCGGGCAGACAGGGCGATGATTTCGATATTCGGGTTCACCCGCCGCAGGTTGGCGGTGTAGGCGGCCAGATCAACGTCGCAATGCGGCGCAAGATCCAGCTTGTTGAGGATCGCAAGACGCGCGGCACTGAACATATCGGGGTATTTCAGCGGCTTATCCTCGCCCTCGGTCACCGAAAGGATGGCGACCTTGGCATCTTCGCCGAGATCGAAGCCTGCGGGGCAAACCAGATTTCCGACATTTTCGATGAACAGGAATGACCCGGCGGCGGGGCGCAGCGCGTCGATGGCGGTGCCGACCATATGCGCATCCAGATGGCAGCCCTTGCCGGTGTTGATCTGAAGCGCCCGCGCGCCGGTAGCCCGGATCCTGTCGGCGTCGTTCGAGGTCTGCTGATCCCCCTCGATCACGGCCAGAGGGGCGTCTCCCAGTGCCTCGATGGTCTTGCACAGCAGCGTGGTTTTGCCCGAGCCGGGCGAGGAGACGAGATTGAGCGCCAGAACCCGAAGCGCGTCGAGCACCCGCCGGTTCGAGGCGGCAAAGGCATCGTTCTTGGCAAGGATCGAGGTTTCCACCTCGATCAGCCGCGCCTGCGTCAGCCCCGGAACTGACACCCCGGCCGGGCCGGTGCCGTAATGATGATGGCCTGCCGCCAGGGACGGTGCGGACGCGCGGTCGGCGGTGGCCTGGATATGGGGAAAGGGCAGGGCGGGGGCTGCGGGCCGGAAGACCGGGCCATGCGAATGCGCAAGGCCCAGCCGGTGCGCCTCGTCATGGCTCATTTCCCTGCCATCGACGGTCACCGTGTCACCGCATCCGCAAACCGTACACATCACAGCACCTCCATATTCCTGATCCGCATTTCATCGCCACCCTCGGGGATCAGCCGTCCGCCATCGCACAGCGGGCAGGGGGCGAGCCTGTCGGCAATCTCGACCAGCTTCATGCAGTCATAGCAAAGCGCCTGCCCCGGCAAGTCAATGATCTCCAGCCGGGCTCCTTCGGCCGGGCTGCCCTTCATCACCACGTCAAAGGCGAATGCCAGCGCGGGCTTTTCGACCCCGGCAAAGCGGCCGATTTCCAGCCGCAGAAGGGTGACGCGCGAAAAGCCATGGGCGCGGGCCTGATCTTCCACGATGGAGCGGATGCCTTCGACAAGGCTCATCTCATGCATCCTGCGGCTCCTCGACCAGCACCGGCACGCAGGGATCATGCAGCGCAATGATGCGCGGCGCGAGATGGCGCTGGTCTGCGGGCAGGCGACCCAGCGCCTGTAGCAGCGCGCCACCGGGGGCGAGCAGATGGTCGGTCGGGGTGCGCCGGGCGATGCCGGTCACGCGACCCTCGCACGAGTTCAGCCGCAGGCCGTAGGCGCCGCGCGCGGCAGGAACACAGGCAAGGCCCTCGGCCGCGACCGGCGCAGGCAGCCGGTCGGCCAGCGCGGCCTCCAGATCGGCCAGCAAGCCGACGAAGCGCCAGAGCGGCCCGCGTCCGTAGCGGCTTTCAACGGCGCGCAGGGTGGGGGCACCTGCCTGCCGACCGGCGGCAGAGTTCTCATATGCGCCTTCGGCCAGCGGATGCGGCGGCGGCGGCAAGGGGGCGGTGCAGGCGATGCCCGGGGCGAATTCCTGCGTGATCCGGCAGGCCAGCGGTGTCAGCGGGCTGTCCCAGCGGCACAGATCCCCGTCGGCAGGCAGTCCGTTCCGGCCCAGCAACTCTGCCGGATCTGCGGGCAGGGCGGGCGCTGTCAGCCCGAAGGCCCTTGGAAGGATCACCGTCAGACGGATCACATGATCCCTGATGATTTCGGTCCTCAGATCGCCCGTCGCCGGAAGACCCAGCGCCAGCCGCGCCGCAAGGCCCTGCGCCACCCGGCACAGGTTGAACAACCGGGGCAGAAGTTCGGCCACTTCGGGCACGGGCCTGCCCAGAACCATCGTCTCGACCGGCAGCCGCTGGCCGGTGCGAAGCGCGGGTCCGTCCGGCCCAAAGCCCAAGAGGACCGAAGCCAGCGTCATCCGCCCAGCCCCCCGGTGATGAGCCTCCGGCGCGACGGCTCTTCTGCCGTTGGCAGGCTGTCTACGGGCGGCGCCAGTTCTGCCTCGCGCCGCGCGCGGATATCTGCGGCCCGGTCGGTTTCGGCGCGGTTTTCCGGGCGGAACAGCTCGGCCATCACCGCGCGCGCAACATCCACCGCCTGAAGCTGGCTGGTGAAATCGCCCATGGGCGAAAACAGCGAGCAGGCCAGATAGGGGCCGGTCATTTCACGGGCGTTATGGATGAATTCATATTCGCCTGACGGGAAGACCAGCACCTCCTTGCCGGTTGCGGGCAGCAACGGGTAATCCGCCGGGGGCAGGAACACGAGGTTCATGAACCACGGGGCAACCAGCACACCCAGAAAGCCGCCCTCATATGGCTGAAACTCAACCGCCTGCACATGCAGCGCATGGTTCACCATCGGAACATCGCGCATCTTGCCGTTAAAGACTTCTGTGAAATCGGCGACCAGCGCCTGAGTGCGTCGCTCCATCTCTGCCAGAACCGGGGCCGAGGCGGCGCCGGGGTCTTCGCGCACCAGAAACTGGGCTTTCGGGGCAGAACAACCGGGGCAGGACCAGTCCTCCGGCAGATCGACAAAGGCGGTGCCGGGCATCACCTGCCGCGTATCGTCGCCTTCCGCCGGATCATAGGGGGTCCAGCAGATCTTGCATTCCATGATCGCAAGCGGGCTGATCTTGTCGGTCGCGCCCAGATAGCTGCCCTCGAACCCCGGCGTCATCGGATCGCCTCGATCACGTCGCGGATGCGCAGGGCGCTGTCACGCAGGTCTTCATCGGCCGCCAATGCGACCTCGGGCATCCCGGTCACCTCGAAAGTGTCGAGGATCAGCGTGTCCATCGAATTGAAGAACTGCACCTTCCAGACGGAGGGCATGGCGGTGGCTGTAACCCGGCAATTGCCATAGCCGCGCGACAGCACGGTAACGGCGCCTTCGCCCGTCGCCTCGGCCAGCCAGTCAAGATCCTCGGGTGTATGCGGCAGCAGGGAAAGGTTGATCACATGCGCCATCACTCCGGCCTTGTGGCTGCGCGACTTTTCCACCAGCTCGGTCAGGATCGCAGGGGCGTTGGCGAGGCCCGGCCCCTTCCGCGCGAGGCTTCCGATGGCAGGCCGGTGTGGCATATGGGCCCGCGTCAGTGCCAGAGCGGGCACGCGGGCCACCTCGACCAGATCCATCCCGGCGGCCAGACACATCCAGACCCCGGCAAAGACGCTTTCCTGCACCATGACCGCAGGCAGGCCGCGGATCTTCATGGAAACCTCGCCCTGACCCAGCGCATCAGCCATGACCTTGCGCGCTCCGGGCGAAAGGCTGGCCAGATCGAAACTGACCGGCGCCGCGCCCTGCGCCACCAGTTCGCAGGCGGCGGCCATTTCGGCCAGCATGGCCAGCGCATCGGCCATGGCCTGCTGGTCCTCGGCCTCGGGAATATGCGGCGCATAGGTGCGCATCCCCGAGGGCATGGCCATGTATTGCAGTTCGCCATCCGGGTCGGGCTGCGATCCGGGGCCGAAACCGGCGGGGGGAAGGGTGAAGGGGCTGACCATCGGAACCTCAGGCGGGTTGAAGGGACAGGATATGGGTGATGCGCCCGAGATAGTCGGACCAGTCACGGACCTTCTCGATGGCACCCAGAAAGCCGGATTCGCGGAAGAACAGCAGCCCCGGCGTCTTCAGGGCGCGATACTGTTCCCGCAAGGCGGTTTCGATGGCCTCATCGACAACCGCGCAATCAAAGGCATTCTGGAAGGCAAGCCGCAGCTCGGGCAGGATCACCGCCGCATCCGCCGTTTCCAGATTCCGGCGCGGATCGCCCGGAATGAACAGGCAGTGCTGGCCGGGGCGTGCCAGAAAGCCGGTGACATCCTCTGCCGAGGCGAGGCGGGGATACAGGAACTCCGTCTCCAGCCGGGCAATCAGCGGGTGAAGACCGCTGGACGGGGGCAGATCCTGTAGCGGGGCATGGTCATGCATGGTGTCAGCCTGTGCTGCGGCCCGCATCCTGCGCGGCCTGAAGATGGGGAGGAAGCTGGGGCAGGCGGTTTTCAAGATCGGCGAAGGCATCGCCCGGGTCCTGGCCCTGCATGAGTGCCGCAAGCCCGGCCAGGGCGGCGCGGATCTTCTGCGCCTCGTCCTCGGGCAGAAGGGCATGGGCGGTGCCCAGAAAGTTCAGCACCCAGTCGCCCGGTCGCGCCTCGGGCAGCAGGGACAGGTCGACCAGCGCGGGCCGCTCGCCGTCCAGCGCATGCCCGGCGATGCCGTCGATTGCGACCAGAAGGACCGGAATGCCCACGCACATCAGGCGACACCGGGAAAGAAACGGGCATCGCCCGTGCGGCAGGCCTCGTCTTCAGAGGGGCGGCCCGCCTCATAAGCGTCGCGGCGGATCGAGGGATCGGCCAGCAGGTTGCTTTCGGTGCGGCCCGGCCCGACCGCGACGCCCCATTCGGCCAGGATCACGCGCGCCATGGCCAGCGCTTCGGGGATGCGTGCCGCGACCAGCGGGCGCAGGCCCCCGCCGTAATCCTCCAGCTCGACCGGCTGGCAGCCGATCAGCGCCATTTCCGGCGGGCGGCATCCCGTCAGGGCCGCCGTGGCGATGACATCCTGAAAGCCGGTCTGGTGCAGGCTCATCTTCTTTGCGCCCATGAAGGCGGGCACTTCATCATTGCGCACCAGTTTCATCGTGCCGGGTGGCAGCCCGTAGTCGATCGCGTCAAACACCAGCAGCGCGTCGACATTTTCAAGAAACGGCAACAGATACAGCCCCTGCGTGCCACCGTCGAGCAGTTGCACATTCTCCGGCAGGGCGTGGCTGTCGGCCATTTCCTCGACGCAGCGGACACCGAACCCCTCGTCAGCCCACAGAACATTGCCGATCCCGAGGATCAGAATTCGTTTCGGCACCGGCGTCCCCTCCCTGGTGGCTGGTCGAATGGTTTGCATTCCTCGGTCCAAGTGAAAGCATGGCTTTCCGCCTGCCGTGATCAGGAATTTGCCGATAGCCGGGCTTTTCTGCAAAGCCTTGAGGCTTAAGCATAAAATGCGGTCTCGGTATGCATCTGTCTACCGGAAATCGAAAAGTAATTATCCAGTTCTTCACTTTTGTGGAATGTAATCTTCCAAATAGCCATGGCGGCGGCCCGGCAGGACAAGATTCCGGCTTTGCCAGAACCCGCCACCGGCCTAGGATCAGGGCATGACCGCGACGCACGAATCCAGCGACCCTGCCCAGCCGGTGCCCTTCAGCGATGATGCCTGGGGCGAGGTGCTGTCGGCCATGGACCGCACCTATGCCGATCTGGTGGATTATCAGGAACGGCTGGAGCGTCAGAATGCCGAATTGCAGGAAATGCGCACTTTCCTGAATGCAATCCTGTCCTCCGTCTCGGATGTGCTGATCGTTGCGGGGCGTGGCGGTCAGGTGGAGCAGGTCAGCCGGTCGGTCACGCTGCTGACCGGCGGGCAGGAAAGCCAGGTCGTGACCATGGCGCTGCCCGATATGTTCACCGAAGGGCAGCGGCCGCTGCTGGCGGCCATCCTGCAAAGCGTGCGCGAACAGCGGCGCAGCGCCAGTCTTGAATGCGATCTGCTGACGCCCGGCGGGGTGGAGCCTTTGGAACTGTCGGTTGCGCCCCGCCTGGACGACCGGGGCCGGGTGGATGGCTATGTGCTGACCGGACGCCCGCTGGGCGCGCTGCGCAAGGCCTATGCCGAGCTTTCGGCCAGTCTGGACGCGCTCAAGACGGCACAGGCCTTTCTGGTGCGCAACGAAAAGCTCGCCTCTCTGGGGCGGCTTCTGGCCGGGGTGGCGCACGAACTGAACAACCCGATCAGTTTCGTCTATGCCAATACCCATGCGCTTGAACGCTACGCGGGCAAGTTCGAAACCTATTTCACCAGGGTGCAGGATGGGGCCAGCCGCGAGGAGCTGATCGCGTTGCGTCAGGATCTGCAGCTGGACCGCGAAGTGCAGAATCTCCGCATGGCCATCAGCGGTGCGCGCGATGGTGCGGAACGCGTGCGCGACATCGTGGAGGATCTGCGCCGCCTGTCCTCGGACGGGTCGGGCGAAATGGTTGTATTCGATCTGGCCGAAACCGCGCGGGTCGCTGCGGAATGGGTCATGCGGGGCATGAGTCAGTCGGTCACGCTGGACAGCACGGCGCTGGGCCGGGCGATGGTTCTCGGGCGGCCCGGCCATATCCAGCAGGTCGTGATGAACCTGATCCAGAATGCTGTCGACGCGCTGGAAGGCGTGTCCGGCGCGAGGATCAGTCTTTCCGTCCGCACCGAGGCAGGGCAAGCGGTGCTGATCGTTGCCGACAATGGGCCGGGTGTGCCCGAGGCGGTGAGGGCTGCGATCTTCGATCCGTTCTTCACCACCAAAGCGGTGGGGCGGGGTACGGGGCTTGGCCTGTCGATCAGCCACAAGATCGCGGAAGAACATGGCGGCCTTCTGGCGTTGATGGACGAGGCAGAGGGCGCGGCTTTCCGGCTGGAATTGCCACTGGCAGAGGGGGCCGGATGAAAACGCTTCTATGGCTTCAGGCGGCGGGCTGCGGTGGCTGCACGATGTCCCTGCTCTGCGCCGAAAGCCCGGATGTGATTGAAACGCTTGAGGATGCGGGCATCCGTCTGTTGTGGCATCCGGCGCTTTCGGTGGAAACCGGCGCCGAGGTGCTGACCCTGCTGAATGCAATCATCGAGGGCAGGCAGGTGCTTGATATCCTGTGCGTCGAGGGCGCGATTGCACGGGGGCCGGCAGGCACCGGGCGGTTTCAGATGCTGGCTGGCACCGGGCACAGCCTCATGCACTGGGTCGAAAGGCTGGCGCCGCGCGCGGCCCATGTCGTCGCCGTCGGATCTTGTGCAGCCTTTGGCGGCGTGACGGCGGCGGGGGGCAACCCCTCGGATGCGGTCGGCCTGCAATATGACGGTGGTCACTCCGGTGGCCTGTTCGCCCCGGACTGGCGGGCGGGGGGCGGTGATCCTGTCATCAATATCGCGGGCTGCCCGACGCATCCGGGCTGGGTGACCGAAACCCTGATGTTGCTGGCGGCAGGCGAGGAGATCGCACTGGACGGTTTTTCCCGGCCGCGCTTTTACGCGGATCATCTGGTTCACCACGGCTGTCCGAAGAACGAGTTCTACGAATACAAGGCCAGTGCGCGGGAACTGTCGGAGATCGGCTGCATGATGGAAAATCTGGGCTGTATCGGCACGCAGGCGGTGGGCGATTGCAATATCCGCCCCTGGAACGGCGAAGGGTCCTGCACGCGGGGCGGCTACCCCTGTATCAACTGCACCGCGCCGCGCTTCGAAGACCCTGCCCATGCCTTTGTCGAGACACCCAAGGTCGCGGGCATCCCGGTCGGCCTGCCGACCGATATGCCGAAAGCCTGGTTCATGGCGCTTGCCTCGCTGTCGAAGGCGGCGACACCGGAACGCATCGGCCAGAACGCCAAGGCGGATCGCGTGCTGGTGCCGCCGACGCTGAGGCGGCCGAAATGACGCGCCTGGTGGTCGGCCCCTTCAACCGGGTCGAGGGGGATCTGGAAGTTGCCCTGACCGTCGAGGACGGGCATGTGCGGCGGGCCGAGGTCAATGCCCCGCTGTATCGCGGCTTTGAACAGATGCTGCTGGGGCTCGACCCGCGCGATGCGCTTGTGATCACGCCGCGCATCTGTGGCATCTGCTCGATCAGCCAGTCGGCCGCTGCGGCGCAGGCTCTGGCCGGGGCGATGGGGCTGGAGCCGACACCGCAGGGTGCGGCCATGGCGGCGCTGATCCATGCGGCGGAGAACGTGGCGGATCATCTGACTCATTTTCACCTGTTCTTCATGCCCGATTTCGCGCGCCCGGATTACGCAACCCGCCCCTGGCATCGTCGCGCAGTGGAGCGGTTCACCGCGATGGAAGGCGGTGCGCAGCGGCGTGCGGTGCAGGCGCGGGCCGAGCTTTTGCATGTCATGGGCCTTCTGGCAGGGAAATGGCCGCATACGCTGGCCATCCAGCCTGGCGGGGTCACGCGGGCACCCGGCCTGCGCGAAAAGGCCCGACTGGGCGCGACGCTGCGTGCCTTCCGCCGCTATCTGGAGGAGGTTCTGTTCGGCGGGCCGCTGGAGGAATTTGCCGCGCTCGACACGCCTGAGGCGCTGATGCGCTGGGGGCGCGGCGATGTCGGGCTGTTTCTGGAAATCGCGGCGGACCTTGATCTGCTGGCGCTGGGTCGGGGCAGCGGGCGCTATCTGTCTTTCGGGGCCTATCGCCAGGCAGAAGGCCCGGTCTTTGCCGCAGGGGTTTGGGACGGGGCGGCGGGGCTGCTTGATCCTGCGGCGATCACCGAGGATCTGAGCCACGCCTGGATGACGGGCGGGGCGCAGCACCCGTTTGAAGGCGTGACGGTGCCGGACGAAAGCATGTCGGCCCCGGCTTACAGCTGGTGCAAGGCCCCGCGTTTGCAGGGCCGGGGGTATGAGGTGGGCGCGCTGGCGCGTCAGGTGGTCGACGGCCATCCGCTTGCACTTGCGCTCGCGGGCGGCGGGGTGCTGGCGCGTGTGGCCGGGCGGCTTCTGGAACTGGCACGCAGCCAGCCGGTGATGGAGGGGCTGGTCACCGGGATCGTGCCGGGAGAAGCCTTCATGGTGCAGGGCCATCTGCCAAGGTCGGGCCGCGGCGCCGGGCTGGTCGAGGCAGCGCGGGGTGCGCTGGGTCACTGGCTGCGCATCGAGGGGGGCAAGATCGCCGGATACCAAATCATCGCCCCGACCACCTGGAATTTCAGCCCGCGTGACAGCGCCGGTGTGCCCGGCCCGCTGGAGGCGGCGCTGGAAGGGGTGGCGGTGGAAGGGCCGGGGGCGCTGTCCGTGCAGCATGTGGTACGCAGCTTTGACCCCTGCATGGTCTGCACGGTTCACTAGGCCACGCCACGACAGCCAGGCGCGGATGCAGGCAGGGAGGGCAGGCAATATGAACGCTGTGGTCATACGGGTGCGCGGGCAGGTGCAGGGCGTTGGCTTCAGGCCCTTCGTCTGGCAACTCGCGCAGGAATTTGGTCTGACCGGCCGGGTCTGGAATGACGCCGAAGGCGTGGGGATCGAGGCGGCGGGGCCGGGGCTGGATGGATTCGTAGCGGCGCTGACCGCGCGGGCGCCGAAACTGGCGCGCGTCGACGCGGTGGAGGTGGCGACGTTCGGCGGTGCCCTGCCGCCGGGGTTTGAAATCGCGGAAAGCCGGGGCAGGGGCGCGGAAACCCGCGTGACGCCGGATGCAGCGACCTGCGCCGCCTGTGCCACGGAAATTCGCGGGACGGGCCGCAGGCAGGGATATGCCTTCACCAATTGCACGCATTGCGGTCCGCGTTTCACCATTCTGAACGGGCTGCCTTATGATCGGGCGCAGACGACGATGGCGGCCTTTCCAATGTGCCCGGATTGCGCTGCGGAATACCGCGACCCTGCTGACCGGCGCTTCCATGCTCAGCCGGTTGCCTGCCCTGCCTGCGGCCCCCGGCTCTGGCTGGAGGTGGCGGGGCAGGATATGCCGGGCGACGCGGTCGCGCTGGCGGCAGATCTGCTGCGGGCGGGGGCGGTGCTGGCGATCAAGGGGCTTGGGGGCTTCCATCTGGCCTGCGACGCGGCAAATCCGGTGGCGGTGGCGACCCTGCGGCACCGCAAGCACCGGCCGTCGAAACCGCTGGCGCTGATGGCGCAGGAGGCGGCGCTGCAAGGTGTGGTGGTTCTGTCTGCGGCGGATCTGGCGCTGCTCCGTGACCCGGCGGCGCCAATCGTTCTGGCGCCGTCGCGCCAGATCCTGCCCGAGGTCGTGGCGCCGGGCATGGCCGAGCTTGGCGTGATGCTGCCCTATACCCCGCTGCACCATCTGCTGAGCGATGCTTTCGGCGGCGTTCTGGTGATGACGAGCGGCAACCTGTCCGGCGAGCCGCAGGTGACCGGCAATGCCGAGGCGCGTGAGAAGCTGTCGGGGTTCGCCGATGCCTTCCTCCTGCATGACCGCGAGATCGCGCGGCGGCTGGATGACAGTGTCGAACGCAGCACGCCGCCAATGGTGCTGCGCCGGGCGCGGGGGCGGGCGCCCGGAACGCTGGCCCTGCCGCCGGGATTTGGGGCTGCGCCGCAGGTGCTGGCGCTGGGCGGGCAGATGAAGGGTGCCATCTGCCTGACGAAGAACGGACAGGCGCTGCCGGGGCATCACCTGGGCGATCTGGATGACGCGCTTTGTGCCGATGAATTCGGAAAGGCGGTGGCCGATTACCGGGCGCTGTTCGATCATCGCCCCGAACTGGTCGCCGTCGATGCCCATCCCGGTTATCGCGCGACCCAGGCCGGGAAAGCCATGGGCCTTCCGGTGACTGAGGTCTGGCATCACCACGCTCATATGGCCGCCTGTCTGGCCGAGAACGGCTGGCCGCTGGAGGGGGGCAATGTGGCGGCGATTGTCCTTGATGGCACCGGCCTCGGCCCTGACGGAACGCTCTGGGGCGGTGAGGTGCTGTTTGGCGATTACCGTGGGTTCGAACGCAGGTTCTGGCTGAAACCCGCCCCGCTGATCGGGGGCGACAAAGCGGCGCGCGAACCCTGGCGCAATGCACTGGTGCGACTGGATCAGGCGGGGCTGCCCGACTGGGCGGATGCGTTGTTTCCGGGTCGTCCGCGCGATCTGGCGAGGCAGGCGGCGGCCAGGGGAATCAATGCGCCGATGTCCTCCAGCGCGGGGCGGCTGTTCGATGCGGTGGCGGCCTGTCTGGACATTTGCGCGGAGGGGCAAAGCTACGAGGGCGAGGCCGCGATGCGGCTGGAGGCGCTGACACGTCATGCGCCCGATCAGGGCTGCGGGTATGACCTGACCCTGCATGGGACCGAATTCGACCCGGCTCCGCTCTGGCCCGCAATGCGCAATGACCTGCGGCGCGGCCTGCCGGCCGAGGTGATAGCTGAACGGTTTCACGCCGGGCTGGGGCAGGCATTCGCCGGTGCCGCGCGTCAGCTGGTCGAAAGCGGCGCGGCGCAGGCGGTGGTGCTGTCGGGGGGGTGCTTCCAGAACACGCGCCTGCTGTTGGCGGTGGAGGCGGGGCTGCGTGGGCTGCCGGTGCTGAGCCATCGCCTCACGCCCGCCAATGACGGCGGGCTGGCGCTGGGGCAGGCGGTTGTCGCGGCGGCGCGGAGCTTGGGCGGTGCGGAAAGCCGCTGACCGCCTGTCCGGGCAAGTGATTAGCCCGCGACCGGCGCGGCCTGGCCATATCTGCATCAACTATCTGAAATAAAATAAGATTACTTCCGGCATACTTGCGCACACTTTCATTTTGTGCGGCCGGTCAGAGCCTGTTTTCCTGTGCAGCGGGAGCCTGCGCCATTTGGCCGTGGGGTGGAACGATGAAGGGAGGCCAGCCTTGAGCCAGATCGAAACCTTCTATGAGGTGATGCGCAAACAGGGGATCACCCGGCGCAGCTTCATGAAATATTGCGCGCTGACCGCCAGCGCGCTGGGCCTTGGCCCGGCCTTCGTGCCGAAGATCGCACATGCGATGGAAACCAAGCCGCGCACGCCGGTCATCTGGGTGAACGGGCTGGAATGCACCTGCTGTTCGGAAAGCTTCATCCGGGGGGCGCATCCGCTGGCCAAGGATGTGGTGCTGTCGATGATCTCGCTCGACTATTCCCACACTCTGATGGCAGCCGCCGGGCATCATGCCGAAGCCGCGCTGCAAGAGACCATCGACAAATACAAGGGCAATTACATCCTCGCGGTCGAGGGCAATCCGCCGCTGAACGAGGATGGCATGTTCTGCATCGTCGGCGGCAAACCCTTTGTCGAGCAACTGAAACATGCCGCCGAACACGCCAAGGCCGTGATCAGCTGGGGCGCCTGCGCATCTTACGGCTGTGTGCAGGCGGCGGCGCCGAACCCGACGCGCGCGACGCCGGTGCACAAGGTCATCACCGACAAGCCGATCATCAAGGTGCCCGGCTGCCCGCCCATCGCCGAGGTGATGACCGGCGTGATCACCTACATGCTGACCTTCGACCGCCTGCCCGAACTGGACCGTCAGGGCCGCCCGGCAATGTTCTACGGGCAGCGAATCCATGACAAATGCTATCGCCGCCCGCATTTCGACGCAGGCCAGTTCGTCGAGCACTGGGACGACGAGAATGCGCGCAAGGGCTATTGCCTTTACAAGATGGGCTGCAAGGGGCCGACCACCTATAACGCCTGCTCCACCGTGCGCTGGAACGAGGGCGTCAGCTTCCCGATCCAGTCGGGCCATGGCTGCATCGGCTGTTCCGAGGACGGATTCTGGGATCAGGGCTCGTTCTATGACCGGCTGACCAACATCAAACAATTCGGCATCGAAGCCAATGCCGACAAGGTGGGCATGACCGCTGCCGGTGTGGTGGGCGGTGCCGTTGCAGTGCATGCCGCCATATCCGCGCTGAAGCGGGCTCAGAAGAAGAACCAAGAGAAAGTGGAGGGTTAAGCCATGGGAGTGACGACGCCGAATGGCTTCACCCTTGATACGGCAGGGCAGCGCGTGGTGGTCGATCCGGTGTGCCGGATCGAGGGCCACATGCGCTGCGAGGTGAACGTGGACGAGAACAACATGATCCGCAACGCCGTTTCGACCGGGACGATGTGGCGCGGGCTGGAGGTCATTCTGAAGGGGCGTGACCCGCGGGATGCCTGGGCCTTCACCGAACGGATCTGCGGGGTCTGCACAGGCACGCATGCGCTGACCTCGGTGCGCGCGGTCGAGGATGCGCTGGGGATCACCATTCCCGACAATGCCAACTCGATCCGCAACATCATGCAGCTGAACCTGCAAATCCATGACCATGTTGTGCACTTCTATCACCTGCATGCGCTGGACTGGGTGAACCCGGTCAACGCGCTGAAGGCCGACCCCAAGGCGACCAGCGAATTGCAGCAGATGGTGTCGCCCAACCACCCGCTGTCCTCGCCCGGTTATTTCCGCGATGTGCAGAACCGCCTGAAATCCTTTGTGGAATCCGGGCAACTCGGGATCTTCAAAAATGGCTACTGGGATAACCCGGCCTATCTTTTGCCGCCCGAAGCCGATCTGATGGCGACCACGCATTATCTGGAAGCGCTGGACCTGCAAAAGGAGATCGTGAAAATCCACACGATCTTCGGCGGCAAGAACCCGCATCCGAACTGGCTGGTGGGGGGAGTGCCCTGTCCGATCAACGTGCATTCCACCGGCGCGGTGGGCGCGATCAACATGGAGCGCCTGAACCTCGTTTCGTCGATCATCGACAAATGCATCGAATTCAACCGCAACGTCTATCTGCCCGATGTCGTCGCCATCGGCGGCTTCTACAAGAGCTGGCTCTATGGCGGCGGCCTGTCGGGAAAATCCGTGCTGGCCTATGGCGACATTCCCGAAAATGCCAATGATTTCAGCCCCGGCCAGCTTTATCTGCCGCGCGGCGCGATCATCAACGGCAACCTGAACGAAGTGCAGGATGTCGACCAGCGCGACCCGGAGCAGATCCAGGAATATGTCGACCATTCCTGGTACGAATATGCGGGCGCCGAACCGGGCAAGGGCCTGCATCCCTGGGATGGCATCACCAGCCCGAAGTTCGAGCTCGGGCCCAATGCCAAGGGCAGCAAGACCAATATCGAACAGCTTGACGAGGGCGGGAAATACAGCTGGATCAAGGCGCCGCGCTGGAAGGGGCATGCGATGGAGGTGGGGCCGCTGGCCCGCTATGTCGTGGGCTATGCCAAGGGACATGAGGATATCCGGAACCAGGTGGACGGGTTGTTGCGGACGATGGACCTGCCGCTGAATGCGATCTTTTCGACCCTGGGACGCACGGCGGCACGGGCGCTGGAATCCGAATATTGCGGCCGTCTTCAGAAGCATTTCTTCGACAAGCTGGTCGCCAATATCAAGGCCGGGGATGAAAGCACCGCCAATATCGCCAAATGGGACCCCTCGACCTGGCCGAAAGAGGCGAAGGGCGTGGGCGCGACAGAGGCGCCGCGCGGGGCGCTGGGCCACTGGATCAAGATCAAGGATGGCCGCATCGAAAACTATCAATGCGTTGTGCCAACCACCTGGAACGGCTCGCCACGGGACGTGGCAGGCAACATCGGTGCTTTTGAGGCCAGCCTGATGGATACCAAGGTCGAACGCCCCGAAGAGCCGGTCGAAATCCTGCGCACGCTGCACAGCTTTGACCCCTGTCTGGCCTGCTCGACCCATGTCATGTCGCCCGATGGTCAGGAGCTGGCCAGGGTCAAGGTTCGCTGAGGGAGAAAAGCGATGAAGAAACTGACACTTGCCGGTCTGCTTGCTCTGCTGGCCGCCCCGGCGATGGCCCATACCGGGCATGGCGCGACCGATGGGTTCCTGCACGGTTTTCTGCATCCGCTGAGTGGGGCCGATCACCTTCTGGCGATGCTTGCCGTGGGCCTGTGGTCGGGCTTCGTGCTGCCGCGCCGGGTCTGGATGGGCGCGCTCACCTTCATGACCGCGATGACGGCAGGGGCCGCGGTGGCCTGGGCCGGTTTTTCGCTGCCGCTGCTGGAAAGCTGGATCACGCTGTCCGTGCTGGCCTTCGGTCTCATCACGCTGTTCAGCCGCCGCGGACAGGCAGAGGGCATCACGCAGGCCACGCTGACGGCAATCGGCCTGTTTGCATTCTGTCACGGTCAGGCTCATGCCATCGAGGCGCTGGGCGATGTGCCTACCTATCTTGGCGGTTTCCTGCTGGCGACGGCGCTGCTGCATCTGGCAGGGATCGGGCTGGCCCGTGGCCTGGCGGAACGCAGTATGGCGCAGCGGCTGATGGGCGCGGGGATTGCGGCTTCCGGTCTTTACCTTCTGGTGGGCTGAGCCATGGCAAGCCCTTCCTCCAACATCGCGGCACATGATGTCGCGCCCGAGGATATGGCGACGGTCAGTCGCCAGACCTCGATCTATGTCTACGAGGCGCCGGTGCGGATCTGGCACTGGGTCAATGCGGCGGCCATTCTGGTGCTTTGCGTGACGGGGTATTTCATCGGTCGGCCACCGCCCTCCATGCAGATCGGCGAAGCGGTGGAGCAGTTTGTCTTCGGCTATATCCGTTTCGCCCATTTCGCCGCCGGAATGGTGCTGACAGTCGGTTTTCTGGGCCGTGCCTACTGGGCCATTGTCGGCAACCATCATGCCCGGCAGCTGTTCTATGTGCCGGTCTGGCGCGGGCATTTCTGGAAAGAGGTCTGGTTCGAGATCCAGTGGTATCTGTTCCTCGCGAAAGAGCCGAAGAAATATGTGGGCCACAACCCGCTCGCGCAGCTGGCGATGTTTTTCTTCCTGACGCTGGGGGTCAGCTTCATGATCGTGACCGGCCTCGCCCTTTACGCCGAAGGCGCGCAGGAGGGCAGCCTGACGCATCTGCTGTTCGGATGGGTGCATGGTCTGGTCTGGAACACCCAGCGCCTGCACACGCTGCATCATCTGGGCATGTGGTGGATCGTCATTTTCATGATCGTCCACATCTATGTCGCGATCCGCGAGGACATCATGAGCCGCCAGTCCATCGTCTCGACGATGATCTCCGGGCACCGCACCTTCAAGGATGACCGGCCGGACTGACGGTGGGAGCGCGTCGCGCGGGCAGGGGCCGGGGGAAACCTTCGGCCCCTGGCTGTTCGGTGCTCAGGGCAGGAGGACGGGCGTCCGGTCCCCGCCAGCGTAGCGGCGCAGCACGGTGGGATAAAGCCGGTGTTCCTGCACCAGCACCCGCGCCGCAAGGCTGTCGGCGCTGTCTCCCGGCATCACCGGCACCCGCGCCTGACCCAGCACCGGGCCATCGTCCAGCACCGCCGTCACCTCATGCACTGTGCAACCGGCCTCGGCATCGCCCGCATCCAGTGCACGCTGATGCGTGTGCAGCCCCGGATATTTCGGCAGCAGCGAGGGGTGGATGTTCAGCATCCGCCCTTCGAACCGGCTGACGAAAGCCGGGGTCAGCACCCGCATGAAGCCCGCGAGGCACAGGATATCCGGCTCCGCCGCCTCGATATGTTTCAGAAGTTCGGCCTCGAAGCCCGCGCGGTCCTTGCCGAAGGGGCGGTGATCCACCGCCGCCGTCGCAATCCCAGACGCCGCGGCCTTCGCCAGCCCGCCCGCGCCCGGATCGTTCGACGCGACCAGCACCGCGCGCGCCGGATGATCGCCGGTCATCGAATGGACCAGCGCCACCATGTTGGAGCCACCCCCGGAAATCAGGATGGCGACGCGCTTCACAGCAGGCGGCCCTTGTAGATCACGCCCTCGCCCGCCACCACACGGCCCATGCGGCAGACAGTCTCGCCCTCGGCGCGCAGCAGCGCCTCGATCTCGTCGGCGCGGTCGGCGGCGACCGCCAGCATCATGCCGATGCCGCAGTTGAAGGTCTTGAGCAGCTCCGGCTCGCTCATCCCCGCCGTTTCCGCCAGCCAGCGGAACACCGGTGGCAGGGTCCATGCACCAAGGTCGATCTCGCAGGCGAGGCCCTCGGGCAGCACGCGGGGCGGGTTTTCGGTCAGGCCGCCGCCGGTGATATGCGCAAGCGCATGCACGCCGCCCGCCCGCACCGCCTTCAGCGCCTGTTTCACATAAAGCCGCGTCGGCGCCAGCAGCGCCGCGCCCAGCGTGCCCTCGCTGAAGGGCGAGGCCGCATCCCAGCCCAGACCCGACAGTTCCACCACCTTGCGCACGAAGCTGTAGCCGTTGGAATGAACCCCGTTGGAACCCAGCCCCAACAGCACGTCGCCCTCGGCCACGGCCTTCGGCAGATCCTCGCCGCGTTCCATCGCGCCGACCGCGAAACCGGCGAGGTCGAAATCGCCCTTGTGATACATGCCCGGCATTTCGGCCGTCTCGCCACCGATCAGCGCGCAGCCCGACTGAACGCAGCCCTCTGCAATGCCCTCGACGATGCGGGCGGCCTGATCCACGTCCAGCTTGCCGGTGGCAAAGTAATCAAGGAAGAACAACGGCTCGGCGCCCTGGCAGACCAGATCGTTCACGCACATCGCCACGAGGTCGATCCCGATCGTATCGACATTGCCGGTGTCGATGGCAATGCGCAGCTTGGTGCCCACGCCATCGGTGGCGCCGACAAGGATCGGATCGCTGTAGCCCGCCGCCTTCAGATCGAACAACGCACCAAAGCCGCCCAGCCCCGAAACGGTGCCCGAACGGTTGGTCCGCTTCGCCGCCGGCTTGATGCGCTCGACCAGCGCATTGCCCGCGTCGATGTCCACACCGGCGTCGGCATAGGTCAGTCCGTTCTTCTGCGTGGTCATGGCGGGCCCCTCGTCACGGCGATTCATCCGGCCCTGCGCTTACCGCAAGGCGGCCAGCGGGGCCAGAGGAAACCGCCCGCCGCCCGCAGGCTTGACCCCCTGTCGCCTTGTGCTAAACGCAGGTCAGGCCGGGCCTGTAGCTCAATGGTCAGAGCAGGGCGCTCATAACGCCTTGGTTGGGGGTTCGAGTCCCTCCGGGCCTACCAAACCCCATCTATTTGTCCTTTCTTTTCATTGCCTTAGTGGATTTCTTGGCGAACCTCTGGGGGAGGTTCACCACGGTCTGTTCCCGATTTGGCCGGGAAAGCAACTTGGCATGGGCGGAATCGGCCAGCCCTTCGCGCATCGCTGTTTCGGTGTAACGCTGCACTTCGGCCAAGGTTTTGTGCCCCGTGACAGCCATAATTTCGTGCGCGGTCGCGCCAGCCTCGGCCAAACGACGGGCGCAAGCCTTGCGCAGTCCATGCGCGGAACACTCGGACAAGCCCGCCTTGTCGCACCATTCCCGCATGAGGTTGCCAAGGCCATCGGGCGAACGGCTCTTGCCGTAAGCGGTGGCAAGGAATGGACGATCAGCGGGGCAGTTCCCCAGCACTTCGGCCAGATCTGGGTGAACCGGGATGCTTACAAGAACGCCATTCGTCTTGGCGGTCTTCTGGCGACGATACTCAAGCCGCCCGCCCTTCATGTTCATCGGCCCCAGCTTGACCGCATCCACCCGCGCCGCGCCCGTGTAGAGCATCAGCGTAACGGCGCGATGCGCCACGGTGCCGGGGCCATGCACTTCAAAGAACCGGGCAATCTCGCCTTCGTCCCAAGCATGGAAACCTTCGCCCGTGATCTTGTAAGCCTTTGTCAGCCGTGCCGGGTTCGACTTGATCCATTCCAAGGCAATGGCATGGTCCAGCAACTGCCCCAGCCGCTTGCGCAGGTTATTTGCGGCAGATGGAGTTTCGGATTTCTCAGCAAGGAAACTCATCACATGCCGCCGCTCTAGGCGGTTTACCGGCTTGTCGCCATGCTTTTGCCGAAAAGGCTCGATCACGCCTCGGTAGGTTTTCCTTGTCAGATCTGCCAGCCCTTTCCATTCAGGGGACTGATACCAAGAAGCAACCAGATCGTTGACCGAACCGGGAATGGTGGTTGCAGCGCCTGCCCCGGCCTTCTTGCCCGTCCGATGTTCCAGCAAGGCCGCTTCATACCGCTGGACAAATTCGGGTGAACCGTATTCGGTGCCCAATTCACGCGAAAACCCGCCCTTCCGATACCTCCAGCGGCGTTGCCCGTGGCGGTCGGTGTAGGGGGATGCTCCGGGAAACTGGCGTTTCTGTTTCATCATTCATCCCAAGGGTTCGGGGTGGCTTTCCCCGTTGCGTCGGTCATTGGCGAAACCGTCAGACGCTGCGGTTCAATCACGATCTGGGGCGTGGGCAAGCCCGCGTCCTTGAAGGCCTTGAGAACCTTCGTCAGGTCAGATTGGGTAAATGGCGCGCGCCGGTTGCTCATACGCCACCTTCCTCCACGGGCCAGCCGTCAAGACCGATTTCAAATGGCACCTCGTCAAGCAGGTTACGCGCCTTCAGATCATCGGCCCAAAAATCGGCATAGATCCCGCAAATTCGCTGGATCAGATAGCCCGCTTCATAGACGGAAAAGGCCATACTAAGCCCCCCGCTTATGGTCTTCTGTGCCCATCTCAAAGTGCGCGGGGTGCCATCGTCTTTCATGCCCGCGAAGATGATCTGCGCATTACCCATGTTTACGTCCATGGCAATCAGATCTTCGAAGCGCGCTACCCCTTTCAGCAGAGCGTCAGCGACAGCTTGCGCCACAGGCTCAGCATAGCGGTAGGTTCGGCCATCCTCGATCACATCCCAGATCGTGCGCAGCATCGCAGCAGACACCAGCGAATAGAGTCTCGGGGCCGTTTTCGCAGCCCCGGACTTCACAAAAGGCACATGCCCCCTATCCGACAAAGTGTTGAGCAACTTCTTCACTTTCGGGTCGCTCGCCTCTCCAACCGCCGCAAGGCGGCACACCTCGACAGGCGTCATCCAGAAGCGTTGTGCTTCTTCCGGGGTCAGCTTCGGGGTGTAAGATGCGATGTACATGGAACATGCTTACCACGTCATAGCAAGCCATGCAACCTATGCACCGATGCTTTCCAGATCCGCCACGGTGATTTCGTCCCCGGCGCGGTGACGCTCCATAAGAGCCGTCGCGCGTTCCAAGGCGACTTCTTCGCTGACCGTCTTTGCGATGAAGGCCGCCTTGAGGAAGCCCGTGAAGATCATCTGCGTTACGGGCTGCATCTGGTTATACAGTTCCATGATTTCCTCGGTGGAGGCGCCCTTGCCGTTCATTGCACACCGCCTTTCAGGGCCGCGTTGTGGTAGGACATGACAAGGCCGCGCTCGTCGTCCAGAAAGAACCAGTCAAGGTTGAGACCGTAGCGGCGGGCATAGGTCAGCAGATCGCGGGAAAAGGTCAGATCCTCGCCCTTGCCCTCGGTGATGCGCTCGGGCGGCGTGGTGCGGGTCCATTCCGCGAACAGGGCGAGGCGTTCAAGCGCACCGCCAGGCACGCCGGTATCGGTCCCCGAAGCGGGGTTGATCATGGTCATAGCTGTCTCCTTGGGTCAGGTGGAGGGTTGCAGATCGTCGCGGGCCATCGCCGCACGCAGCGCGCGGATGACCTCGCTATTCTGGCTGGCGCCGTTCTTCTCGGCCTCGGCCTTGATCCACGCTTTCAGATCGGGCGGCAGGCGAAGCTGCATCGGTTTGCGGTCGGTCATGGTTTCACTCCGTAGTGGCACCGTGCCTTATTGGTGGCACCGTGCCTGCATTTCGTCAAGTGAAAAGTTGTGGCACGGTGCCACAAAACAGAGGGCAGGCATGGCGATTCCAACAAATCGAGAGAGTGATAAGTTTGTGCTTCGCCTTCCCGACGGGATGCGCGACCGCATCAAGGCAGCCGCAGATGCGAACAATCGCAGCATGAATGCGGAGATAGTTGCTACACTGGAGGAAAAGTATCCGCCGCTCCATGGAAGCATTTCCGAGGTAATGTTGGCCGCCATAACGGCCATGGGTGGCGGGAAATCGGATGATGAAATTAAGCAAGTCATAGAAAACGCGAAGGAGCAGCTTTCAAAGTTCCAAAGCGACAAAGACCTAGATCAAGCTTTGGGCATTTTACAGGTGTTCTCTGACTATGTGTCATCAGACCAAGGTAGAGGCCGAGGCAATCCGCCACTCGGCATCGAAGACAGTCTTTTTTGACGACGTATTTTCAGCTTTGGGAGGCAATACATGAAAGTAGCAAGCAAAGACGCCATAGACGATATTCAAAACATCCATCAGGGGATTCACCTCGCGCTGGATGCCTTGGTGAGAAGTAAAGACTATCGCAGGAGCGAAGAATTGCTCAGGCAGATTGACCAGTTGACAGCCCATTGGCTGAACACGGTCAAAGTTGCCCGCTGAGGCTAAGGCCAAGGTCTGCGGCGGTGGGCTTGCAACCGTTGGGGTCCACAACGGTTGGGTTCCCGTCTCCCGCAACCTCACCAGCCGCCTTTGCCGCGTCATACTCATCCGCCAGCCGCATCTTGGCGCGGGCGCGGATGAATGGGGTGGGTATAGTATACCGACCCCTATGGGCGCCACCCCCGCGCGCGCACGGAAAGGCCGATATTCAACGGGCGCAAAATTGCGCCGGTTGAGGAGACCCCACGCGCGCACGGAAAGGCCGGGGCGCATCCGCAGCCCCGGCCCGTGATCGCCCCCAGCCTGTCAACCGTGACGATCTGCGCCGCGCCCCACGGAGATAGGGCCGCGCCATGACGGGGTTTTGGCAATATCCCATAGCCGGGCACTCACCGTCTAATCCCAGATGCTTCGCGGCCATCAAGGAAAACCGCAGGGCGCATCCCGGCCCTGTCTCGTCAGGCCAGCCCGTCGCCGCCGCCCCAGTTCACGCTGGTGAAGGCCGCGCCGATTTCAGCGGGGGACAGGCCGAGTTCTTTGGCCCGGCCCATGGCCTCGATCAGCGCAGACAGTGCCCGTGCCCTGCCGCCCGCGTCGAAGGCTTGCAGCGGGCGCCCTACGTCGATCACAACCGCGCCGCCCAGCTTGGCCGATGCTTCCTCGGCCAGCACCTCGGCCAGGGGTTGCAGCATCCAGCCCGCCAGATGACGCTGTGCCTCGCGCACAAGCGGACCCTGCGCCGCTGGCGAGAACAGCGCAGGCAGGACGCCGAAGGCCGCGCAGATCGCGCCGCGCGCCGCCTCCAGCGTTTCCGCCGTCATCGCCTTGGACAGATCGGGCGTCAGGTCATCCGGTGCCCGGCCCATGTTCGGGTGCATCCCAGCCGCCACCGCCTGCGCCGTGCCTTCGATGATCAGGGTCGAACCGCGCCGCCCCCGGAAGCTGGTGCGCATCGTCGCCATGTCGTCGCTCGATCCCTCGGGCACATGGGCGATTTTCGATCCTATGGGCGCATCGCGGTAGGTATCGCGCAAGGCGGTTTCCACCTCGTTCAACAGCGAAGCCGTCAAGGCCGCACGGCGCAGGGGCGAGGTGCCAGACCACGGCGCCACGGTATCCGCACCGATGCGCAGGTGCAGCACCTCAGCCGCCAGCACGGTTTCAGAACGCGGCCCGGATACATCGGACACAGACACGCGATAGGCGCGCGGTATGCCCTCGCGGGTGGACAAGTCCCAATCGGCACAGGGCACCAGCCGGTCACGGATCAGGAACAGCGCCTCACCACGCAGGGCCGCAGATCGCCCGATCAGGGCCATGGTGCGGCGGTCCAGCATCGGCGCCCCTGTCACATCGGCCAGCGACAGGGCCGATTCCCAGAGGGTCACACAGGTCTGGACAGTCGCAGTCAGTTCCGCGATGCCAGACCGGCCCGCGATGTAGCTTTCCCGCGCGCCGATGATTTCGGCGGTATAGCCCGAGACCATGGCGCTGCGCTTTTCCGGCACGGGTTCGGCTTTGGCGCGATTGAACAACTTGGCAAACATCAGAGCCTCCAACGGTTGATCGTGCGATGCAGGCCCGCGTCGGGTGCCTCAGCGCCCCAAGCCCGCGCCTCGATCTGTGCGGCGGGATAGGCGGGGCGGGTGACGGCCGAGAGTTCGAACAGGTCGGCCGAGGTGACGGTGCGCAGAAGATCCTGCCCGCGCCGCTCGATCCGCTCGCCTGCCGGGGTGACGCGGAAGCCGGGGGAAAGGCCACGGATCAGCCCCGCCGCATGGGCGGCAAGGAAGTCCCGCGCCCAGGTCGTCGCCCCGTCAATCGTGGCGTCCAGTTCCAGTGCGGTATCGGTATCGCGCAGGGTCAGGGTGCCCGCCGCCGTGCTGGCGAGGGGCTTGTTGAAGTCGTGACCGGAAAGCAGGTGGATTTCGCCGCCCGCCTCGATCCGGCCCGCGAAGGCCCGAGGGGCGATAACCTCGCGCCGCCCCGGTGCCAGTTCGGTTTCCGCGCCATAGGGGAAGGTCGCCCGAAGGCGGGTTGCCCCGCCCTCGTTGCGAAGTTCCAGCGCGCCGAGGTTGCCGCCCCAGAGCATTACGCCACCTCGACGCCGGTCAGCAGTTGCAGTTGCGAGGCCCGCGCCACGGTCACATCCGCCGTCGCCAGCGCCGTGATGCGCAGCCCGCCAGCCTGTGCATCGCTGAACGGGTCGCGGATCAGGTCCACCGCGCCCCAGAGGCCGACAAACACCGGCGCCACGCCGCCCGCGCTGGTGGTCAGCAGGGCCGAGGTCGCCAACGGGCTGCCAGCCGGTGCCGCCAGCGCATTCGACGACTGCACAATCTCGCCCAGTTGCGCCGCCATGCGCGCCCATTCGGTGACGCCCGTGCCGGTGAAGGCTTCCGCGTCATCCATGAAGTCCCAGACTTCGGGGCGGATCAGCGCCTTCACGTCGCCCGGCCCGTTCGCGGCATTCGCGGCCATGAAGCGCACCACCGCCGCGCGGAAGGCGCCCCACGTCGCCGCAGCCGCAACCGCCGTGCTGGTGATGCCATAGGTCGCGGCCCCGGTGATGACGCCCAAGGGCTGCCCGTTCGCCCCGGTGCCGAGGAAAATGGCCTTGTCCAGTTCCGACTGCATGGCGCCGTTCATGTCGCGGCGAATGGCAGCTTCCAGCGCATCGCCCGACTGTTTCAGGGTCTTGCGGGTGATCCGCATCTGCACCCCGAGGTTATGATCGGGCGACAGCGCGCGGTCGGTCGTGGCGTAGGCGGTCGGCCCCGCGACATTGGCGGTTTCGCCGTCAGCCCAGCCCGCCGTGACCGCCGAAGTCGTCACCGGCCATTCCACCGCGCCCGAATCGATGGTGATCATCTGGGCGCCCATGCGGCCCGCCACCGAAGCCGGGAACAGCCGGTCGATGATGGGGCGGGTCTGCATCGGGTTCGGGGTGCCCGAGGCCACGGTTTCCCCGGCCCGCTGTTCCAGCGCCGCCCACGGCACCGGCACACCCCGGAAGCCGCCCGCCGAACGCAGCTCCGACACGATTTCAGCGGTCGGGCCGTCCAGCGCCCGGCCTTCGTCCAGCGACAGCACCACCTGGCGCAGTTCGAAGCGCGCCATCAGATCGGCCATTTCGCGGCTGGAACGGGTTTCCAGATCGGCCCCGGCCTCGCGGCGTTCGGTATCCTCGGCCACCAGCGCCGCCCGATAGCGGGTTTCGTTCTGGCGATATTCAACGTCCAGCGCCTCCATCTGGCGCAGTTCATCGGCGGTCGCATCGGTCTTGCCGACAAGGCCCGCAAGGGCTTGGCGGATCTCCGACTGGCGCCGGGCAATCTTCAC
>NZ_LJSC01000069.1:0-3071 GCF_001303875.1 Gemmobacter sp. LW-1 | reverse complement strand
GAGGGGCAGCTTGCCGGGCAGCCGGTGAAGCTGGCCGAGTATCAGAAGCGGTTCATCCGGGGGGCGCTGGCCGATGGCATCATGGTCGGGGTGCTGTCCATCGGCAGGGGCAATGCCAAGACCGCCACCTCGGCGGGCATCGGTTTGGGCGCGCTTATGGGCGTCTGGGATGACCAGCCGAAGCGGGAAATCATCATCGCGGCGCGAAACAGGGACCAAGCGAAAACCGCCTTCGGCTTTGTGGTCGGCTTTGTGCAGGGCTTGCCCGAGGCGGAACAGGAACTGTTCACCATCCGCCGCGGCTACAAGCTGGAAGTGGAATACTCGGCCAATGGCGGCGGGCTTCTGCGCGTCATTCCGGCAGACGGCAAGTCGATCCTCGGCGGTGCCCCGACACTGGCGATTCTGGACGAGCGGGCGGCATGGGAGCGCGACAAGGGCGACGCGCTGGAAAACGCCATTCTCTCGGGCCTTGGCAAGCGCAACGGGCGCGCGCTGATCATTTCCACCAGTGCCCCGGATGACGCCAACACCTTTTCCAAGTGGCTGGACGATCCGCCACCCGGCACCTATCGGCAGGAACATCGCCCGCCCTTTGGCCTGCCTGCTGACGATCTGGAAAGCCTGCTGGAAGCGAACCCCGGCGCGGCTGAGGGCATAGGCGCAAGCCCGGAATGGCTGGTGGCGCAGGCGCGCCGGGCGATTGCGCGCGGCGGATCGGCGCTGGCCTCCTTCCGCAACCTCAACCGTAACGAGCGGGTTTCGACCGAAGATCGGTCGGTGCTGGTGACAGTGGATGAATGGCTCTCCGCCGAGGTGGCGCCCGATGATCTGCCCGAGCGGGCCGGTCCCTGCGTTCTGGGCGTTGATCTGGGCGGCAGTCGCAGCATGTCGGCGGCGGCATTCTACTGGCCGGATACCGGGCGGCTGGAGGCTGTCGGCACCTTCCCGGCCTTCCCTTCGCTGCAAGACCGGGGCGAGGCTGACGGCGTGTCGGGCCGCTATGTCGAGATGAACGAGCGGGGCGAGTTGTCCACCATGGGCGAAAACACGGTGCCGCCCGGCCCGTGGCTGGCCTCTCTGGTGAAGCTGGCCGATGGCGCGAACCTCGCCTGCATCGCGGGCGACCGCTTCCGTCACGCTGAATTTGTCGAGGCGATGAATGGCGCGGGCCTGCGCGTTCCCTTCGTCTGGCGCGGCTTCGGCTGGAAGGATGGCAGCGAGGATATTGAGCGGTTCCGCCGCGCGCTGTTCGACGGCGAGGTGAAGGTGGTGCCAAGCCTGCTTCTGCGATCTGCCTTCGCGGATGCGATCACGCTGGTGGACCCGGCAGGCAATCACAAGCTGGCGAAAGCGCGGTCTCTGGGCCGCATCGACGCGGCGGCGGCTGTTGTGCTGGCCGTGGCCGAGGGGCAGCGGCGCAAGGCTGCACCCACCAGAAAGGCGCGTGTCGCATGGATGTGAGGCGCGAACATCACCGCCATTCACGGCACGTCACCCGCACCGCCCGGTGGAAGGTTCTGCGGGCTGCGGTGCTGGAGCGGGACGGCTGGAAATGCCGGTGCTGCGGCGAGCGGCGGCGGCTGGAGGTGGACCATATCAGGCCGGTGCGGACGCACCCGGAATTGGCCTTCGATCCGCGCAACCTGCAAGCCCTGTGTGGCCCCTGTCACACCCGAAAGACCCGCATCGAATGCGGTCATAAAGAGAAATCCCCCGAGCGCAAGGCTTGGGCCGATGCCGTCGCCTCTCTGGCGGCGGAACCTGCAACCCTATCGAGCAATGAGGTATGACCATGCTTGACTCTGTGAAGATTGCCCGGCGCCAGTCGGAGATCCGCCAAGCCCTTGCGGGCCTTGTCGGCAAGACCGATGCGACCGCCGATGAACTGCGCCAGATGGAGGCGCTGGACGTTGAATATCGCCAGAACGAAACCCGCTATCGGGCGGCGCTGGTGGCCGAGGATACCGAACGCCGCGAGGCCGGGGCCGATCTGGAAACCCGTTCCAGCCGCGAAATGGCCGATCTGATGGCGCGCTTCGAACTGCGCCAGGTGGTGCTGTCGCTGGACGAAGGCCGGGCGCTGGACGGCCCGACCGCTGAAATCGTGTCGGAGCTGCGTTCGGCGGGCGGCTTCCGGGGTGTGCCGGTGCCGTGGGCGGCGCTGGAACAGCGGGCCGGGGAAACCGTGGCCTCGGGCACCCCGAACCCGATGCAGACCCGCCCCATCATCGACCGGCTGTTCCCGGCTTCGGTGGCGGGCCGCATGGGCGCCCAGATGATCACCATCGATTCGGGCGCGGTGGAATGGCCGGTGACGACTTCGGCGGTCACGGCGGGCTGGGCTGACGGCGAAACCGCCAATGTCGCGGGGCCGACCGCCTACGCCACGACCGACCGCGCGCTGTCGCCCGATCATAACCTCGGGGTGCAGATGCGGATCACCCGCAAGACCCTGAAACAGTCGGGCGATGCGCTGGAAGCTGCCATTCGCCGCGACATGAACGGCGCCATGCAGTCGGAACTGGACAAGGCCATTTTCCTCGGCACCGGGGCGAACGGGCAGCCCTTGGGCGTCATCACCGGGGCCGCGACCTATGGCATCACCAGCACGGCGGTTGCGGCTGCGGCGACGTGGGGCGCCTTCCGCGCGGCGGTGGTGCGCTTCATGGCCGCGAATGCCGCGAACGGGCCGGGCGACGTGAAGGCGCTGATCCGCCCCGAAGTCTGGGACTTCATGGATGACGCGGAAGCCTTCACCGGCACGGGCGTCACCGAATGGGCGCGCATGGCGGCGCAACTGGGCGAGATTGTGCAGTCGTCGAATGCGCTGGCGGCACCGGCTGGCAGCCCGTTGGCGACCTCGGCCCTGCTGACCACCAGCGCGGGCGGCGTGGCGCCGGTGTTTGTCGGCCTCTGGGGCGCGGTGGACCTGATCCGCGACCCGTTCAGCGATGCACAGGCTGGCGGGCTGCGCATCACGGCGCTGGCGACGGCGGATGTGACCGTGGCGCGGGCCTCGCAACTGCAACTGCTGACCGGCGTCGAGGTGGCGTAATGCTCTGGGGCGG
>NZ_LJSC01000068.1:0-10114 GCF_001303875.1 Gemmobacter sp. LW-1 | reverse complement strand
CCGTCGATGGTCAGGACATCGCCCTGCCGGGACAGGGTGAGGGCGGAATCGGCGCGGAAGGGCGAGAACGAGATCTGCATGGGTGGTCCTCCTCAGAACCAGCGGCCGATGGCGGT
This sequence comes from Gemmobacter sp. LW-1, assembly GCF_001303875.1. Lineage (NCBI taxonomy): Bacteria > Pseudomonadati > Pseudomonadota > Alphaproteobacteria > Rhodobacterales > Paracoccaceae > Gemmobacter > Gemmobacter sp. LW-1. Next base: position 9,998 of record NZ_LJSC01000068.1, on the reverse strand, counting down.
CAGGCCGGGCAGCGAAAGGGTGCCCGACGAGGCATAGGAGAAGACGCGGTACTGCACACTGCCGACCGAGGGCGCGTTGATCCCCAGCCAGCGCGCCGCATTGCCGCCGCCCCCTGTCACCACAGGGGCGGAGAGGAACGAGGCCGGGAAGGTCCATGTCAGCAGGTTGCTGTGCATGTAGATCGGCCCGGCTGCGGTCGCGGCATCCACCCCGGCGGCAATGACCGTGCAGATCTGGGTGCCGTCAGCGAAGCGGACATATTCGCCATTGGCATTGCTGCCGCGTTCGATGACCTTGCCGGTCGGAACGCCGCCGGACTGGGAGACCGTCCCGAGCAGCGATCCCTGATGGAATTGCTCCACCCACGGTCCCCAGCCGGATGTGCCCCAGCTTCGGGAGAACTCCCGCAGGGCCGATGCGATGGAGGCGCCGCCGTAGCTGATGAACTTCTGGATCACGTTGGTGGTGCTGCGCGCCACCACGATCAGGGCGCCAGCACCGGAGATCCCCGGCGGGTAATTGTTCCCGGTCGTGTTGGCCGATGACGAATTGTAGAAAAGCCCGGAAGTCAGGATGGTATCGAGATTATCCGCAGCGGTCAGAGAAATTGCGGTGCCCAGACCGAAATCGCCAGTCTTCAGCAACCGCCCGGCGGCGGTATCCTTGTCGTTCTGGGTCACGGCGGTGCCGAGCAGCTTGCCGTTGAGCGTATAATCGCTGCCCGCCCGCGAGAGGGCAGAGCCGCCCAGCAGACCACGGGCCTGCGATGTCAGGTCTGCCAGTTGCGCAGAGCCTGCGCCATCGAACCACGGCAGCTTGTTCGCCATCGTTTCCAGCGCCGCAAGCGCCGAAAGATTGCCGTTCGAAAGCTCCTCCAGCAGTTCCCGCGCCGAGGCCAGCGCGCGGGTCATATCCGGCGTGAAGCGGACCTCGTAGTTCACAGCGGTCTGGGCGGCCCCCGGCCAGGGATAAGCGAGCGTGAGCGAGGTCGCGCTGTTGACGCTGGCGATCCTGACACTCAGCCTGGCCGCCCAGAACATGTCCCCTGCCTCCAGCCCGGCGGCGATCCAGCTGGTGCCGCTGCCGGTGACGGTGGTGGAGCCTGCCCCGAGGGTGACCGTGCCGGTGGCATAGCTGACGGGCAGATCAGGCATCGGGGGCCTCCTCCGCCGGAAGGGCGGCTTCCAGTTCGGTGATGCGGGCCTGAAGATCCGCGATGGCCTGCGCCTGGATCAGGCTGCGGTTGCGGTAATGCTCGACCAGGGCATGGGCCTCGGCAAGGGCGACGGCGGGATCGATGGCGACAGTGGTCATGGGGTCTCCTCCTGCGGCTGCGGCAGCCATTCCCCGCCGCGCAGAATGCATGTGGCGGGATCGATACCGGGCGGCACGATCACCGCGCCCTCCGGCACATCTTCGGGATTGGTGCATTTTCCGGTCACGGCGGGNNCCCGCCGCATCGGCCTCGGCCCAGACAATCATCGTGTCACTCCTGTGATGGTCATGCGCAGCCTGCGCAAGATCGGGCTGCTGACCGAGCCGGTCAGAATGCTGACCCGGTAGCGCACCCCGTCAAAATCGCCGTTGATCGAGTCGCTGTGGATGCGCATCAGCCAGTCCGTCGTGGACTGGTCGGTCCCGCCCAGCGTCTCGTAGCCAAGCCAGGTGCCGCCATCGCGCAGATCCCGCTCGACGCGGTAGCGGGTGTTGCCGTCGCCGGTCAGCTGGTTGCGGGTCTCCAGCTTGATATTGGCAAAGTAGATGGCATCGGGGGACAGGCCGGTCAGGGTGACGGTGTTCACCACACTCCAGGACCCCGTCGTGTCATTGGTCCAGTCGCCCGGCCGCGCGGTGACCGCCCGGTCAGAGACCGCACCGTCCTGGATCGAGCCGCGCACGATCAGGCCCCAGAACTCGGCAACACCGTTCCTGCGGATGCGCCAGCCCGCCGCGCCCGGGGCATAATTGTCGGATTGCAGCGTGCCGCCGAACAGCGCCATGCCGGCGGTGCTGAAGCTGTCGGTGTCGATCTTGTCGGCATCGATGTCGCCGGACTTGATCATCACCTTCTTGATGTAGGTGGCGCCACCTTCGAGCACGAAGGGCACGTCGCGCGCGTCGCCGTTGATGATGGCAAAGCGGTCGGCATTGACCAGCACCCGCCCCACGCCCGAGCTGGTGGCCTCCAGAAACAGCGCCGCCGTCTGGGTGGTGGCCCCGCCCGAGGCCGTGGCAGACAGGCCGATGCGCGAAGTGGCGCCGGAAGGCGTGGCCTCGACGCTGACCCGGAACTTTCCTGCCGCCGCGAACTTCCCCACATCGGCGCTGAGCGCCGTCAGGGCACCGGCATTGGCGGTGATATTGCCCTCCGCCGTCGTCACCCGCGTCGTCAGCGCATTCAGCGCCGAGGCCGGGGCCTTGCCCGCCAGATCATTCTGCAGGCTGGTGATCGCCGAAGACTGCGCCGATGTGGTGGACAGCAGATCGGGAATATTGCTGTCCTGCACCGAGATCCAGTTGGCCCCGCCCCAGCGGTAGCATTTGCTGTTGCTCGACGTGTCAAACCACAGATCGCCGATCCCGGGGCGTCAGCCCGGTCGGGCCATTGATCTGCCGGAAAAGGACCGTCAACACGAAGATCGTTTAGACGCTCCAACGCACCACTTCCGGCACCCCACCCAACGGCTCGATATTACTTGATTGAGTGGTGGCGAGGGGGGGATTTGAACCCCCGACCCCACGATTATGAGTCGTGTGCTCTAACCAACTGAGCTACCTAGCCACTGGCGCGGTTCCTAGTGAAGCCCGGCGGGGAGGTCAAGCGGGAATCGCAACTTTTCTCGCCTGCCGCTTCAGCCATGCGCCACGCGCGGCCGCCCCGAGGCGGTGACACTGAGCGTGGCCTCAAGGAACATGCGGTTGCCCTCCACCTCGGCCTCGCGGATGTCGCGGTGGGTGGCGATATGCACTTCCTCGGCACCGGCGCGGGCGGCGCGGCTGCGCGCCTCGTCGGCAAGTGCGGTCTCCAGCGCGGCCATGGCGGAATCAGCACTGGAAAACAGCACGTTGCCGGCGGGCAGATGGGCAATGAAGCGCCCTTCTCCGGGGCTGGTGACAAGGCCGGTGGCGCGCTGGCTGACCTGGCCGACCACGGCGCCAATGGCATTGGCAACCCCGGCATGTTCCGGGAGGATCATCCGGCTGCCAAGCCGATCCCCGACCGCGCCGTAATAAAAGGGCGCCGAGGCGCCGAGGCCGATCACCGGCACCGCCAGCCGCAGCCCGATGTCAACCACGCCGCGATGCCGCGCCAGCCCCTGCCGGGTCAGCAGGTGGCGCGCCAGAACTTCAGGCGCCTCACCTGCGAAAGCCGGATCTTCGGCGAAGGCGGCCTCCAGCAGGCAATCGACGGTTTGCGCGGTCAACTGGTCGACGATCATCCGCGCCAGAACCGCCGGATCGGTGGCGAAACGCTCGCCCCGCCCTGTCCGCCGCCGTCCCAACAGGCGCAGCGCCTTTTCAGAGGCCAAAGCATCCCAATCGGCCAGACCCCCCAGAACATGACTGGCATCCGAAGGGGTGACGCCGGAAATCATCACCAGCCCACGCGCGACCAGCCGGTCCATCGCCGCCACTTCCAGCCGCGAGGTGATCGGGCGGGCCATCGGCATCGGCGCGTCGATCCGGGCCAGCAGCGCGGCCTCCCGCGCGGTCAGCCCGCCGGTCTGGCCCTGCATGGGGATGACGAAACGCCCGTCGAAATCGCCCGACACCTCGGCCGACAACGCACGGTCCAGTGCCGCATGCACCATCTCCGCATGATCGACCGCCAGAAGCGAGACCGGCACCAGCCGCCGGGGGCCAAGCCGCAAGCCGCCCTCAAGCCCGGCTTGCAGCAGATGCACCTCTGAATCGCCACCAAGGCCGGTGGTGCGCATCGCCACGGCCTCCACCATGGTGCGGAAGCCGCCGACGCGCGCGCCCTCGGGGTCGATCTCGGGCAGGCCGTCTTTCAGAAGCGCCACGTCGGTGGTGGTGCCGCCGATATCGGAGACCAGCGCATCAGGCTCGCCCGTCAGCCAGCGCGCACCGACGATGCTGGCGGCGGGGCCGGAGAGGATGGTTTCAATGGGACGCTCCCGCACCATGGCGGCGGAAATCAGCGCGCCGTCGCCACGCACCACCATCAGCGGCGCGTCGATGCCGACAGCGGCCAGATGCCGCTCGCAGGCCGCGACCAGCCGGTCTATCATTCCGATCAACCGGGCGTTCAGCACGGCAGTCAGCGCGCGTTTCGGGCCGTTCAGCCCGGCCGAAAGCTCGTGCGAGCAGGTCACTGGCCGCCCGGTCGCGGCACGGATCGCGGCGCGGGCCGCGACCTCATGTGCCGGGTTGCGGGTGGCAAAACGGGCGGCCACGGCAAAGCCCATGACATCGGGCGCCAGCCGCGCAGCCTCAGCCTCCAGCGTGGCAAGATCCAGCGGTGCGGACTCGGCACCGGAATGTTCGTGACCGCCCGCCAGACGGATCACCGGATCACCGCCCAAAGCCTCGGTCAGCCCGCCACGTTCAAGATCGGCAGCATCGAAACCGATGAAGACCAGCGCGACGCGGCCGCCCTGCCCCTCGACCAGCGCATTGGTGGCAAGCGTTGTCGACAGTGACACCATGGCCACGTCGGCAGGCGCGACCTGCGCCGCCGCCAGCGCCGCATCGACAGCGCGGCCAATCCCGAGGCTGAGATCAGCGCGCGTGGTCAGCGATTTCGCCTTGCCCACCACCTGCGTCGCCGCTTCGTCCATGATGGCCGCATCGGTGTAGGTGCCGCCCGTATCCACGCCAAGAAGATATTTCATGTCTCGCCGTTCCTGTTCCGCCCCTTTCCGATAGCTGCGGCGCGGGGCAAGGTCATCCCCGCCTGCGACCCAAGATGTCGCAGCCGCGCCTCTCGCCATGGCCCATGGAGGCGGATAGGCTGCGGCAGGCGCGACGGGGGCAGGATGCAGGGTTTTCCGCAAACAAGGGATCTGGTGCTGGTGGGTGGCGGCCATGCGCATGCGCTCGTGCTGCGGATGTGGGGGATGCGGCCGCTACCCGGCGCGCGGCTGACCGTGATCAACCCCGGCCCGGTGGCGCCCTATACCGGCATGCTGCCCGGCCTGATCGCCGGGCATTACCGGCGTGACGAAATCATGATCGACCTTGTGCCTCTGGCGCGTTTTGCCGGGGCAAGGGTGATCCTGGACCGGGCTGTGGGGATCGACCGCACCAGGCGCCATGTGCTGCTGGAGGGGCGCGGGCCGGTCGCCTATGACATCGCCTCGGTCGACATCGGCATCGGCTCGGGCCTGCCGGACCTGCCGGGCTATGCCGCGCATGGCATTTCTGCCAAGCCCTTGGGTGCCTATGCCGAGGCGTGGGAGGCTTTCGTCACACGCGCCCTCCCCGCCCCGCGTGTGGTCATCGTGGGGGCCGGGGTCGGCGGGGTCGAACTGGCGCTGGCCTCGGCGCATCGGCTGCGCGGTGCTGGCGTAACCCCACAGGTCACGCTGCTGGAGCGCGAGGCAACCGCCCTTCCCCATATCGGCACCGGTGCGCGTGCCGCGCTGATGGCGGAACTGATACGCGAGGGCGTGACACTGCTGACCGGCGCTACGCCCGCGAAGATACGGGCTGAAAGTGTGACCCTGACCGACGGGCGCGAGCTGCCCTCGGATTTCACGCTTTCCGTCGCCGGGTCACGGCCGCAGGGCTGGCTTGCCGATACCGGGCTGGACCTGCACGACGGCTTCATCACCGTCGGCCCGACGCTGCAAAGTTCTGACCCCGCGATCTTCGCCGCAGGGGATTGCGCGCATCTGTCCCATGCACCGCGCGCCAAGGCCGGGGTCTTTGCGGTGCGCGAAGCGCCGGTGCTGCTGCATAACCTGCGCGTGGCGCTGGCGGAAACCGGCACGATGCGCCGCTATCAGCCGCAACGCGATTACCTCAAGCTGGTCTCGACCGGGCGGCGGAATGCAGTGGCCGACAAGTTCGGGCTGCGGCTGACACATCCGCTGCTCTGGCGCTGGAAGGATCGGATCGACCGCACCTTCATCGCGAAGTTCACCAGCTATCCCGCGATGCCGGTGCCGCCACTGCCGCAACCGGCCGCCGCGGGCCTGGCCGAGGCGCTGGGGCCCAAACCGCTCTGTGGCGGCTGCGGGGCGAAAGTGGGCGCGGAGCCACTCGCGTCGGCGCTGGCCCGCCTGCCCGACACGACGGACCCGGATATTGTCACCGGCCCCGGCGACGATGCGGCGGTGATCCGGCGCGGCACGGGCTTCGAAGTGCTGACAACCGATCACCTGCGCGCCTTCAGCCTTGATCCCGGCATCATGGCCCGCATCACCGCCCTGCATGCGATGGGCGATGTCTGGGCCATGGGTGCCACCCCGCGCGCCGTACTGGCGCAGATCACCCTGCCCCGCCTGTCAGACCGGCTTCAGGCCGAAATGCTGGCCGAGATCATGACCATGGCTGGTGCCACCTTTGCCGAGGCGGGGGCGGCTATCATCGGCGGGCATACCAGCATCGGTGCCGAGCTGACCCTGGGCTTCACCGTCACCGGCGAGGCCGCGCAGATCCGCCGCAAGGGCGGCGCGCAACCGGGCGATGCGATCCTGCTGACCAAACCGCTGGGCACCGGCACCATTCTGGCGGCCGAGATGGCGGGCACCCGTCTGCCCGGTGGCCTGCTGGGGGATTCCTATGCGGCGGCGCTGGCCTCGATGACCACGGCACCGCTGGCGGCGGCGAGGCTGCTCGCAGCCGAAGCCCGCGCCCTGACCGATGTGACCGGCTTCGGGCTCGCCGGGCATCTGCTGGAGATTTGCGAAGCCTCGGGCACCGCCGCTGACCTGCGACTGGCGGCATTGCCCCTGCTGCCCGGCGCCGCAGCCCTGGCATCGGCAGGTGTCGCCTCGTCGCTGGCGCCTGCAAACCGGGCTTTGCTGGTCGGGCGGCTGGACGCCCCTGCGGATCGCCCCGAAACCGCATTGCTGTTCGACCCGCAAACCTCCGGCGGCTTTCTTGCCTGCCTCCCGGCCGGGCGGGCCGAAAGCGTGCTTGCGGCTCTTCATGCAGAAGGCAGCCCGGCCAGCCTGATCGGCCATATCACCGATGGCCCGCCGCGCATTACCGCGCGCTAAACACACTGCCCCGCTGATCCGGGGGAAGTGGTAGGCCCGGAGGGCTTGAGCAACACCTGAAAAATCAAGGCGCTAAATCGGCGAACTTTGGTTTTCTGCCTGTTGAATCTAAAGCGAAATTTTCACGCTTGGCGAACCTGAGCGGGTTCACTGAAATGGAAAACCCCGGCGCGCTGGCGGGCGCGACCGGGGCTAAAGAACAGTCCGAGCGGGACGTGCAGCAAGATTACACCATGCGCCGCGAGTGGGCAAACACTCTGCGCATGGTCATCGAGAATTGCGACCCTGCCGACGCCGCGCTGATCATGTCCGACGCGCTGGAACGGATGCGCCCCGGCGCCCCGGTTCCGCCGCTGTTGAACGCGCTGGACGAGGCGCGCACCTGGGCGGAATGGGCCACCCCGTTCGAGCGCAAAGCTTTCTGCCTCGCCAGCTTCAACGCCCTGTCGCCCAAAGAACAGGCCGGGTTCCTCGCCCATGTCTCGGGGAGGGCTGCGGCATGAAACACGCGACCTTCCCCCAGACCGGCGAGCGCAGCGTGGCGGAATGCCTCTACTGGCTTCCGACCATCGCCAAGACCGCAACGAATGAATGGGCGCAGACTTTCGCGGCCAGCATCATGGCGCAGTCACGGCGGCGGGGGTGGAAACCTACGCCCAAGCAACTGGCGATGATGCGCCGCATGGTCGCGGAACTGTTCGTGCATCGGGCCGATGATGACGACCTGCCAGTGATTGAGTGACCGAGCGTGCCCCCGCGTCTCGGGCACGGCGCGGGGGCTTCACCCACCAGTGAGCAGACCGGCACAGACCGGGCACATCACATAGCCGCCCTAGCCTCTGACCGCTGAGCGAAATCAGCGGGCTTATGACGATCCGGGGACTACCCCACCCCGTGCAGAACCGGCTCCTTCTGGGTCTGCACAGAAACGCGACGATGATACCCACCGGCTGGTGAACCTGATGCTGCGGCGCAGGGTGACAGATCGGGGACCGCACCAGAGCAAGGCTGCAAAGGGCGGGCTGCGTGTGAAGCGCAGGGGGAAGCGGCTGGCCCCCGATACAGGGCATCGCGTGGATACGGATCGAGGAAGCGAAGGGCCTTCTCCTGCATGGCGGGGGGAAGGTGCGGGGGCCGGATTCACGTCTAAAATGTTATGTGATAATATAACACAAATAGCGAGCGAGACTGAGGAAATGACACTGGCAAACGACCTGCTGACACAAGCGAAGCTGCACGCCCGTATCGACTTTGACGACGATGATACGGACATGCTGCTTATGCTGTCGGCTGCGCTTGGAGACGTGGCCCATGCGGCGAACGTGACCCTGCCCGAGACGCTGGCCGAACTGTCCGACGATCTGGCCTTTGCGATCATTGATCAAGCGGCGCTGCTATACGACAACCGGGCCGGGGCGACCGAACGCGAGCGCCCGCTTGGCCTGTCGCTGGCCGCGTCGCGCATCTGCGCCCGCTATCGTGGTGTGTCTCTGGGCGAGGTGCCCGAGGCATGACCGAGCAAGCCCCCAAGCGACCGCGCGGCAGACCCCGCAAGAATGGTCCCAATGCCCCGGTTTCGACTGAGACCCGGACCGGCGGTCTGGATTTTCTTTTCTCTCCCCCGAAAAAATCCGGGGGGGAAATTGCAGAGACGGCAATCGAGTTTCTGCAAACGCTGATCATTCCCGAGGGGCAGCTTGCCGGGCAGCCGGTGAAGCTGGCCGAGTATCAGAAGCGGTTCATCCGGGGGGCGCTGGCCGATGGCATCATGGTCGGGGTGCTGTCCATCGGCAGGGGCAATGCCAAGACCGCCACCTCGGCGGGCATCGGTTTGGGCGCGCTTATGGGCGTCTGGGATGACCAGCCGAAGCGGGAAATCATCATCGCGGCGCGAAACAGGGACCAAGCGAAAACCGCCTTCGGCTTTGTGGTCGGCTTTGTGCAGGGCTTGCCCGAGGCGGAACAGGAACTGTTCACCATCCGCCGCGGCTACAAGCTGGAAGTGGAATACTCGGCCAATGGCGGCGGGCTTCTGCGCGTCATTCCGGCAGACGGCAAGTCGATCCTCGGCGGTGCCCCGACACTGGCGATTCTGGACGAGCGGGCGGCATGGGAGCGCGACAAGGGCGACGCGCTGGAAAACGCCATTCTCTCGGGCCTTGGCAAGCGCAACGGGCGCGCGCTGATCATTTCCACCAGTGCCCCGGATGACGCCAACACCTTTTCCAAGTGGCTGGACGATCCGCCACCCGGCACCTATCGGCAGGAACATCGCCCGCCCTTTGGCCTGCCTGCTGACGATCTGGAAAGCCTGCTGGAAGCGAACCCCGGCGCGGCTGAGGGCATAGGCGCAAGCCCGGAATGGCTGGTGGCGCAGGCGCGCCGGGCGATTGCGCGCGGCGGATCGGCGCTGGCCTCCTTCCGCAACCTCAACCGTAACGAGCGGGTTTCGACCGAAGATCGGTCGGTGCTGGTGACAGTGGATGAATGGCTCTCCGCCGAGGTGGCGCCCGATGATCTGCCCGAGCGGGCCGGTCCCTGCGTTCTGGGCGTTGATCTGGGCGGCAGTCGCAGCATGTCGGCGGCGGCATTCTACTGGCCGGATACCGGGCGGCTGGAGGCTGTCGGCACCTTCCCGGCCTTCCCTTCGCTGCAAGACCGGGGCGAGGCTGACGGCGTGTCGGGCCGCTATGTCGAGATGAACGAGCGGGGCGAGTTGTCCACCATGGGCGAAAACACGGTGCCGCCCGGCCCGTGGCTGGCCTCTCTGGTGAAGCTGGCCGATGGCGCGAACCTCGCCTGCATCG
>NZ_LJSC01000067.1:0-3059 GCF_001303875.1 Gemmobacter sp. LW-1 | reverse complement strand
CCGCCCCAGAGCATTACGCCACCTCGACGCCGGTCAGCAGTTGCAGTTGCGAGGCCCGCGCCACGGTCACATCCGCCGTCGCCAGCGCCGTGATGCGCAGCCCGCCAGCCTGTGCATCGCTGAACGGGTCGCGGATCAGGTCCACCGCGCCCCAGAGGCCGACAAACACCGGCGCCACGCCGCCCGCGCTGGTGGTCAGCAGGGCCGAGGTCGCCAACGGGCTGCCAGCCGGTGCCGCCAGCGCATTCGACGACTGCACAATCTCGCCCAGTTGCGCCGCCATGCGCGCCCATTCGGTGACGCCCGTGCCGGTGAAGGCTTCCGCGTCATCCATGAAGTCCCAGACTTCGGGGCGGATCAGCGCCTTCACGTCGCCCGGCCCGTTCGCGGCATTCGCGGCCATGAAGCGCACCACCGCCGCGCGGAAGGCGCCCCACGTCGCCGCAGCCGCAACCGCCGTGCTGGTGATGCCATAGGTCGCGGCCCCGGTGATGACGCCCAAGGGCTGCCCGTTCGCCCCGGTGCCGAGGAAAATGGCCTTGTCCAGTTCCGACTGCATGGCGCCGTTCATGTCGCGGCGAATGGCAGCTTCCAGCGCATCGCCCGACTGTTTCAGGGTCTTGCGGGTGATCCGCATCTGCACCCCGAGGTTATGATCGGGCGACAGCGCGCGGTCGGTCGTGGCGTAGGCGGTCGGCCCCGCGACATTGGCGGTTTCGCCGTCAGCCCAGCCCGCCGTGACCGCCGAAGTCGTCACCGGCCATTCCACCGCGCCCGAATCGATGGTGATCATCTGGGCGCCCATGCGGCCCGCCACCGAAGCCGGGAACAGCCGGTCGATGATGGGGCGGGTCTGCATCGGGTTCGGGGTGCCCGAGGCCACGGTTTCCCCGGCCCGCTGTTCCAGCGCCGCCCACGGCACCGGCACACCCCGGAAGCCGCCCGCCGAACGCAGCTCCGACACGATTTCAGCGGTCGGGCCGTCCAGCGCCCGGCCTTCGTCCAGCGACAGCACCACCTGGCGCAGTTCGAAGCGCGCCATCAGATCGGCCATTTCGCGGCTGGAACGGGTTTCCAGATCGGCCCCGGCCTCGCGGCGTTCGGTATCCTCGGCCACCAGCGCCGCCCGATAGCGGGTTTCGTTCTGGCGATATTCAACGTCCAGCGCCTCCATCTGGCGCAGTTCATCGGCGGTCGCATCGGTCTTGCCGACAAGGCCCGCAAGGGCTTGGCGGATCTCCGACTGGCGCCGGGCAATCTTCACGGAGTCAAGCATGGTCATACCTCATTGCTCGAAGGGTTGCGCTGCATGTCCCGCAGCAGGTTTTTCCAAGCGTTCCGCTCGGGGTCATCCTTGCCCAAGCCGATTTCAAGCCGCGTCTTGCGGCTGTGGCAGGCAGGGCAGAGGCATTGCAGATTGGTCAGATCAAACGCCCGCTCGGGCGCGCTGCGCACCGGCTGGACGTGATCCACCTCAAGATCATTTCGGGCGCCGCACTGGACGCAGGCAAAGCCATCGCGGCGCAGCGCCTGCATCCTCAGCCCTTTCCAGCGCCGGGACTTGGTGACAGCCGCAGAATGGCGGTTCCACGTCATGCCCATACCGGCGCCCTCGCATTTCTGGCCGGCGCAGCTTTCCGCCGCATCCCCTCGGCCACGGCCAGCACTGCCGCCGCCGCCGCGTCGATCCGGCCCAGAGACCGCGCTTTCGCCAGCTTGTGATTGCCTGCCGGGTCCACCAGCGTGATCGCATCCGCGAAGGCAGACCGCAGAAGCATGGAAGGGGCCACCTTCACCTCTCCGTCAAACAGCGCACGGCGGAAACGCTCGATGTCCTCGGAGCCATCCTTCCAGCCGAAGCCCCGCCAGATGAACGGCACTCGCAGCCCGGCCTTGTTCATCGCCTCGACAAACTCGGCATGGCGGAAGCGGTCGCCCACGATGCAGGCGAGGTTCGCGCCATCGGCCAGCTTCACCAGAGAGGCCAGCCACGGGCCGGGCGGCACCGTGTTTTCGCCCATGGTGGACAACTCGCCCCGCTCGTTCATCTCGACATAGCGGCCCGACACGCCGTCAGCCTCGCCCCGGTCTTGCAGCGAAGGGAAGGCCGGGAAGGTGCCGACAGCCTCCAGCCGCCCGGTATCCGGCCAGTAGAATGCCGCCGCCGACATGCTGCGACTGCCGCCCAGATCAACGCCCAGAACGCAGGGACCGGCCCGCTCGGGCAGATCATCGGGCGCCACCTCGGCGGAGAGCCATTCATCCACTGTCACCAGCACCGACCGATCTTCGGTCGAAACCCGCTCGTTACGGTTGAGGTTGCGGAAGGAGGCCAGCGCCGATCCGCCGCGCGCAATCGCCCGGCGCGCCTGCGCCACCAGCCATTCCGGGCTTGCGCCTATGCCCTCAGCCGCGCCGGGGTTCGCTTCCAGCAGGCTTTCCAGATCGTCAGCAGGCAGGCCAAAGGGCGGGCGATGTTCCTGCCGATAGGTGCCGGGTGGCGGATCGTCCAGCCACTTGGAAAAGGTGTTGGCGTCATCCGGGGCACTGGTGGAAATGATCAGCGCGCGCCCGTTGCGCTTGCCAAGGCCCGAGAGAATGGCGTTTTCCAGCGCGTCGCCCTTGTCGCGCTCCCATGCCGCCCGCTCGTCCAGAATCGCCAGTGTCGGGGCACCGCCGAGGATCGACTTGCCGTCTGCCGGAATGACGCGCAGAAGCCCGCCGCCATTGGCCGAGTATTCCACTTCCAGCTTGTAGCCGCGGCGGATGGTGAACAGTTCCTGTTCCGCCTCGGGCAAGCCCTGCACAAAGCCGACCACAAAGCCGAAGGCGGTTTTCGCTTGGTCCCTGTTTCGCGCCGCGATGATGATTTCCCGCTTCGGCTGGTCATCCCAGACGCCCATAAGCGCGCCCAAACCGATGCCCGCCGAGGTGGCGGTCTTGGCATTGCCCCTGCCGATGGACAGCACCCCGACCATGATGCCATCGGCCAGCGCCCCCCGGATGAACCGCTTCTGATACTCGGCCAGCTTCACCGGCTGCCCGGCAAGCTGCCCCTC